>NZ_JAMBQG010000008.1:0-270349 GCF_023369805.1 Parabacteroides leei
TAATCGCCCAAGAGGAATACCATGCTGAATTTTCGTTACAATGTTTAGTTTCTCTTCAAAACTGTGATGTCTATACATAAAAAATGCACCCCTAAAGTTTTATGTCTAACTTTTGGGGTGCACTTCAGTTGATAAGACAGGGGATTTTTAGTTTATATGGCGAAAGAAAAAATATTTACTTACATTTGTATGAATTGCAAGCAAACAATATAACACAATTGTAAAACATGAAAAAACATTTACATTTACTCTTATTAGCGTCAGGGCTTTTTCTTGTTCAGGGCGTGAGTGCACAAACAAATTCAGCAGACGATCCGCTTCCGGGTTATACGCAAGCGGAACGGTTTGCCGGTGATAAATTGCCGACGATGTTGTTTTCTACTTCAGTAGATCCACATTGGTTTAAGGCTGGTAATTGTTTCTGGTATGAATATAAAACCGGAAACGGGAATGTCTGGTATGTGGTTAATCCTTCTGCTAAATCGAAACGTCCTCTATTCGATCAGGATAAGCTGGCAGCAGAACTTACGGAGATCGTAAAAGACCCGTTTATCGCTCAACAGTTACCTATCCGGAAACTGGAGGCAGGAGAGGACGGACGTACTTTTACGTTTCAGGTGACCTCTTCACAGGATGCGAAGAAAGATAGTACGGATAAAGATAATAAAACGAAGAAAGAAGTTTTCTATTTCTCTTATGATTATCCTACCCGTAAACTGACGCATCTGGCCGATAAAAAGAAAGATACGGAATATCCCGACTGGGCTTCTATTTCTCCGGACGGTAAAACCGTTGTTTATGCAAAAGACCTGAATCTGTACCGTATGTCGCGTGAAGATTACGAGAAACTGAAAAAGGATGACAAAGACAGTACCGTTACGGAAATACAGCTGACAACCACCGGAGTAAAAGACTTTGGTTTCGGGCAGCCTTACAGCATTTTAAATACGGATACATTATGTAACGGCAAAAGAAAAAATCCGGGTTACTTATTGTGGTCACCCGATTCACGTCACTTTGCCGTATCTATCTCAGATAGCCGCGAGGTGAAAGACCTGTGGGTGATCAATGCCATGGCAACCCCGCGTCCGACATTGGAAACATACAAGTACCAAATGCCGGGTGAAAAAGAAGCGCCGATCAGCCATCTGTATCTGTTCGATATGACCAATAACTCTTATAAAGAGATCAACACCTGGGCTTTTAAAGACCAGACCATCCGCATGGCTCGTCAACCCCGCTTGCAAAAACAACGTGATATGAAGGAGCTGCCAAATATCTGGCTGGGTGATAATAACCGTTTCTTCGTTACCCGTTCCAGCCGTGACCTGCACCGTATCGACATCTGTACGTATACCATCGGTGAAGATTCGATCCGTCCGATCATCGAAGAGCGTATGAATACCTATATCGAAGTCCGTCCGCTGGCATCCGTAAACAATGGCAAGGAACTGATCCATTGGAGCGAACGCGACGGCTGGGCACATCTGTATCTCTACGATGATAAAGGCAACCTGAAAAACCGTATCACATCAGGCCCCTGGCATGTCGACCAGATCGTAAAAGTAGACGAAGCCAAGCGTGTCGTTTATTTCCTTGCCAATGGTAGGGAAAAGGACGAGAATCCCTATTATGAACATCTTTACCGGGCGAACCTGGATGGAAGCGGCTTGCAGATGGTTTCAGTCGGTGATTATTTCCATGATGTCCGCATAGATGATAATGCACAATTCATTGTCCATAATTATTCCCGCATCAATACGGTTCCTAAGACAGACCTGTTGGATAATACAGGCCGGAAGATTATGGACCTGGAAGAAAGCGATTTCTCACAACTGTTTGCAGCCGGTTACCAGTTCCCGGAACCGTTCAAGGTGAAAGCTGCCGACGGTGTGACAGACCTTTATGGTGTTATGTACAAACCGTTCAACTTCGACTCGACTAAAGTATATCCTGTTATCGATTACGTTTATCCCGGTCCTCAGGTGGAAGCAACCCGTTATCCGTTTACCCGTATGAGCGTTCGTACAGACCGTTTGGCTCAGGCTGGATTCATTGTTGTTTCTGTCGGTAACCGTGGCGGTCATCCGAGTCGTTCGAAATGGTATCATAACTTCGGATACGGTAATTTACGTGATTATGGACTGGCAGATCAGAAAACGGCCATTATCCAGTTGGCTGATAAAAATAAGTTTATCGATATCCATCGTGTAGGTATCCATGGACATTCGGGAGGCGGTTTTATGTCGACAGCAGCAATCCTGCAATATCCGGATTTCTTCAAGGTGGCAGTTTCCTGTGCCGGTAACCATGATAACAAGATCTATAACCGTTGGTGGAGTGAAACACATCATGGTGTGAAAGAAGTAGTATCGGAAAAAGGCGATACGACATTTACATACAATATAAAGAGTAATCAGGAACTGGCAAAACAGTTGAAAGGCCATTTACTGTTGGTTCACGGTGATATAGACAACAATGTCCATCCGGGTAATACGATGCGCGTTGTAGATGGTTTGATCCGTGCCAATAAGCGCTTCGACATGCTGCTTTTACCGCAGCAACGCCACGGTTTCGGCGATATGGACGAATACTTCTACTGGCGAATGGTCGATTACTTCTCTGAACATTTGTTAGGAAAATCGGATAAGTCGGTGGATATACCGAAGCGATAAGTTTTTCAGAAACGTTCGAAAAATCTTTTGACGGTAAGACTAAAGGGGCTTCTGCATCGAATGCGGAAGCCTCTTTTTGCATAAATAGGACAATAAAAATGAAACATAGATAAAAAAGAATAGTGCAAAAAAAGATGACAAGAGAGAAAAACGATCTCTTTTAGTTTATTAACTAATGAATTTAGTTTTAAAACTAAAACTTTTAGTTTCTTTGCCGTAAACAATGGAAATTATGAAGCGATTGACTGCAAAAGAAGAAGAGATCATGGGCTATTTCTGGGAGAAAGGCCCTTTGTTCGTGAAGCAACTGCTAGAATATTATGAGGAACCTAAGCCTCATTTCAATACCTTGTCGACTATTGTCCGGGGATTGGAGGAGAAAGGTTTTCTTTCACATAATACATTCGGTAACACTTATCAGTATTATAGTGCAGTCAGCGAAGCAGAGTACAGTAAAGGCACATTGAAAAATGTCATTGCCAAATATTTCAATAACTCTTATCTGGGAGTTGTTTCTTCGCTGATAAAGGAGGAGGATATTTCCGTGGATGAACTCCGGCAATTACTGAACGAAGTGGAACAAGCAAATAAGGATTAATATTATGGGAGATTTCTTTGTTTATATCCTTAAATCGTCTGTATGTCTGGCAGTATTTTACCTGTTTTACAGATTGTTGTTAAGCCGTGAAACATTTCATCGTTTTAACCGGATCGCATTGTTGAGTGTCGTTATTCTCTCCGTAGCCATTCCTTTTATCCGTATAATGACGGATGAGCCTGTAGCCATACAACGCCCGTTACAAAACTTGGAGTACCTTTTACAAATGGCGCAGATGCAGACGGAAACAGAAGTACAGACACCTCAGTCTTTCTGGCTTCCGTTCTTGTTTGTCGTTTATCTGGTCGGCTGTATTTTCTTTTTTCTTCGTTTCCTTTATTCTACATTCCGTATATGGCGGATGGTCGGGAAAGGAGAGAAGCAGGTTCTTTCCAAAGGATGCAAACTGGTAGTTACGAACGACCTGATCTGTCCATTCAGTTGGATGGGATACATTGTTATTTCCCGGAAAGATATGGAAGAAAGCGGCGAAGAGATATTGACACACGAACTGGCTCATATAGGTGCTCACCATTCTTTGGATATGTTGATTTGTAGTTTTTGTGTGATACTTCAGTGGTTCAATCCTGCCGTCTGGCTGCTGAAACAGGAGTTACAGAATATTCATGAATACGAAGCCGATGAGAGTGTGATCAATCATGGCATCGACGCAAAACATTATCAATTATTATTAATAAAAAAAGCTGTTGGTTCACAGCGCTTCACTTCTATGGCCAACAGCTTTAATCACAGTAAACTAAAAAAACGAATTACTATGATGTTAAAACAAAAATCAAACCCCTGGGCGCGGTTGAAGTATCTGTATGTACTTCCGCTGACTGCTGTAGCAGTAGTCGCTTTTGCCCGTCCTGAAATCTCTCGCGAACTGGAGAAAATTTCAAGTGCCAAAATTAGCGAAATTGTTTCGGTTAAGGAAGTTATTGAGCCTAAAAAAGCTGAACCTATGGCCGAGGCCGTACTGGCTCCTGTGGACAAACCGGTTGTTCCTGTTCCGCAGAAAACGAAAACCATAAAGACTGAAACGGTTCCGGAGGAGAAAAAAGAGAATGTGAATCCTTTGGAAACCATGCAAAAGCAACTGGATGATTTGGGAAAAGGATCTGAAGAGCGCATGAAAAAGATCAAGACGAAAGTGGAATGGTCCCGAAATCTGATCCTGATCGACAATGAAGTGGCAACTTATGACCAATTGGATGCTATCCCTCCGGAAAATATCCATAGCTTCTCGATAAGTCCAAAAGAAAAGTCAGGAGAACTTTTAGCCAAATATAACGCGACGGATAAACATGGCGTTATTTCTCTTATAACTAAAAAGGGGGTTGATTCCGGAAAAGTAAAAGCGGATGAAATAAAAGTTGTCGGGTACGGTCCGATAGAAGATCATTTGCCGGGCGAGGTGAGATTCCGTATTAGAAATGAAAAAAACGGCGCGGAAAAACCTCTTATATTTATCGATGGGGTAGAACAGATAAGAGAAGGTGCATTGGAAAAGATAAATCCTAACACGATTGAATCGATCTCTGTCCTGAAAGACGAATCAGCCAAAAGTCTATATGGAGAAAAGGGCAAGAATGGAGTGATTTTGATCACAACAGAAAATGCGTCAGCAAAAAAAGCAGTAAAATGAAGATGACTTATTTGTGTCAATTAACCGTTGCCTCCTGTCTTTTTCTTGCTGCATGCAATGGAGATAAAACAACAGACGGTAAACTATCCGTGATCCCGTTGGGAACAGCCATTGAAAGACCGGTAGAGCTGAAGGCATCCGATTATTTCAAACAGGTTCGTTATGTTCCGCTGGAAACGACCGACAGCAGCCTGATTGGGAAAGGTCCCTATGTACAGATTATCAAAGACAGGATATTGGTTTCTACTAACCAGAGTCAATGCCTGATGTTTGATAAGGGAACTGGAAAATTCATCAAACAGGTTGGGCATATCGGGAATGATCCGGAAGGGTATAATAGTGTTTTCTGTTGGGGTGATAACGAAACGGGAATGATTTATTTCAACGGATGGAATAAAGATTTGGTTTGTTATGACTCAGAAGGAAACTTTCGGGGGAAGATTAAGATACCTTTTGATGTACAGGGAGCCTCTTCGTCATCTTTTAGTTACCAGAATGACGGGACATTTGTTTTGCATAAGTCCGGATTATTCGGGAATGGGGAAAGTAAGCTGCTTTTTTTTAAGGACAATATGCCGATAGATTCATGTTCAACCATAGCAAGTAAAGGTGAGCCGTTCGATCCTTCTAATATAGCATCGATTTCTGTCTTTAAAAGTGAGACTGGCATCGAAGTTTTTGGCCCGACTGCGTATGAAGGTACGATCGTTATTGATTATAAAGAGCCGGAGACCGGTATTATAATTATTATTGCTAATACAAGTCTATGGTCCCGAGGCAAGGATATTTATTTCAAGGAAGCATACAATGATACGATATATCAGGTAAAAGACAGGATCTTAGTGCCTGCTGTTGTTCTTGACTTGGGTAAATATCATTGGAATTTTCTGGAACGCTTTATGAAGAATAAAGATAATGCCGTCCTGATAACGCAGATACTCGATAGTGAAGACCGGATGATCATCCGTTTTATCAGGGAATTATTTCATAAACCGACCCTGTTCAATGCCGTGGTTACCAAATCGACCGGAGAGGTTAAAGTCAGTTTGTACGTAAATGGTCTGAAAGATAACCTGACGAATTTTTTGCCTATACAACCTATGTCGGTTTCCTCAGCCGGAGAGTATGTGGGCTTGATTTCTGCAGGTGATGTGGTTGAATGGTTTGAAGATAATGAAGAGGTAAAGGATATTCCGCAGCAGGTAAAAGAGTTGAAGCGGATAGGGGAAGAAGATAATCCCGTGGTTGTAATAATGAAATAAAGAAAAGAGCCGTAAGTGTGTATGACCTACGGCTCTTTTTATTGTTTGATTGTCTAGTCCTAAAATATCGTTACACCTAACAAAGTAACGAAATGGAAAAGTCAGAAAGCAAGTACGTTAGACATACACAAAAGGATTACAGCATGTCCTTTAAATTATCAGTAGTTCACGAATATGAAACAAATCGGTTAAGTTTGGAGTCTATTCAGCGTAAATATGGTATACAAGGAAGCCATACAGTAAAGCGTTGGATTGAAAAATATGGTAACTTTGACGTGTCAAATCGATCTCATATTCCCATGAAAAAAAGCAAGGAACAGCAACTGCTTGAATTGGAGCAGAAAGTAAAATTATTGGAGCGCAAGAATGCCCGTCTAGAAAAGGAGCTTGAATTAAAAGATATGAAAACTGAATTTTTTGATATGATGATAGATCTCGCAGAAAAGGAATATCATATCGATATCCGAAAAAACTCCTTTCCCGAACAGTCATCCAATACAAAGAAAAAAAATCCGTAAGTATTAGCGGAATCTGCCGACTGCTCGGGATAAGCAGGCAGAAATATTATCGTCAGCACTGGAGTATAAACAAAAGTCGCCAAAAAGCTACTGAAGTTGTAAAGATGGTACAGGGCCTCCGTTTGGAGATGCCCCATATAGGTACCCGCAAACTCTATCATATACTTCAGCCGGTATTGAAAGAGAAGAAAGTCGGCCGTGACAGGCTGTTTGACATACTGCGTGCCAACCACATGCTTATAAAGCCTGTTCGTTCCTATCATGTGACGACTAACTCTCACCATCGGTTCCGCAGGTACAAGAACCTTGTGGCCAATATAGAGCCTACACGTCCGGAAGAAATCTGGGTGTCGGATATAACTTATATAAGGAATAGAAACAGGCACTTGTATCTCTCATTGGTTACAGACGCTTATTCAAAGAAAGTTATGGGATATGACCTTTCCTGCTCTTTGGATACTCTAGGTACCCTTAATGCCTTAAAGATGGCTAACCGCAACCGATTGTACAGGGAGGAGTCCTTAATACATCACTCAGATCGTGGTATACAATATTGCTCCGATGCATATCAGAGATTGTTGAAACGGTATCATATCATACCGAGCATGACTGAATCCTATGACCCTTATGCTAATGCCATAGCGGAAAGGATAAACGGGATACTCAAACATGAGTTTATGCTTGAAGATCTTAATCTCCCTTTGACGGAGATGAAATGTTTGGTAAAGGAGGCCGTCTATAAATATAATAATCTCAGGCCGCATTACTCATGCGGATACAAAACACCGCAGTATATGCACCATCAGAGGCAAATTAAAATTAAAAGTTATAAAAACAAACAGTTCAGCAAGGCTAGCCTTGCTGAACTGTTCTGAATGTTTTATTTTTGTCCAATAACTGTAACGGTTATTTAGGACTAGTCAGATTTGTCTTCTCGTATTAAACTGGTATATAGATCTATTTCATATTTAATACACTTCTCTCGTCACTGATTGTCGACTTTCCTGGAGTTGACTTACGTGTGCAATAATCAAACTCTGCTGATTTATCACCAGAAAACGATTTCCATTTCAGTTTCAGTTTAACCGTTTTACCATTCGTATCTGGTAGTTTAGCCAGATTAAATGCAACCAATCCGTCTCCTTCGATTCCATGAACATCACCATAAGCATTGTGACGGAATTCCACCTCATACGGATTTGCAGGGTCTTCGCTTACCAGCAGGTTTACAAAATGAGCCTTACTGCGATCTCCCCATAATGTTCTGAAACGAAGTGTCAAATAACCGTCTTCTGCAATTGTAACCCAGTCCTTAAGCATTTCGACAGGATCGGTACCATACACAGAGTCATTTTCTACTCCAAGATCCGGAGCTATTTGTTTGGTCAGGATACTGTCTATCCAATTCACGTACACAGCTTTGCTGTATCCTTCACTCGGCTTATCTACGAGCCTGCAATTAACCAAAGCTCTTACCTCCTTGTCACCATAAGGAGAAGAAGTTATGTTTACAGGGAATAATGTTGTAGTATCATCCAGTTGTAGGAAAAATGAATCATTGCTAACCGGCTTTACAGTTACAAGAGCATTTGCCCGCCAATTGCCACCATAGTAGTAATCATCATCATCCAAACAAGATTGGAAGGTTAGAGAAGTGAATAGAACTCCCGTGGCCATTAAAAATAATTTCAACGTCTTCATAGCTTAATATCACTAAATTATTAATTGTTATATGAATGAAGATGGATAAGAGCTTGAAAATGCTGCAAAGGAGAATAATAAAATATATTAATAGCATTCTTGCCCGCCACTTTGTAAATTGCAAAAACGATAGCCCATGAAATACCGAAAGCAACAACCGCTGCCAATGGAATCTGCAAGCCAAGAGGAACACCGATATCTTCTTTACCAACATAAATACCGGGGCAGTCATCATTACAACATTCAGGGAGTTATAGGTAAAGAACAGTTCCAGTTGTTCATCTGTGAAATCCGGCAAAGAAGTTACATGACGGAATCCCAAAAAGGTAACGGCATATCCGATAAGGAACATCGGAACACCTATAGCTAGTATCTTACTTACCGGCTAATCCTGTTTACGCAAGTAATGGCTTAGCAATAAAGCACCGGTAATCATAACAAAGAGGGGTACACAAGGACGAAGTAGTGCTCCATAAGTGGCACCCCAGAATTTAATATCTGCAATATTAGCTGGAACATCTCCTGGATAAAAGTTAAAAGGATCAGCACAATGACAACATACGACAGTAAACATAGCGACAAACCGCATCACATCCAGCCACACCACATGCGGCTTTACGGAAAGAATAGTTTTGTTTTCCATAAGATTTAAAAGTTGATATAAGATTGTTTTACATTATTGTTTAGTGTAATTGTAAATATCATTGATTTTGTAGAGCATCAAGCAGGAGGGTGATATTGACTGTAAATAATCTAACGGAAATAGCCAGCAAAATAATTCCAAAGAATTTACGTATGATATAGATACCGCCTTTACCTAGTAAGCATTCCACTTGCTTGGTCATACGCACCACAAAATAAACCCAAAGCATATTCAGAATCAGCGCTACAACAATATTGACACTGGCATATTCTGCCCTCAAAGATAATAAGGTAGTAAACGAACCTGCACCGGCCAATAAAGGAAAGACAAGGGGTACAAGTGTTGCTTCCTTGATAGGTCCCGTATTTTTAAAGATTTCAATATCGAGAATCATTTCAAGTGATAACAAAAAGATAACAAACGCCCCGGCCACGGCAAACGACTCTATGTCTACATGGAACAGTTTCAGTAAAAAGTCACCGGCATAGAAAAAGCCGATCATTAACAGAAAAGAGATAACCGTTGCCTTCAGGGCATTCACCTCTTTTCCTTTATCTTTCAAATTAATAATAATAGGAATAGAACCGATAATATCAATTACAGCAAACAGTACGATAAAGGCACTGATCATTTGTTGGAAATTAAAATCTTCAAACATAACTAACCTTCCCTTTAGAATAGAATAATAACTAATTTTGTGAAGATAACATTTTTTTGTTAAATGACAATTTTTGTAACCATGAATCTTCCTATAATTGCTGATTATTAATAATTATAATATCTTTGCTGCGAACAATCAGGAACCTGATATGAGGTTTTAAACTTAAATGTTATGGGAATAGTAATTGGTATAGACGTAGGAGGGAGCACTACCAAAATAGTAGGTATCGACGGGAAGGATATAAAGAATCCGATGTTTGTCAGAGCTACCGATCCTGTTACCTCATTATTCGGTGCATTCGGTAAATATTTATATGATAATGATATAGCCTTGTCGGCAGTCGAAAAGGTAATGCTAACAGGTGTTGGTAGCGCTTATATAAATCAACCGTTATACGGTCTGCCTACTGCCAAAACCGACGAATTCCTGGCGAATGGTCTGGGTGCACAATATCTGACCCGGTTAGATAAATTGATCGTTGTCAGCATGGGGACCGGGACTTCTTTTGTCAAAGTGGAAGGAGAGAAGATAGAGCATATTGGTGGTATAGGAATCGGAGGCGGAACGGTATTAGGATTATCCAAATTACTTCTTAAAACACAAGATATACGTCAGGTCGTGCAGTTGGCCCTAAAAGGCGATATAACAAACATTAATCTGCAAATACAGGATATATGTAATATTCCACTTCCAGGACTGCCTTTGGATGCAACGGCTTCTACATTTGGGAAAGCTGATGCCAACACTTCACAAGAGGATGTTGCCCTGGGTATCATTTATATGGTACTTCAATGTATTGGTCAGTCCGTAATATTAGCAGCTTTAAACAGCGATATACATGATTTTATTCTGATCGGAAATCTAACCAAATTACCTCAATGCGAAAGTATCTTCCCCAAACTCGAGGCTATGTATAATACTCGTTTCCATATTCCGGAATATGCAGAATATCGTACAGCTATAGGAGCGGCACTTACCTATATAAATAAAAGAGAATATATGAAAGTGATTTAATATAAAAAGGGTCGGAAACGTTTTTTATTTCCGATCCTTTCCTATTATATTAACCGAAATATAATCCTTGTTGAATACCGTTACTTACAAAAACCTGCCCATTCTTTCGTTGTATAAAAACCTTATTTTCACGGGCGAGCCATCCAATAGCTAAAGTGGTGTCTTCGTGACTCAGATCAATCAATCGACTCAATTCGGGGATTGATAATTCTCTTCCCTTATTCAACTCGTGCCAAACTTTACCGGCATGCTCTCCGATCTTTTCTAATTCCATAATCGTAACATTTTTGATAAAATAGATTTACTCTTTTATATAAAACAAAAGAAAGTGTATTCTGTTCATTTCGTTTTTCTTCTGAATTTTCTGCAAAGTACAAGGTTTTGACCGGATTGATCAATTCCTATTATTGGGTTTCTATGTTCTGTTTTTGCGATTATTCATTGTATAAAAATCAAATGTACTATCTTTGAAAATCATAAATCTGAACAGTATGGAGGAAAACATGCCTATATTTGATATTCCTACGGATTTTATTGCTAGTGACAATATTACGGGAGAGATATTGAAACGATATGTCAATTACTCTAGTAAAATGAAAGCCGTACTTTTTGCCTTATGTGTAAAGGGTAAAGTGCGTATTACACTGAATTTATCCGAACATACGATCAAACAAAATGATTTCCTGACACTTACTCCAGACAGTTTCATACAGATCAATGAAGTTTCACAGGATGCCCACTTTTATTACGCCTGCTTTTCCCGAGAATTCATGGATAGTAATAACCTGATCCTGACTACAATCAGGCTGCTTCCTATGTTGACAGAATACCCTGTTATAAACTTGTCGGAAGACCTTACACAACTCTATCTGGATGTTTTCAAGCCTCTTTTACATGCCTATTCTCTCCCTTGTACTCTGGAGAATAAAGATATCATTAAGTCCATATTCACCATCTTTATACAGGGCACGGCTGAGCTATACAAAAATCATGGGAAATGGAAAAATCCGTTCCATACCCGGAGTAAGGAAATATGCCGGGAATTTACAAAACTGGTCATGTCCCATTACACTACCCAGCGTAATGTAGCCTTTTATGCAGAACATTTGGGAGTTACCGTTTCTCATTTTTGTTCGACCATAAAAAAGGAAACGGGTAAGACTGCATTGGAAATCATCACAGCCATTGTGTTGATGGATATTAAAGCACAATTAAAATCGACTGATCTGCCGACAAAAGAGATTGCCTTTTCGTTAGGATTCAATAACATGTCTTTCTTTAACAGGTATTTCAAAAGACATACAGGAATGACACCCCAGGAATTCCGCAACAGCTAATACGATTAAGATTTAAGTAAACGGATAATATCTTCCATACGGATCACTTCGAAACCTTCCAGAGTAGGAAGGATTACCTGACGTTTTTCAGTTTCGATTCGCGAAGACTTTCTTCCAGTATTTTCTTCCGGTTGAATATTTCCCGGTTTATAATATGTTACTGTACTTTATTTACAGCCAGTATCAGTTCCTCATAACGATAATATACAATAAAAATCCCTTGTTCCAGCAATTATCTGAAACAAGGGGTTCTTATTTATCTATGGAAGATATTAAAACTTACATATATTTAGGTCTTTATCGACTAATAAGCCATCAATAGATTTCAGATTGAATTTTACTTTGCGTTTTGCTTTCAGTTTTAGGACAAACAGGTCGGTTGTTCCTTCTAGTGTTTCTTTGTCACCGAGATTTACAAAAGTAGGATACAATGCTTTCTGATCGTTTGTATGCAGACGGTCGTAAGTAAGATTTTCCATTGTTTTCAGATTCAACGGTTCCACTCCGACAAATTCATAATCCTGTTGATCATAAGGCAAGGCAAAGCTTAAAGCGTTGACAGCTTTCAGATCTGTTCCTTTTACCTTTACTTCTACGATTTCGTCTTTATTATACATCTGCTTCGGCGTACTGATCTCAATTGTGCCGGAAACCTTCTCTGTCCCCAGGTTTTCTATACCACCATCCAACTGAGTGGTAACAACTGAAATATCATAAGCATCGATCAAACCGTTCTGGTTAATATCTCCTGCACTGACATAGTCGAAATCACTGTCACCTTTACGAAGACCAGTATAGTTCATATATGAAGTCAGGTCGTTATTATCGATCTTCTTGTCCTTATTGATATCACCCGGCAGATAGCTTTCGGTTCCAGGAACTTTAAACACATACAATTCACGGCCTGAACCATAATTACCAACACCTTCGGTTACATTTAGTTTAATGTAACGTGCTTTGGGTTTATCCTTGAATTCGAAGATTTTGACATCACCGTTACGTTCGAAGCGGAAAGAGTCCACCGGAATCCAGTTTTCTTTATCCATACTATATGAAACGAAACCTCTCAGCATTGTACCATTGCCACCATCCTGACGAGACAAATAATGGAATTTATCCAGTTGATTAATTGTACGAAGATCGATAATCATATCAAACGGTATAGCATTCTTACGATATTTCGTATGGAACATATCGCCCAGTTCGGCAAAGTCAAATAAACGGAAAATCTCGAAACCTTCCTGTTCTTCGGCTGTCACTTCACCGCGAATACCTTGGATGGCAAATTCCAACGGATTGGATTTTGTTTTCGTACTGAAAGTATTCCAGTTTGAATGACCTTCTTTGTTTACGGCACGAAGTTTGAATGTGTAATCCGTTTCGGCTTCCAGTCCATCGAATAACAGTTCTGTATTCCTTATAGTAGTATACAACATGTTATTGAATTCGATTTCGTAGTAGTCGGCATTGTTTACCTTATTCCAAGTTGGTTTTAAGGTATAAGCTTCGACATTTTCGGCAGTAATCTGTCCGTTCGGGGCAGTCAGCGTTCCGGTGGTTACTTTCTGCGTATTTGCCGTATTGAAGTTATAACCTTCAACGTTCAATGTAATTTCATCGGAGGTAATATCGGTAGAAGCCAACTTCACCAGTAACTGCGGATTCTTTATTATCATGAGTTTTTCAAACTCGCTATCTTTAGTAGCGAACTTATTCAGGTTCGGGGCTGCATCATAGAAGTATGCGTTTTTTGCATTTTGGAACTCTGCCATTGAACGTGCCTCTGTCAGTTTTACTTTGTTCTTACCCACTTTGGCAGCAAGCTTTTTAGGCATTTCAGATACGTTGATCCGCAGTTCGGTCGCTTTTTCTTTTAAAAAACCGCTAAAGTCACCCACAGTCGGATGAATTGTGATCACCACATTGTTCTTACCGTCAACCTTCGATTCGATCAGCGTAGTTGTACCTTTTCCTAATTTGTATGCTTCTGTAAGTCCATCGTCATCATATTCAGTAAATGAGCTGTTACCGGCAGGATAGAATTCATAAATACGTAGATTCTTATTGATTTCAGAAACATTATTGTTCGGGTTGGTCATTGGTATGATCGCACCGCTTTTCACGAATACTGGAAGTTTCCAAAGTGGGGAAGCGAAGTTATTGATAACACAATTGCCTTCATATTTTTCTCCGGTGAAGTAATCGACCCAAACTCCTTCGGGCAAATAAATACCGTCGCGAATATCATTTCCTTTTTCATCTACTTGTGTTTCCTGATAGATAGGAGCGACCAGGAAATAGGGACCGTACATAAACTGATATTCAGTAGCCTTTCCATAGGTGTAAGGATTTGGATATTCCAGGAACATCGCACGGATCATCGGTTTGCCGTCAACAGCTTCTTTCGCGATACTGTAAGCATAAGGCATCAGTTCCGATTTCATTTTCAGATACCAACGGTTAATAGAAGTGGCCGGTTCGCCAAGAGCATGCGGATATTTCTCATTCGAACCCCAACCGTCCATATTCAGTTCCATTGGTGTCCATGTCTTCCACTGGAAATCGCGTGTATTCATTGCCAGATTTTTACCACCAAAGATACCGTCCATATCAGAGGTAATATTGGGTTGTCCGGACAGTCCGGAGCCGATATAAGTCGGGATATGGAAGCGGATATATTCCCATTGTCCACCTGTCTGGTCACCTGACCAGATACCGGCATAACGTTGTGTTCCGGCCCAACCATCCAGAGAGATGATAAACGGACGGGCATCGTTACCATAATAAGGCATGATATGACCAACATCAGCTACACCGTTCAGACCGAATGAATAACCATCGCCTACCCATGCCACATCTGTCTTAAGTACACGCACGCCGGCATCGCGAACCTCTTTCACTATGTCGCGTTGCAACAGTGCACTCACTTCGGGCTTCGGATGCAGATCCGATTGTGTCCAAAGGCCTATTTCCACTCCATTTTTATGGGCATAATCGGCAAGGTTTTTTAGATTCTGGATATTTCCATCCAGTGTTTCCGTTTGTCCGTATCCGGCGCCATAACCATCGTTTGGTAATAACCATCCGAGCGGCATATCATAGTTTTTATAACGGTCGATCACAGCACGGGCAGAGAACTGGTAATTATCCTTTTCTCCGTTCAACGATTCTTTAACACCGCCATTGTCCTTCTGACTTTCCTTATAACGTTTGCCGTCTTCAAAAAGAATACCTTTCTCATCTTCAACCCAATAGTCACGATTGTAGGCATTCAGGTGTCCCTGATAGAAACCAAACTTAGGCAATAATACCGGATTACCTGTCAACTGATAAAAATCATTTAACAAGGCCACAGGTCCGTCACTGATCATATAAAAAGCATCCAGGTAATCAGTGTCGTGGGATAATGTTACGATACCTTTTTCTGCTGCACCAAAATCATATTTACCTTGTTTAAAGGTGTACCACATAAAGCCATAACCATTGGTAGACCAGTAATAGGGAGTAGGAGAGGCCACACCGCCATCAGTCCAGCTATTTTGATTTTCTATAGCTATCGCTTTACCCTTATGGGAGAAACGCCCGTTCTGAACACCACCGCCATAGAAATATTCCCCGGGGTTCTCTTTCAGAGTGAGAACCGTTTTTCCTTTCTCAAAAAGGATCGGTTTCACTTCTTCCAGAACCACTTTATCGGTTTTAAGATTGGAGACTTTCAACAAAGACGTGTTTTTATCCAATTCTAGTTTTACTTTATCCGTACTGATAAAAATACAATTATTGTCTTCTTTCAGGGTTAACGAAGTTAGCGGTTTTCTGGGATTATCGACCAGTATTTGTGCTTCCGGTTTAGCTTCCGGATCACGTATGATACCTCCGTTTATATCCTGGAATACACGGAAGATGTTTTCTCCATAAAAGTCAAAAGCCATTCTTTGATTATCAGAGAACTGGATTTCGATGGTTGTAGAATTGATTTGTTTCGCTCCGACTATTTTCTTAGCCTGTTGCATTTCCATACAGATATTATCTGCTTTTTGTATGGCTTGCATGGACAAGGGCGAAAACAGCGGAAAGGCTAAAGCTAATATCAGCACTTTCTTTTGTTTCAGTTTTTTGATAGAATCATTCATGTTATTAAATGTTGTTTTAACGTATAAAATCTTTTAAACAACAAACTTACGGGATATAATTTTCATACGCAAGAATTTACAATATATCCTACAAGAAAATACTAACAATCAAGCATTGAAGGGGCATTTGAACAAAACAACTACACCCGTATCGACACCTCATGGAATTTAGGGATAAGATGAAAGAAGACAGAAATATACTTTCTAATATTCCGAAAACTTCCTGAAGAGTTGAAAGATAAATCGTCTGAAAAATAAATTATTCTTTCGGCAGGAAATAAAATTATCATATATTGTGATAATTTATTCGTACATATTATGCCAATGCTTTATCATAATATATGACAAAAGAATATTATAAAATGTGATAAGATACTGGCATATATTATACAAAAAAGGAGTCCCGAATGGAACTCCTTTTTGTTGTATTGGATTATATCCGGCTGTTATCCTATCATCTGAACGCTACGTTTAATGAATTGGCTTAACGCTTCACCTTTCAGCATACCGTTAGCTAATAAAGCCAAGTCGATCAACTGGCTGACCAGCTTGTTGCTACCGGCATATTCTGCCAGGATTGCATTACGTTGTGAAGATAGTTCGTCGATCTTATGATTTGTATTCGTCATATCTTCTTTTTCTTCAGAAGTGATCTCTTCCTCTTTCTTCTTGCTTTGTGCTTCGCGCAAATCAGTCTGGCGAGCTTTCCAGCCTTTCAGATCGGCGAGGATCGGTTTCAATTTGTCTTCGCAGTTCTGTTCTTCTTCGGAAAGTACTTTCTTAACCAATTCGTGATCTGTATTCAATACCAGATTATAGTTGTCCGGCATCTCACCGTAGAATGACATACCCGGCTGCATAGCGGACATTTCACGCATTCGGCGCATATATTCACTCTGGGTCAGCATCACCGGATTGGAGTTTTCCCCCAATGCTTCGAAAGTAACGATAAAGTCAGTCTTTTCGATCTTCGGTAGCTGGCTTTTGAACATTTCCTGTAAAGCATTCTTTTGATCTTCGTTCAGTGTTACCTGGTTTGCATTTTCCTTACGAATCAGATTGTCGACCGTATCGCTGTCCACACGAACAAAACGAGTCTTTTCAAACTTCTGTTCCATTTGGCTGATAGCATGAATATCCAGCTGGCCGTCCATGATCAAGACGCTGTATGCCTTTTCTTTGGCAGCATGGATATAGCTGTATTGGTCGTTGGCATTCGTTGTATACAAATAGATAAGATTACCTTCTTTATCTGTCTGATTAGCTTCAACCAACGCCTTATATTCTTCAAATGTATAATATTTACCATCTACGTCTTTCAGAAGAGCGAATTTAGCAGCACGATCATAGAACTTTTCATCGCTAAGCATACCATATTGGATGAAGAGTTTCAGGCTGTCCCATTTTTCTTCAAACTGAGGACGGTCGTTTTTGAACATTTCTTCCAGACGATCAGCCACTTTCTTTGTGATATGGTTAGAGATCTTTTTCACGTTCTGGTCGCTCTGCAAATAAGAACGGGATACGTTCAGAGGAATATCCGGAGAGTCAAGTACGCCGTGCAACAATGTCAGGAATTCAGGAACAATGCCTTCTACTGAATCGGTAACGAATACCTGGTTACTGTATAATTGAATCTTATTACGATGTAAATCGAGATTACTCTTGATACGTGGGAAATACAGGATGCCAGTCAGGTTGAACGGATAATCCACATTCAGATGAATCCAGAATAAAGGTTCTTCCGACATAGGATACAAATCCTGATAGAATTTTTTATAATCTTCATCCGTCATATCAGCCGGTTTGCGAACCCATGCCGGAGTGATATCGTTGATAATGTTATCTTCGTTGGTATCAACGTATTTGCCATCTTTCCATTCCTGCTTCTTTCCGAATGCGATAGGAACGGGGAGGAAGCGACAATATTTGGTCAACAGGCCGCTGATCTTTTCTTTATTCAGGAAATCCTTATTTTCGTCGTCGATATATAGGATGATATCTGTACCACGATCATCTTTCTGTGTCTCTTCCAGTGTATATTCGGGGGTACCGTCACAACTCCATTTCATAGGAACTGCACCTTCTTTGTAAGATTTGGTTACGATCTCAACTTTCTTAGAAACCATGAAAGAAGAATAGAAACCAAGACCGAAGTGGCCGATGATAGCAGCAGCATCGTTCTTATATTTTTCTACAAATTCTTCTGCACCCGAAAAGGCAATCTGGTTGATGTATTTGTCGATCTCTTCAGCTGTCATACCGATACCACGGTCGGATATCTTGATGATCTTGTCGTCAAAACTTACATGAACAGTCAGGTCGCCCAGTTCTCCTTTGAATTCACCGACAGATGAAAGTGTTTTTAATTTCTGTGTAGCATCTACAGCATTCGATACTAATTCACGAAGAAAGATTTCGTGATCACTGTACAAAAACTTCTTAATAATAGGGAAGATGTTCTCGCTTGTAACACCAATGTTTCCTTGTTTAGCCATATCGTTTATATTTTATTTATGTATTAATAATTCGTTTGACGTTACGGTATAAACAAAAAAAATGCCAGATAGGTTCTATCTGACATTTTGACTTTATAACCGACAGAAACGGCTTATGCCTGTTCTTTCTTCTGTACGGATGTTACTATTTTCTGTTCCTCCTTATTGAAGTCTACAACAATTTTGTCGCCTTCGCCAACGGAAGCGCGGATAATCAATTCGGCCATTTCGTCTTCCAGATATTTCTGGATAGCACGTTTCAGCGGACGGGCACCGAACTGTACATCGTAGCCCTTTGTGGCGATGAAGTCTTTAGCCTCATTGGTAAGAACCAACTCGTAACCCAGACCACAAACACGCTTGTAAAGTCCCTGTAACTCAATATCGATGATCTTATGGATAGCATCTTTATCAAGCTGGTCGAACATGATGATATCGTCTACACGATTTAGGAATTCCGGAGCAAAAGCTTTATTCAATGCTTTCTGAATAACGCTGCGTGAGAAATCTTTATCCATTTCACCGGCTGCTTGCGAACTGAAACCGACACCACGGCCGAAGTCTTTCAACTGGCGTGTTCCGATATTGGAAGTCATGATCAGGATCGTATTTTTAAAGTCAATTCGTCTGCCAAGACTGTCAGTCAGGCGACCTTCGTCTAATACCTGCAACAACAAATTGAATACATCCGGATGCGCTTTTTCGATCTCATCGAGCAATACGACAGAGTAGGGTTTACGACGAACCTTTTCGGTCAGTTGACCGCCTTCTTCATAACCGACATATCCCGGAGGTGCTCCGATCAAGCGTGATACCGCGAACTTTTCAAGGTATTCACTCATATCAATACGAACCAATGCATCTGCCGAGTCGAACAAATATTCCGCCAACTTCTTAGCCAGATGCGTCTTACCGACGCCCGTCGGACCAAGGAACATGAATGTTCCGATCGGTTTGTTCGGATCCTTCAATCCTACACGGTTACGCTGGATAGCTTTCACAATCTTCTGAACGGCATCATCCTGACCAACAACCTGCTTTTTCAAATTCTCGGCCATTTCCAGCAGTTTCAGATTTTCAGCCTTTGCTATTCGTTGAACAGGAACACCTGACATCATGGCTACCACTTCGGCAACTTTGTCTTCGTCCACTGTTTCGCGATGTTCCTGTAATTCCTGTTCCCACTTGGCTTTGGCAGCTTCCAGTTGCAGCAGGTACTGACGTTCCTTATCACGGAAACTTGCAGCCAACTCAAAATTCTGGGACTTGACGGCCGTCAGTTTTTCGGTCTTCGTTTCTTCAATCTTTGCTTCTAATTCTTCGATACTTTTCGGAACTGTAATATTAGATATATGTACGCGAGAACCAGCTTCATCCAGTGCATCGATCGCCTTATCCGGGAAGTTACGATCACTGATATATCGTTCTGTCAGCTTCACACAAGCATCCAGGGCGTCGTCAGTGTAGATCACATTATGATGTTCTTCGTAACGGGGTTTGATATTTTTCAGGATCTGCAATGTTTCTTCTGCCGTAGTCGGATCAACGATCACTTTCTGGAAACGACGTTCCAATGCACCGTCTTTCTCGATATTCTTGCGATACTCGTCGAGTGTAGTTGCACCGATACATTGTATTTCTCCACGTGCCAATGCGGGTTTCAGCATATTAGCAGCATCCATAGATCCGGAAGCCGAACCTGCACCTACAATTGTATGGATTTCATCAATGAACAGGATGATATTCGGATTCTTGGAAAGTTCGTTCAGGATCGCTTTGATGCGTTCTTCAAACTGTCCGCGATATTTTGTACCGGCTACGATAGATGCCATATCCAAACTGATCACACGTTTGTCGAACAATACGCGGGATACTTTTCGCTGGATAATACGCAACGCAAGCCCTTCTACAATAGCAGATTTACCAACACCCGGTTCACCGATCAACACCGGATTATTCTTTTTGCGGCGGCTTAGGATCTGGGCCAGACGTTCAATTTCTTTTTCACGGCCTACAATCGGGTCCAGACGATTCTCGGAAGCGGCTCGTGTCATATCCGTACCGAAATTATCTAATACCGGGGTATCGTTCGGTGATTTCGGCTGTGCTGCACCTGTACCGGAAGAGGAGCGGGAAGACTCTTTACGGGAAGAGAAGTCTTCTTCTTCTTCATCTTCGTCGTCAGTGTAACCATCACTGATTTCATCCACTTCTTCCAGTTCTTCCATGCGATTCATATCTGTTCCGCTTGCTAGATTATTGTATACATTGCGGTAGTTTATACCAACTTCGCTCAACGCTCTGGCAGCTACATTGAACTCTTCTTTCAGGATAGCCAGAAGCAGATGTTCCGTACCCGTCTCGTCTGTTCTGAACAAACGCGACTCCAGCATACTCATACGTAGCACACGTTCTGTTGTTTTACTGATAGCGATATCGTGAAGTTCGGACTCTTCCGTATCAAACGTATTTTTGATCTCTTGTTCAATTCTCTTCTTTATATCGTGTACGTTAGCGTTCAGATCACGCAATAACTGCATGGCTCTTCCTTCTCCATCGCGTATGATACCAAGCATCAAATGTTCCGGTCCGATATAACTGTTCTGAAGCCTGGCAGCTTCCTCGCGGCTATATTCAATAACGTCCATCAGTCTTTTTGAATAATTATTTTTCATACCTATATGAATCCTATCTATTATATTAATGTACTGTGAATGCAAAATTAATAAACTCTCCCTATATATCTAACAAAATTCGTGCCATTATTCCTTAAGAAAGGCTCAATATTTCTGAATAATAAAATTTCAGGGTAAAAACTTTCGTGATAAAGGGAAAAGCGTTACCTTAGTGCACTTTTTGAAAGGTGAGATATTGAGTGTAATTAATATAAAACTAAATGGTTGATCAAGACAGAATTATTAAGATTAACATCGAGGAGGAAATGAAATCAGCATACATTGATTATTCAATGTCTGTAATTGTTTCGCGCGCCCTTCCGGATGTTAGGGATGGTTTTAAACCGGTTCACCGTCGTGTGTTGTTCGGGATGAATGAATTAGGTAATACATCCGATAAACCTTATAAGAAATCTGCGAGAATTGTTGGAGAAGTTTTAGGTAAGTACCATCCACATGGAGATTCTTCCGTGTATTTTGCGATGGTTCGTATGGCACAAACATGGTCCTTACGTTATCCGTTGGTGGACGGACAAGGTAACTTTGGTTCAGTCGACGGTGACAGTCCGGCGGCAATGCGTTACACCGAAGCACGTTTGAGCAAGCTTGCCGAAGAAATGCTTCGTGATATTGACAAAGACACAGTAGACTTCCAGCTGAACTTCGATGATACGCTGAAAGAACCGACAGTACTCCCGACTCGTATCCCGAACTTGTTGGTGAACGGTGCTTCCGGTATCGCAGTAGGTATGGCAACGAATATGCCACCTCACAACATGAGTGAAGTGCTGGACGCGTCTATGGCTTATATAGATGCCCGTGGAGAAATTGATGTAGAAGGTTTGATGGAGTATGTAAAAGCTCCTGATTTTCCGACAGGCGCAACAATCTACGGCTATGCAGGTGTGAAAGATGCTTTCGAAACCGGTAGGGGACGTATTGTTCTTCGTGGTAAAGCAGAAATTGAAGTAGAAAACAATCACGAAAAGATTATCATTTCGGAAATCCCTTACCTTGTTAATAAGGCTGAACTGATCAAGTACATCGCCGACTTGGTAAACGAAAAACGTATCGAAGGTATTTCCAATGTAAACGACGAATCAGACCGTAATGGTATGCGTATCGTCGTAGATGTGAAACGTGATGCAAATTCAAGTGTAGTACTGAACAAGTTGTATAAGTTAACTGCTTTACAATCTTCATTCAGTGTTAATAACATCGCTTTGGTTAACGGTCGTCCGCGTCAGTTAAACCTGAAAGACATGATCAAGGCTTTTGTTGATCACCGTCATGAAGTCGTGATCCGCCGTACAAAGTTCGAACTGAAGAAAGCCGAGGAAAGAGCTCATATTCTGGAAGGTTTGATTATTGCTTCCGATAATATCGACGAAGTAATCGCTATCATAAAATCATCCAAGAGCCCGAATGAAGCGATCGAACGTTTGATGGAACGTTTCTCATTATCTGATGTTCAGGCCCGTGCTATTGTAGAAATGAGGCTTCGCCAGTTAACTGGACTGGAACAGGACAAATTGCGTGCTGAATACGAAGAAATTGAGAAATTGATTGCCCGCTTGAAAGATATCCTGGAAAATGAAGACACTCGTATGGTAGTGATTAAAGATGAGTTGCAGGAAATTAAAGATAAATATGGTGACGAACGTAAAACCGATATCGTATATGCTTCTGAAGAATTGAATCCGGAAGATTTCTATGCCGACGACGAAATGATTATTACGATCTCACATATGGGATACATCAAACGTACACCGTTGAGTGAATTCCGTGCTCAGGGTCGTGGAGGAGTAGGAGCTAAGGGATCAGAAACCCGCGATGAAGACTTCGTTGAATATATTTATCCGGCATCTATGCACGCAACCTTGTTGATCTTTACAGCAAAAGGTAAGTGTTACTGGCTGAAGGTATTTGAAATTCCAGAAGGCGCTAAGAATGCAAAGGGTAGGGCAATTCAAAACTTATTGAATATCGAACCGGATGATAAAGTAAATGCTTTCATCCGTGTTAAGAAACTAACAACCGATACGGAATTCATTAATTCACATTACCTGTTATTCTGTACGAAGAAAGGTGTCATCAAGAAAACATTGCTCGAGGCATATTCACGTCCGCGTCAGAATGGCGTGAACGCTATTACTCTCCGTGAAGACGATGGCCTGATTGAAGTCTGTATGACAAATGGTGACAACGAAGTCTTAATCGCAAACCGTAACGGACGGGCTATTCGTTTCCACGAAAGTGCAGTTCGCGTTATGGGACGTACTGCTTCCGGAGTGAGAGGTATGACACTTGACAATGACCCCTCTGACGAAGTAGTGGGAATGGTATGTATCAAAGATAAAGAGACCGATACTGTGTTGGTTGTTTCTGAACAGGGGTATGGAAAACGTTCGGTTGTGGAAGACTATCGTATGACCAATCGTGGCGGTAAGGGTGTTAAGACACTCAACATTACTGAAAAGACCGGAAAACTTGTTGCCATTAAAAATGTTACGGAAGAAAATGATATCATGATCATTAATAAGTCTGGTATTGCTATTCGTATGAAGGTAACCGACCTGAACGTAATTGGTCGTGCAACACAGGGTGTCCGTTTGATTAACTTAGGAAAACGTAATGATGAAATAGCCTCTGTATGTAAGGTTTTATCCGAATCGGAAGAGCAGGTGAACGAAGAAAATGCTGAACAAGACGCTCAAAATGAAAACAAAGGGGAAATAACCGGTTTTGGAGGATCTGAGGATATCGCTAAGGATACTGAAGAGACAACAAATGGATAATTTAAACAAATAGAAATATTAATCTCAAATTACTATCACAATGAAACGATTATTATTAACAGTTGCATTATGTGTTGCAGCATCTGCCTCTTTCGCTCAAAAGAAAGCCGTTAAGGAGGCACAAGGAATAGCAAAAGGAGACAAAGCTGACTTCACTGAAGCCAGATCGTTAATCAAGGGTGCCCTCGAAAATCCTGAATCAAAGGATGACGCTCAGACCTGGTATGTTGCTGGCTTTATCGAAGATCAACAGTTCAGTGCAGAGAGAACTAAACAAATTCTCGGACAACAACCGAACGAACCCGTTATGTATGATGCATTGATCGCTATCCTTCCTTATTTTAAGAAGGCTTACGAACTGGATCAGCTTCCTAACGAAAAAGGTAAGATCAAACCGAAATATACAAAAGACATCAAGAGCATTTTGAGTGCTGACCATGTATATTATTTCAACGGTGGTGCTTACTACTTCGATCAGAAAGATTATAAGAAAGCATACGATTTCTTCAACCAGTACCTGGAAATCTCTGAATTACCAATGTTCGAAGGAACTCAGACAGCAGAAAAAGACTCTACATTCATGACTGTTCAGTTCTATGCAGCCGTAGCTGCTACTCAATTGGGTGATTCTCCTACAGCTATCAAAGCTTTGGAACGTGCAAAAGACACAGACTTCAGACAGAATGACGTTTATCAGTATCTGTGCTACGAATATCAGCAGGCTAAAGACACTGTAAACTTCGAAAAGACACTAGAAGAAGGTATGGCTAAGTTCCCGAACGAAGAATATTACCTGATGAACCTGATCAACAACTATATCTATTCAGGAAGAAACGAAAAAGCTATCGAGTACCTGAACACAGCTATCGCTAAGGATGCTAACAATTCTCAGCTATATCACGTAATGGGTATGGTTTACGAAACAGGTTTGAAAGATTATGCAAACGCCGAAAAATATTTCTCTAAAGCATTGGAACTGAAACCGGATGCAGTAGAATCTCTGTCAAGTCTTGGCCGTGTATATTACAACCAGGGGGTAAACAAACAAGGTGAGGCTAACATGATTAACGACAGCAAGAAATATCAGGAAGAACTGACAGTTGCTAAAGATCTTTTCAAGAAAGCTCTTCCTTATTTCGAAAAAGCTCACCAACTGAAACCTGAAGAATCAGAATATATGATCGCTTTAAGAGGTATCTACTATAATCTGAACATGGGTCCGGAACTGGAAGCTATCGAGGCTGAAATGAACAAATAATAATCATTTCCATTAGATATAAAAATAGCCACTCCCAATGGAGTGGCTATTTTTATATAAATAAAGTCCGTATATAATCGCTTACATACGGACTAAAATAACAAACTCTACTTTTTATATAGTCGAAACAATATCCTTATTATAAATAAGGAATGATTGTAATATAAATACCTGTAATAATTGCAGATGTAATAACACCGGATATATTAGCACCTAATGCATCTCCCAAGATGAAAGAGTCTGGGTTTTCTTTACTTACCAGTTTCTGTGCGACTTTAGCTGTTGTAGGAACACAACTCACGGCAGCAATACCGATTACCGGATTATAGTTACCACGTTTAATAAAATACATGATATAGCCGCCCATAATACCTCCGATACCGGAAAGGAGTAATGCCGTAACACCTAACACCAACAATTTTAAAATTTTGGGATCAAGAAGTAGTTGAGCATCACACAATACACCAAGCAATAACCCCAACATAAAAGTAGAACCATATAATAACGGTCCGCTCACAAAGTCATAAATATGTTTCATACCTGATTCGCGAACTGCAACTCCCAGGAATAATGAGAAGAAAAGGGGAGAGGCAACAGGAAACAGAAAGCATAAAACGGCACACAAAATAACAGAGAATGCCAGTTTAACCTTTGCATCGTAATTCTTAGGTGGCTTTGTATTCGTCATCTTTATTGCACGCAACCGTTGCGGAATCAGTAACTTTACCAGGTAAGGATACCCTCCATAAGTTAACCCCAGATACAAATAAGCAACGACAGTAATAGGAACGAACAGGTGCTTAGCCAAAATCAGTGATGTAAACAAAACCATCGGGCCATCAGCACCACCCACCATAGCGACAGAGGCACTTTCCTGTAAAGATAATCCAAAAGCACTGGCGATTGGAACAGTCAGGAAGGTTCCCAGTTCGGCACAAAGAGCCAGAAAAAGACTGGCAAACGGTTTTTGGAGTAAGAAACCGACATCCAATAAGGTGCCGATTCCCATAAACACAAAGCAGGCAATTAAACCATTACTAAACGTAAGCGTATAAACTGGTTGAAGAAAGTCTATCTGCATAGTATTCATTAATTCGTCTGTATCGGAAAGCATTGGGTCTAGAAACAGGTTTCCAAGACCACCTTCCGGCATAATCAGCGTACCACAATTGATAGCAATCATACCTAATCCCATAGGGATCATTACCATTGGTTCCAAAACACCTTTCCAGCCCAGATAAACGAGCAGGCCACCAAGGGTAATCAAAAAAACACGAGCGATAGCCAGTATCCATCCACCGGCAACCATTGTTCCAAATCCTTGGAACAAACTTAAAAAATCAACGTTTTCCATATCTGTCTTTATTTTTCGGTAGAAGGATTCTCCTCTTTGTTTGTATTGTTTTTTCTCATCATCTGTTCTTTTTTCTTCAGATACATGATACGAGTATCCTGTGGATAATAATAATCCATCAGATCCAAATGAGATGCACCATGGCTTACACCATGATAATAACCGGATGGTTTTATATGAAGAAGATCGCTGTTTACACCTTGACGAAATTCTTCACGTTCGTCATCCACCTGTTCTTCTTCTTCATTAACTGAATCCAATCCGAGTATTTCTCCAATTTTGGCACGTAATTTGTTCAACTTGCTAAACTGTGAAAGTTCTTCATTATGATGAAACTCCAGAGAGTCGGCCCAAACTGCGATAAGTTTGATCACACCGGCTACAACAAACCCGATAATGAAGGTCAACGCCATCATTTCCAGGGTAGAAAGTAATAGACTTAACATAATTATTTAATTTAATATCTGATATAATGTACTCCAAAGAGCACATGAATTAATCATTGTTTACAATTCCGCGTAAACAATAAAGAAACAATGATAAATAGTAAACTAAATAATGATTTTTCGTAATACGTAGATCCAATGACCAGATCGCATACGAAGAGACGAGAAGTTTATAGATTGGGTTATTAAATAGGTTTCAGAGATTTTATTCAGAATATTTTGTTCTTTCTGTAAAGACAACTCTAAAAGCCGGGTAGTTACTTTAAATGGACGATCACATCTGGTAGATATAACTAAAGAACGTGTAGTGAGACAAAAAACAGTATTATGGGTTTGATTCAAATCATAATTTCTCAATTCATCCTGTAATGGATGCTTTATATTATTGCAGATATAAGTAGTTTCTTTTGGAGATAAAATATCTTCATCTTCAATCTTTACCTGCATATTCAGTAACAACAGGAAGAGAAACGATAATATCAACACTATTTTTTTCATCAAGATGCGAAGATAGAATAGTTATTTAACATACAACACTCTTTAGATAATAAATGTTGAAAAAATTTGCATCGGCTGGAGAATTTGGGAAAGAATAGGCAAGGATAAAGAGTTTACAAAAGTCTATTAAACATAATCGTAATCAGCTATATAACTATCACTACGCCACTATTTTAACGAATCCCGTATCAAGTGTTATAGATAGGAGAGGGGCACTCGTAAAGCTATCCAATCGTGAACTGTATCAACCCGACTTTTCGTATACATTTGTCAACTTCCTAGCGCTTTACGGCTTGAAATTTAAGTCGATCAGCCGAATAGATTTATGCTATGACTGCAACGAATTTGTAGGTGGAATGTCGCCACGTCGCTTGATCAATTCGTTCTTGTCCGGTAAATTCTTAAAAAACGGGCAACCGTCGTACACGTTACAAGGCGATACGACCTCCGATAAACGCGAACAACTGGTCGATGCAATAATAGGCGCTCTACGCGATCAATCACCCGAAACAGAAAGTGACACAAAACGAATTTTACAGTCAGTTGTAAATGAACGTATTAAGCGAACAGACGACAGTCGATGCACTTTAAGAGGTTCCGCCAAAAACATACGCGACATTAACTATATAGCATTCGGAAGTCGATCGAGTTCCGTGTGTTCCTATATGTACAACAAAACGAAAGAGTTGCGAGAGGTAAAGGAAAAGCCCTATATCCGTCAGTTGTGGAAGTTGAACGGCATAGACGATAGCCGCGACGTTTGGCGTGTCGAAATATCTATCAAGTCAGACGCGAAAACGCTTCTTAAAACAGATACAGGCGAAATATTTACGATTAGTACTGATATGCTTAAATTGCAGGCAGATATAGAATCACTGTTCTACATCTACGCAGCCAAATACTTCGATTTCAGAATTAATGATCTCACCAAGAATAAAAGCCGAATGCGGTCAGTTCCTATATTTGAACATATGCCAACGATCACAACGCGTCCTATCCGGCTTACTCTAAGGCAGGATAGCACTAAAGCAGATAAAATATTCTTGCGTAAGCTGGTAAGCATTGAGTGCGAAGTACCGCACCCAACAGACCAATTTCGTGACGCTCTTAGAATCGTACAATATGAATATACATTTGCTAAGAACTTAGCCGCCTATCTCGCGTATAAAGCCTACCCCGAACAACGGCGACGACCCTAAAGGCGTGCCATAGGCAACCGTATGTTTTCCCCCCCCCTTAGCGGAGCGTAATTAAATAATCCTATTGATATATGAGCAAAGATATTCTATTAAGTAAACATTTTAAACTGTCTGAATTTACAGTCAGTCCGACGGCTTTAAGATTGCATATCGACAATTCCCCAGGTATCGAAATTGTTGTTGCGTTGTCTACTCTTGTTGCTTGTTGCCTGCAACCCCTGAGAACCGTTGTTAATACTCCGATTATCATCAATAGCGGTTATCGTTCGGAACTATTGAATAATGCAATAGGGGGTACCTCGCGATCTCAACACCTCATAGGCGAAGCCGCCGACCTATCAATCAACGAAGACATAACAGTATTAGTGTCAGCATTATTAAAAACTGGAATACCCTTCGATCAATGTATTGTTTACGTCTCACGTAAGTTTATGCATATTTCCTATAAACGACTATCAACCAATCGTTATAATCTTATATACAAATAACAGCCATGAAGAAAAGAACAGCTAAAAAATCACTTAAAAAAGCAGGTTGTCAAATCCTATATACCGATGGTCAACCAACGTTAGTTATCGACCAATACGGATTAATAGAATTTGCAGGTACATGGACTAAAATAAAAGCATATCTATGGGAACAATAATAGCTGACGGGAAAGAACTTGATAGCTTTGAAAATATGGACTTATTAGTTTATTATTCCCTTTGTGCTTTAGAAGCTATTAAGTCAGTACATCAATACCTAGACATAAGCGTAGATAACCAGCGGAACGCAATTGATCTCGCCCTATATTTTATGTCCCATGACCCGGAATGCATTATCATGGATATAGAGGTTAGCTTACAGTCCATTAGGCTCATTAAGCGAAAATCGAACCAAATACCCCTGCGTCGCATCATCATCTCTTGTTAAGCCTGTCGAGTTGAACCGCGCGCCCAAATATGGTCGTCCGGTTCGCACTTCGCGCGCCCCGACCTCCCGGGCGCGCTCCGCCTGTTCTATCCTGTAACGCCCTCATAACTGGACGCCTGTTATCAACCTTAGCGCCTTTTCGTCGTTCTCTGCCCGGTTCCTATACTTCCGCCGTCGTGCCGTCCGGGGCGCCCGTGTCGCCCCCTGCTGCGCCCCGATCGCCCCGAAGGACACCGCAGGTGTTTCCCCTTGGCGCCCTCGTAACTGGACGCCTGTTTCAATACGTACGCCTTTCAGTCGTTCTCTGCGTGGGCTATATCTATCCTAAAGCGAAGCGCCTGTGAACCGGGCTATATAACATAACGAAAGTTGTTAGTGTCCGCTTATACGCCGCGTCCCGCGTGCGCAGCGTCCCCTAAAACTTGGCGTTATGTTAAATAGCCCTACGCCAGTATTATTATTATCCGCAGGCACCAATACCGTCAGCAAGCTGCCGTTATCCGTGCCTGCGGATAATAATAATACTTACTCTGTTTGCCTTAATGTCTGCTCCGTTCAAAGTTGCTCTCAGTCGTTTCCTCTGCTTGTGTGTTGCGTTATGCCGTGCCCGTTCGCCTTATGCGGTGCCGCAAGCGCAAGCGCTTGCTTCCGCTCCGCAGGCGCCCGTTCCCGGCTACCGAACGGGGTAGGGTAGCGCCTGTTCTATTCTCAGTTACTCCCGTCGCTAATGTGCCACCGTCGACCCAACCTCTGACCGATACCGCCTGTTTCGCCTGCCGCGGGGCGTCTCCGTGCCGCTCGCGCCTTGTCCCAAGCCGCTCCCGTCCCGGAGCCTTAGCCGGGAAATTTCGAATAGCCAAATTATTTTCTTATCCAGTTAGTTCTTTTATCCCGCCTGTTAGAAAAGTAGCCTTTGTTGCCCCCTTTTACAGCGCTGACGCGCTGCCTTGTGCGCCTCCGGCGCTCCATTTATATAACATATATTAATATAATACATATAGTTATTAACATGCCTATTTGCTATCTTAGTGTATTGAAAATCATCGCATTAACGTTTCACGTGAAACATTTTGCACCAGTATTAATTATTAAATATTGTATATTATGGTTTATAGGCAAGCTTTAGAAAAACTGGATGAGTTCAGAGAATCCCCCTTTTCATCAACTCTGTTCCCGAATTTTGAATATTACGCGATTCGTGTCGCAAGGGCTAAACCTCGTGGTTTATGCTGGTGGGTAGACGATATGCCGAAGACTATTGAAAACATAATAGTGATCTCGCGTAACGGTAAGCATTCAACGTATATCAAGTTATACGGTGATGTTCACGCCTATTCTCCGGCGTGCCTGTTCGAATCCTACGAAGACGCTATCGAGGAATGTATAACCCGGAACGGTGACCGTAATAGTACCAAACTATTAGATGTTAATGGTTTGGAAATACGTTATCAGGAAGTTTTGGAGCTCGTCGCCCGTTAAGTAGAACGGGCGTAGATTTTACGCCCAACCCCTAATAACATTTTATTAATCAGATAATTAATATTAAAACTTACAAATATGATTGTTATACAAAGTCTCGAAGAAGTTTTGGCAGAAGCTAACAAACATTTCGAATCAGAATTAAAGAAAAGCGTCTTACTCAAGGAATCCGATCGTATACTATACGTCTCTGCATGGCTTAGATATGCCTATAATAATTTGTACATAGCATACACCTTAATAAAACCTGAATCGCCATGTACAGAATGATAGTTTATCCCTCTGACCGCATAATAGCCGTTGCTTACACCGACGCCGGGCGCTTCGTCGCCCGTCTCGACGGCGACCAATATCGCGGAATAGGAGAGGTCTTCGCCGACCTCCGTCGCGATCAATCTCTTTTGATCGACGAACCTGTCAACGTCCTAGTCATAAACTGTTGCCGAAACCTGGTTCACAACTATATTCTAGCTCTCGACTTTTGGCGAAATGCTTAATCGGTATAAAGTATAAAAAAGATAGGGCGGCAAACATTCGAGTTGCCGCCCTATCTTTATGATTACAAAAACATATAGGCAGTTAAACAAACGTCCTCCGCGTTCATCATGCAGATAACTATCGCAGGTATATCCGGCGCCCGGATAATAAGAATCGAATGTTCATCTAGTATTCCCGGAGCCTTGTTGATTTCCAAAGGAGTTAATCTACCTCTAATCTCTTTCTCCGATAAACCTTTGTAGGTTTCAATAACGAAAATCTTTGTTTTTTCTGGGTTTCCCCACGTTTCTGACAATGACATAATACTAGTGCATTGGCGCTCTCTGTCCCTGCGGAGCGGTTAACAAACGAAAAGCGTGGGACGTTAACCCATCGGTCGTAACAGGTACCGCCAAGCACCTAAGTACACGAATGAGAAACACCCACGCCATGCGCAGGCATCTAACATTTTTTCGTGTACTCGTAGTTCAATTGGCGGTTTCGTTACGACACAAAAAAAGCTAAACGCTTTTATATTTTCAATACAATTGTCCCAAATTTGCCCCCTTTCGGGCGCTTTTCGGGTGCAAATATAGGAATTAGTTATTAATCCCTATATAAAAATAACAATCCAGCATGAATAAAGTTTCCCCTAAATACATTTTCTCCCCATGAAATTTATACTGACTGGAATACGAAACCAACAAAACAAACCACAATACAGTTAATTATATATAAAAATGAATAGAGTAGGGGTGTGACTGAATTTGACAATATGTTACGCAATACGGATATTTGGCTATCATATTGCAATGTTCTTCGGTCAATCTCCGTGTTCCCTCCGGTCTTGCTCCGTGTCGATCAATTTTGCACCTTTGCCGGACGCTGGAACTCGTTCAGGACTTAACCTCTCGGATAACCCCAGCGTATTCCGTTTATATGGGTATATATAAAACATCAAGTATTGGCGTCCGTCGTAAGAGTGTAGGAGAAGTCACCTACAAGTCGGTTAGGGGTCGCGTGATCGCATCTGCTAAGATCACCGAAAACGCATCGAAGACTTCGGCGCAAACTGAGCAACGATCAGCATTCGGTATCATGGGACAGTCTGCGAAAGTAATGGCGTCTTGGATTGATTTAGCATTTTCAAAAACGAAGTACGGTTCACAGCGCAATCAGTTTGTAAAACAAAATTCGCTGGTTATGTCATGGTTGAAAGAAAACAAGAAAACTTTAAAGGGCAATTCCTTAGAAAAATTTTCTATGGCGGTTGCTTCCGGTATTTCTGTTCTTTCCGGTTATGGCCCTAATTTTGCAGAACCAACATTCACTCAAGCTGGTTCGGGGTTGACTGTATCTGTCATGTTTTCAAAAGACTTTATCGTAGGTGACATTGTGAAAATTGGTGTTATGCAGACCTATTCAAAGCCCGGTGCAAATGGAAATGGTCTTGTTCTTATTTCTCATTTTTCATCTGTAAAAATATATGAATATGTGATTACAGATGATGATCTTGGTAACAATATTATTTCTATTGGTGTCGACAAAATCGCTGGATTAGGAACGGCAGTTCAAGCGCCTGCAGGTTTTACACAGGAAAGTATTATTGCGGCAGTTTCTGTATTATCCAATAAAGAAACATGTCAATCTTATTTCTCGTCTCTCAATGTTTATAATAGTGGTGGTGACGATCGTCCCGAAATAGAATAATCGTGAAACCATTTTGGAAATATACCGTAGGTTTGTTGATCGAGGTTGTGATTAAGGTTTTACAGACTATTATAGGTAAAGATGACAATATAATCAAGGGTACAGGGAGTAACAGTTCGCGCAAAGACTAAACTGTTAACGAATTATAAAACAAAAAGGTGAGCTATTGTAGTTCACCTTTTTTTTGTTTTGCTTTGTGACGGGTAGAGATAACCTGACGGCTGGGGGGCTGTCAGCTAACGGTAACCCAACTAAGGCAAGCCCGGCGACCTCGAAAGGGTCGCCGCTTCTGTTTGATCTTGGTTGATTATGTTTAATTCCCCCAAAAATATACGGGTTAGTCCCGGCAGAAATACAGCCTTATGAGAAGCACGAATACAACCCCCGAAAAAGTGCAGCCATACGCGATAAGTGTAGACTGGTTGCAGGTATATTGCTTTGTTGACAATCCTAATATAGAGGAATTTACGCCTTTATTTTGTTCACAATTCGAAATTGTCAAAATGTCACACGGTACAAGGCAGTTTAGTAATGTATATGAAGTATATACCACTGATAAAGAGCAGAATAGCAATAAAAAAAGCCCAAATAATCCTATTAAACATAATCGTAATTATAAATAATAGGATCATAAAGATATCGAAGGCATTTCTAGGCAATAAAAAATCCGTATATAACTTCACAGTTACATACGGACCAAACAAATAACAAACTCTACTTATATGAAAAAACAAATACTACTAACATAATTATTACAGAATCTTGTAAATCCTGTGTTTATCATTATAACAATGATAAACTTTATTTGGTTCTGACTCCCGGAATAATTTTCTATTATTTTTTCTATACCTTATAATGTATATCCTAAAACTAATTCCGGCACAAGAACTATTTTTTATTTGATATTATAACAAGACATTTATTCTATATGTTTTGGAATCATATACTAATAAATGCTAAAAAGGCATGTGTGTACCTTTTCCTGATACTTTACATGCCTTTTCATTCAATATTTATTCTTTTCAAACAAAAGCAATATACATATCCATATATTTAATATTCTGCCTGTTAGCTAAATTCTCCTTCGCTATTTTTTCGCAATCTTCTATATCCATTCCATTTTCAGGAACACTCCAGTACCACAGCATGGGTGCTTGATTTTCTCTTTCTGTTGTTTCCATTTTTTTCCATTTTAAATTCAACTTCATATATAAGACAGGAAAAGATAAAATACCCCTATTGTCTTCCTATATATTTTTTATACAACCTATTTCTTGCACTTTTTGTTATTTTATTTCACATCAACAGTGATTTACATGCACTTTTGCCAAACTAAATTTTAACGATTATGATGAATACAGAAACTTTGAAAAATTATCCGCGACTAAAGGATTGCTTTGAAAAGCAAATCCACATGAAAGAAGAAGCGGGCAAAGAAAGAACTGCTGCTAATTACCGAAGCGCATGGAACAAATTTTCATCTTTTCTTGGAAAGAAAAGATCTGAGGAGATAACTTTAGTCGATTTGACTATCAATCTCATTCAACACTATCTGTTGTGGCTCCTACAGGATGAAGATACAGGTAACGCTCTTCTTTCTCCCGGCAGTCAGGATTTTTATCTGCGCAATCTGAAAGCCATGTATAACAAAGTGATTAAGGAACTGCGATTTATATCTCCGTCAGGTAGTCCCTTTTCAAATCTTTATATACAGGTCCCTCCCACTCGCAAACGAGCTCTAGCGAAAGAGGAATTAAAAAGATTATCTGAACTCGATCTTTCTGATAGCCCTGAGAAGTTTGCGGCTCTTCATCTGGCTTTGTTTCTTTTCTATGCCAGAGGAATGTGTTTCGTCGATGCATTCAAACTAAAAAAAGAAAATCTGAGCGGTGATTATATACATTATATACGTAGTAAAACCGGAGCGACCCTACAAGTTAGGATCACACCGGAAATGAATAAGATTATCCATATGTATCACCGTAAAGACAGTCTCTGGCTTTTTCCTTTCCTTCATGATAGAATACAGGGAAAAGGTACGGTCACGGCTCAATCGTCACTTCACCGTATTAACAGCTATCTGAAACAAATTGGTGATGACCTGGGTTACCTTCAGCCGCTTACGACCTATGTCATGCGTCACAGTTGGGCCTCCATGATGCTTGAAGCTGGTGCAGAGATTGGGGTAATCAGTCAGTCTATGGGACACACTTCGTTGCATACGACAGAGATTTACCTCGGCCAACTATCCATTACCAAGATGGATAAGGCAACAGACAAAATGCTCGACATCTTGGTCCGCAAAACAGGTCCGGAAAGAAAAGGGACATATTCGAAAACGGCAAATAATAAACGGTCCAAAAAGACAACATCCCATCCCCACGTAAAAACATTGAGAATGAGATGTAAAAACATGCTGGCATCGATAGCCAAAATATTAATGCTTACTACTTAACCGGATCAGTTTTCCTGTTTAGAACTTCCAGTAATTGTTTGCCAGGTTTAAACTTGACACTATTGCGTGCCCGGATAACAGCCGGAACTCCTATCCTGGGGTTCCGGCCTTGTCGCTCTGTCTGCTTCCATAAAGAGAAAGTTCCGAATCCCTGAAAGCCCAGAGATTCTTCCTGAGCCAGCGATTCAGTGAGCACCTTACCTAATGTTTCTATAAACAGTAGTGCCTCTTTTTGAGGTACAGACATACGTTTTGCCACTATTTTTGATAATTCTGTTTTGTTCATTGCTTAAAAATCTACTTCGTTTGTTATTTCCTGTACTTCGTCAAAAACGGCAACATTGCCGTTGGTAATAGTGACACGCAGGTCGGCGCTATTGGCACCTGTTATATTAACCGTTAGATTATAATGATGATCCCGGCGGATATTATAGTCGTTAGTCAGGTTAGAACCTAAATAGAAACGATATTCGACATCGATCGGGGTTTGAATATAACCGCCACCTGGTGCTTGAGTTTTATCATAATAATACTTCCCTTTTATCGTCAAGTATGTGCACCCGTTTAGGTTACCATCCGGTCCGTTGGCAACCTGGTTTTTTCCTTGAAAAGTAAGCGAACTTCCTGTTCCACGGATATTTTCAGGCATGTAAAAGCTTTGTTTTCCTCCATTTACAACAATGTCTTTTATACTGATTGAACTCGTATACATCGTTGATAACTCCGGATAAGGAGTTTTACTTCCTCCTCCGGCAAATAAAGCCATATTTTTAGGGATATTTGTTACTGTCGCACTCTCTACAACAAAGATATCATTTGCAATTGTCGGAAACGTTACACTTAATGACAGTTTAGCAAAAGCCCTGTACACCCGCGATATCACTATAACCTTCTCCGCTTCGCCTGTGACCGTATATTCCGTTGGCCCGGCAGTTAATAATATAGGCACAGAAGTAATTGCCGGACTACCATCAACGTTGCTTGGTGCCGCACATATCTTTTTTAACAAAGCTTCTTTAGAGTTATCAGAAGCACTCTCAAAATCTTTTAACAGCTCTGCTCCTCCATTCAATATCACATAAAAAGAACTGCTAACCAATGAAAATTGATCGTTTTTAGTTGTTATTGTCACCGTATATCCAGTGTTCTCTGTCGTAAACCCACTGTTTATATAAACACAATGAAGCAGATTGTTACCGGGAGAAGCATATTGAACGATCCATGCATCTTTAATATCAATTTTTTCATCTCCTCCTCCCAAAGAAGCCTTCGTTTCGACTTCTAATGCTTTAGGTATTTGTACACAAAACTGAAACCCGTTTTTATCGGAAATATCTTCGTCAACGGATGTACTGCAACCGGTAACGAACAGCCAAAATATTAATGTAACCAATCCAGTTGTATATATAATCACTCTATTTTTCATATTCACTATTTTTTATTTGCCGACATCATCCGTTGATAAATCTTCCTCGGTATATTCCAACAACGACACTGTCATATCTCCCGGTGTAAGTATACCGAAGAAGGTTAACGTAAATTCAAATTTATATTTCATACCTTTTAACAAAGCCTTGGCGGCAGAAGCCTGATAGTTAAATATCCGGGAGGTCTGAGTTCCTGTGCCTTCTGCATCATAAACCATATAAGACACATTCAACGCCAAGTCGAATACCAGATCAACCGAACCATCAACCGGCAACAGGACTACCGGATCGGTGTTGTCATGCGGTTGAGTCGGTTGACCCGAACCAAATTTGATTACTGAATATTCTGCATTATAGGAAGAACTGCCACTATTCCAATCCGAAGCTCCTAACCGATAGGCTAAAGGAGATGACAAACTCTTAATCGTTATTTTTTGAACAGCTAGCCCTGTTACCGGTACGGGTGAACCGGCATTTGCTTTCACAGACAGATCGACTTTAGTCCCCAGACGAACAAACGGAGTTCGCAGTGTTACTGTCATCGTATTCTGGCCGGGGCTTTCAGGCTGTATGACTTCATTGGTAATGGTATTATACATAAAGTCGTTGCCATTATCGACTGTTACATAATTAACGCCGGCATCCAGTGACGGAGCCTGATTCGTATTATTGGAAATCAGATAAAAGTCATAATTTCCACGATAAAGCGACAAGTTTCCGGTCGATTTACCATTTGTGTCCACAACAGTATACATGGCTGTGGCAACAGGGTTGCTAAGGTTCATTTCACCGGCCTTAAAGGCATAAATCCGGAAAGTGGATCCGACAGGCATTACCGTCTTTGTATTTTCGCCAGCCTTGGATACTACCGCGCTGTATAAATTGAAAGCGAGTTCGATCGGTTCTCCTTCTCCCTGCTGTTCGCCGGAGTCGGGCAAGCTACTATTGCAGCCGACCAGCAAAACACTGCCAAGCAAGATTATTAGTTTACTTATCATTTTCATACCTTTCTATTTTTATTTTTCAGATACCTACACTTGTATTCTGGCTGGCATCGTTCCTCCAGTCCTCGATCAATACGCCCTCCACATCGCCACTCATTTTGTTGACTGTGATTTTGTATACATAATGGAAACCGGCCACCCACTTTACTGCCGGAGAAATAGAAGAAGTGAGAAACGTACGATTGACAGAACTACCTTCTTCGCCTACAGTCAGACTGAAAGAAAGAACCGACTCGGCCGTATTCATCGGAGCCACCAGGCACGTCACATTTGCTCCCGCATGTGAGGTTTTCAACTCCATTCCCACACTATTATCCAGTGTTATCTCGGAAGTCGAAGCAAGACCGTTTAAGGCTCCGGTTGTAGTACCGTTCAACAACATGTATCCCGTACCCGCCTGCAGCAGGTTGGTGCCACTCAGGATCTTTACTTGCTTTAGCACCAGAGGAGCGGTAACATTGGTTGCTTTGACGATATCGAAACTTACTTTTGCCATCGCATGCTTCATAGCAAGTGAAATTGTTCTGTTCTGATAAGAGGCATCAACTTCTCCCGAATACAAATAATCGTTTTGCTGAGTCCCCTGGAAATCCAACGTATTCCCCCCTCCTTTCAGAACTTCCACACTTACCTTCAGGCTTCCGCCTTCATCGGTTATGGGAATATTATCGGGGTATACACCATATACTTTGGCAGGCGTACCATCCAGTATAACAACCGATTTATCAGAAGTCCAGTTACCGGATTTATTGGTAAAAACCAGGGATGGGACAGTTGGATCATACACGGTATTGTCAGTTTTTGCAACATATACATTTACCGTATTGACAGTAGTACCGGCAACGATTGCTTTCGATATGCCTTCCTCATGTATTGAGACAGAGCTTAGCTGCAATGCTGTTTCAGCCTCATTATTTTCCGGCAGGTTACCGGTACACCCCATACAGGCTACCAGTAAAAATGTTTTATATATTATTGTTCTATTCATAATTCATACGCGATTAAAAATTAAGATGCCCCCCAGTCTGTTCCGGTACCATTTCCCGTACCGGGCTTAAAGGCTTCCACAGTAACGTTATTCAGGATCAGTCCAAACGTAGAAGTAAAATTGTATATATAATTATGTCCGGCCTCAAGGGTTTGTGTCTCATTGCCGGTTGACGGATATGTTTTTGTATCTTCTGTACCACTACTTGCTGTTGCTTTACTGGTTACTGCTATTTTATATTGTTTACTTACCCCCGGATAAACAATGGCAACATACATATGTGTTTTACCAGTCGCTGTCACCGGATAGAAAGTAATGGGATTGGATGAAGATGCTCCGGTCAGATTACTGCCTGTCAACTGGACCTTCACACCGACATGCACATCATCCGTATAATCGACAATAACCGTAACTTTTGCTGCGGCAGGAGAAAAAGAGAAATTTATCCTATTCACGGAAACAGGGGTTGCATCGGTAATCAGCCTGTTGCTTTTTATGTAATTTACCGCAGCAGTTGCACTTTGATCCGCAAGAATACCGATATAGCCAATTGGGGAGTAAGAGGCATAATAATAGCCACTGCCGGTAGTTGTCAGGCCATCTCCTCCGCTTGTCGGGAGCCACCGCAGGGTCTGAGCCACATCTTTTTTATATGTATAGGAAGTACCCGATGTTTCGAGGGAAGTCGCTGATGTTCCTATCTTAATTACGTCATTTTCTGCAAACGACGACTTCTCATAGTTGACTGCCCCAAGTGCACGGCTTACAACCGGCTCCGAAATGGAAGCCCCGATTTCAAGAGGCAACCTTGCTCCTTCTCCGTTATTTACCGGTTCTTCGCTACTACAGGTAACCAGCAACAAAAGCAGAGATCCTGCCAGATAAATTGTTTTTATATTCGTTTTATTCATGATATTTCAATTTAGAGGTCCTGTATGAGCATTGTCATCGATCCACCCGGCTATGTTACTCTCCTCCGGCACCAAAATATCATTATGAAGTTGCAACGTATATTTATAATGTGTACCGGCTGCCAAGGCACAGTCGATGGTCGAGCTGTAAGTCACCTCATCGTAGGTCATCTTAATGGAAACAGAGGTTGAGACTCCTTTGGGATAAACGATACCGCACCAGGTCAAATCGCCCGGATGATACAGCTTGATTATTTCAATAGTTGTTCCTCCTGTCAGAAGTCCGGCACCGCTCACTTGGAAACTAAAGTCGGCAGGTAGAGTACCTGTTTGCTTTGGTTGAAACACAAGTGTCAGCTTTGTATTCTGATGCCCGAAAGAAAAGTTCAGCTTTTCCGTAGCAGGAGCATTAATAATAGCGGAGACAAGCCGGTTGCTTTTTATGTAATTAGCAGCCGATGACTGGTCATACATAATTCCGGCATCACTACCTGCCGGATAAACGGCCTGATAGGAAGCTCCGGCCAGTAGCGTGAGTGGTGTGGCTACAGTCCATTGATTGTCTGCTCCCAGTTGATAATCTACCGCCTCGCTCTTACTAGTCCGGGTCGTTCTCGTAATACGTATCCTATCGTTGGTGATAAACGTCGATCTGTCATAAGTATTTTCTTCTGCCAATGCGCGGGAGGTTATCTCCGAAACCGGTTCGTCGCTTATTTCAGCATTCACTATGACCGGCTTTCCCTCTCCGGATGGAGACAGCAGTGTCTCACCGGTACAGGCGGTCAGGGCTGCCAACAGTGAAATACCTGTCAGCAGACATAGCCATTGTTTGTTCTTTTCTTTTTTCATATTTATTGTGTTTTATCTTTTAGAAGCCATCCGGGCGAAGTTCTCCGTTACCGGTTGCAGGTGTCCAGGCAGTAATGCTTGTTTCGCTCACTACTATCGCACGGTCGGTCAGGGTCAGGTTATAAACATATCGTTTCCCTTTTTCCCATTGTACACTAAAGGCAGCGTCGTTTGTTACGCTCAATATCCGTTTATTCGTGTCGGAGGTTTTATCTCCGATCTCGATCGTTAAAGTAACGTTGGATAATTGGGCGGATAGAGGAGCTACTAACCCGTAAGCAACCACTTTTGCCAGACCGTTCGCACCGCATTGGACAGGATTGACCGAAGGTGTAAAAGAAATCTCTTTTGCTGTACTGAGTGATGCTATCACCCCGTCTTTGAGTTGCATCGTTCCCGAGCCTGTCAGGAAAGAAGTGCCGCCGTCAGTCTTCATCGTGATCTTTTTGATGTAATCGTATGTATCTACCGGACGTCCGGAGGCTGTTTGCATCTTAAACACCACCTGTGCCAATGCATGACGCATCCAGATGGCAGGTTCGAAGGATTGGTTACTGGCTGTAATCGGAGCATCGGATACCTGTTGGGCAGAGCCATATAGATAATCCGTCACATTGCAATTCCAGGTGTTTGCACCGTCAAAAGTCTGGGTGTCGGTTATATTTGTTACCGGAATTGTATGTGTATCGCCGGAAGCATGTGTTGGAGTCACATTTACCGGATAATAAGCATAAATTCGAGCCTCCTCATTATGAAGATTCACTGTAGGATTGCCCGTCCATGCCGTACCATTGTAGGTAAATTGCGAGAGGCCGGTTGTCCCGTTCAAAGTTATACCGGGATAGACAGCATTATCCGTATTTTTGGTGACATACAGGTTTATCTGATGGACGTTGCCACCACCGGTTGTGGAGGCGGTGCCGCTCACCAACGAGCGGGTATCCGTCGTTCCGGTCAGGAAATGTGGCTGGAGGGAGACTACTCCCCGACCGTCGTCCGGCAATTCCTGCCCGGTACAACCGATAAGCAGGAAACCGAGTCCTGCGGTCGTGATTTTGTTTGCGATGTGTTTCATATTCTTATTCTTTATTTTTTCGTTATACATTGACATCGGGACGCTGTTCATCGTTCCAGCCTGTTATGTTAAACCCATCCAGGGTAAGCCCTGTCGGGTTGATTATGATTGTATAGGTATAGATATTGCCGGCTGTCCATACAGGATCGGTATAGGGCAATAGTGTCATTTCTTTGCCGTCGACTGTTACTACGAGTGTGGATTGCTTGGCAGTGGTGCCGTACGGTATTACATAGTTGGTAAGGGTAATCTGGGTGATGGTAGAAAGAATTGGAGCCACGGCATTGTCAAACGTATATGAATATGTTACCTCGGCTACGTCTGCCAGACTTTTCAGTGCTCCATCAGTCAGGTTCATGGTCGTGGTGTTGTCGGCTTTTAATGCCGGCATCTGGCGCGTATGGGTCACCTTGGTGACCTTGGCCATACCTTTATAGGCATCACTCTTTTTGATAATAAAAGAGACTTGGGCAAAGGCATGCTTAAGGCCGATAGAGACTTCATGACCGACGGGGGGAACAGCCGGTGTAGTGGCCGACTGGTGGCCGTTGTCGGCTACGGGTTGTATCGAAAGGTACTTATCAGTTTCCGTTGGCTGGCTATTATCGTATTTTACACCATACATATAATCGTTGGAAGGGAGGGCGAAGTCATAGAGGTTATCAGCCTTTGCCGCACTGATGGTTTGCGCGGGTATGATGGCTGATGCCGGGATTGTAATGGTTGGGACAAGAGCCGTGCCATTTCCTCCGGAAGTAACGGAAACACCTGCTGGAACCGGGTGCCAGGAGAAGATAATAGCTTGCTCCTGATTTAGCCATAACGCTTCTCCATCGGGGGTAGCACTACCGTTATTCAGCGTATATTTACGAGAAGTACCTGCGGGTGAAGTCCCGTAAAATGTTTCGCCGGCATTTTTGTTGACGGCGTAAATGCCTAAAATCCGGATAGCATTGGCATCACCGGCTCCTCCACGGGTAATGAGGGATACCCCGGCAATACGGGGGGTCAGTGCGGCAGAGGCATTCGGGTCTTCTCCAACCTCCCGTGAACAGGATTGAATGGCGAACAAAGGGGGTATCTGTAGCAGGTACTTATATAGTTTCATATATTCAATGTTGTCTTATTGTTAATAGATTAATTGACATTCAGATCTCCACCGGCCGTTGTATTCCATGCAGCAACTTTAATACTGGTGATGGATAGTTCCTTACCGCTCAACTTGGCTGTATAGAGATAATTCTTTCCTGATTCCCATTTTGAATTTGCATCATCAGGCAGTATGACCGGATAGTCTATATTATCGATCTTAAAAGTAACCTTTACAGTTTTTTTGTTAGAAGTCGCTGTTTCAGGCATGACGAGGATACTGAACTTCTGAGAGGCTTCTTTGGCTTGAGTATCTGTTGTTACATTAGCAGTTGTGTTCACTTTTACTAAATCCAAACCGGAATCACCGATAAAACGAGTATACGTAACTGCTGCTGCGGCACCCGGAGTAACCCCACCGTCTGAAATCTTCATCGTAGGACTTGTTCCTTTTGTTAACACTGTTCCACTTTCATTTTCCAATGTTATCTGCGTTAACTTTCCTGCTAAAGTATAAGTACCATCATTATAGATACGGAAGCTAACCATCGACATGGCATGTTTCATCTCTAATGCGACTTTCTCATCAGTAGTGGCGCCAGAAGCTTTTCCATTACTGGCCTGCACATTAGCCGGCGTTGTACGATCAGCCCACATATAATCGACTTCACCGGGAGCGGATGCAATTTTTCCGGCATTGGTATTAGAGACCCAACCGGTAGTATACGTTTTATCTGCATTGGAAATATTCGCAGGTATCTTATTATTGGCATCACTAGTGGTTGCGCCCGGATATACAGATATAGCAATCGTAGTATTTGTCAATGTGGCAGGGTTAGCGGCCTTCAATGCGGTACCGGAGCCCTGCATAACACCTGCAGCAGTCGGCTGATAAGCCGGATGGTAAGCATAGATATCGGCAACATCAGCCGTCAGATAGATTTTATGAGCAGCATCACTATTAGTCCAAGTTCCCGAACTTTGTTTATAAATAGCATAATTATTATTGGTCCCGTAAGAAGTTCCCGTATTCACATTCCCCGCATATACTGCCACACTTTGCATCACATCGGTGCCTGTACCGCTTTGTGCGGCATTATCTCCATTTATCGCACTTTTCGTCAGCGATACACCGGCGGTGATACCCAGTTCTACGGCATCGGTTTTGTCGATTGGGTTTACCGGGTCGTTCTCATTGCTACAACTTGTGGCAACGAGGGTGGCAAGGAGCAGATAGGATATTTGTAATTTTTGTTGTTTCATTTTGTTTACTTTTTGAATATCGTTTACTAATGTGTTGTTTATCGGGCGGTTATTTTACCAATTCCATATCGCCGTCCGATTTAACTGTAATCCAGTCGGCTACGGTGACGGAGATGACTTCTAACTCGCGGTCACCGATATTGAGGGTGATTTCGTATGAATGCCCCTTGGCAAAATGACCGTTGCTGCTACCTCCTCCATTTACAGCGTCGAAGTTGATGTCGAGATCCTTGAAGGTGCCGATTGAGGTTTCGACAGTCAGCTTGTAAGCCTGACCGCTTGTCAAAGGTGGCAAAAGCAGGCAACCGAGATCGGTAGCCGATGTCGTTCCACTAACCTCTGTCCCTCCACTTGCCAAGGTCAATTTCAGTGCTCCTTTGCTACCGCTAAAGGAGGTTTCACCGGAAGCCAGATTGACCGTTACAGCCTTTTGTCCTTCTACGGCGATGCTTTTCACTTTTACAGCCAGTCCCCCCGTTGTTTTTTTCAGTGCCTTAAACTTAAGCTGGGTAAGCAGATGGACATATTCGAGCGGAGTATCTTTCGTTGGATCCGTATTACAGAAACGGCTCCCATCCCATCGGTTTCCCCTGATTTGTTTGGCATACATCAGGTCGGTCAGGCCTGTGAGGGTATAAGATACCGAGCCGGCGGAAGTGTTGTATGCAGACGTTTCGGGGGCAACGGCAACCAGATAGATCCAATCGCCGTTTTCCGGATAGAAAGGATTATCAGGCAATGAAACCGAACCGTTTGTCTGCACAGTCGCGTCTTTCTGCCATTCGTCGTTGCCGGCCAGTATGCCGGTATAAATGCCATTGCGTTTGGTGGCAAAGATGGTTGTTTTGAAAGCCTGCCCGATAGCCTGATATGCTTTCGTATTCACCTCCCCGTCTCCTGATACACGCAACTCGATCGGTACTTGTTCAAACCCGGAATGCTCCGGGTCTGAACAACTCGATACCGACAGCAAAGCCGGAACTAACAGCAGATATATGCTTTGTAGTTTCATTTGCTATTGGTTTACTTGTGAATTATTTAATCTCGACATTACCCTTTTCTCCTGCTGTCCAGTCTACAATTTTGGCAGTGGCTGCGATCGCTGTACCATCAGTAGCTGATTTCGGCGGAGTAATAGTGAAAGTGACTTCATGTGATTTAGCTTCCTCTGTCGTCAAATCGCCGGTACTTGTTGAATTTTGGATTGTCAGGTTATTGTACCACTTGATATCACCATCAACCGACAGTTCCAGATTAACCTTTATACCGGAAGTAGGTTGCACCATTACAGGAACGCTCGGTTTACAAGCGGTGGTTGTCAGTTCTGTATTACAACCGGCAACTGAAAGATTTGCTCCGTCTGTCCAGGAAACTGTTCCACTGCTAAAATTCAAAGAAGCCGGAACTTTTGCACTTTGGATAACAATACTTTTCACAGTCACTTTCTTTCCATTCCAATCGCTACCGGTCAATACATCGGAAAGTTTTGCAACGAAAGTAAGTTGGGTTGTTTTGTGTTTGAATGTTAGTTCAGGACCAGAAGCATGACTATCCTTACTACCTGCGTCAGCCTTTTCTGCATACATCACATCCTGCAAACCGTCTGTTTGAGCGAATGTTACTATCGTTCCGTTTACGCCCCCCATCGGAGAAACGCCGAATAAGAAGGTTTTCTTAGTACTGCTGCCTGTTTCTACCGGATAATACAATTTGGGAGTCAATGTAATAGTTGCTGCAGCTGTTTTTGCTTCAAACTCGGTTGTGGCTACGGTGGCACGGTTAGCATCCTGCTGTAATTCAGTACCGCTTCCACCCAGCGTATTTTCCGTTTTTGCAGTGAATGCTGCAAAGTCAGGATTTCCGTCGTTTCCTGCATCTACCATTATAATATTCGCCTGCATCTTAGTCCCCGGCGTTACCGCCGCTTTCGACTCTACCCCGGCTACTTTCTGGCTGATCCGGATAGCGACGGCATTTGTTGCCTCGCCATTGTCGTTCTTTACATTTTCATCGTCATTCGAGCAGCTTGCCATCAGTAAGGCCAATGCTGCCATACTCAAAATCTTTTTCATGTTTTACTAGTATAAATTATTAATAATAAGTGATATATATATTCTTATCCGATTGATTGCTTTAAACACCGACGTTGCCGCCGTCTCCCTTGTTCCAGTCGATCACTTTGGCTGTTACCGTTACCTTTACGCCGTCTGTAGCATCCGGTTCCGGGGGCGTCGGGGGATCAGGATCAGGACCTGGGCCGGGAACGTCGGGTGCTACCGGATCATCGGGATCGGGAGTCGGATCAGGGTCCGGGTTAGGTTTAGGCGTATCGGGCACTTCGAGTGAGATCTCTACCTCATAGGCACTACCGCCCGTTGCACCGCCTTCACCGAATTGTACGGGAAGATCTTTGAATGTCAGGTCGTTCGCCGGGTTGTTGTCTACAGCCAGTACCAGATCGAGCATCAGACTGGCTTCGGGCTGCACCAGTACATATCCCGGCAACGTAACCACTCCGTCCACTACCGGAAAACCGCCTGTGCCCGGGTCGGCATACACCACCACAGGGCCTGCCATACCGACCGGTTCCACCTTACCCGAGAAGAGGTTGACTACGGCAGTGGCCGCCATTCCATTGAGGTGTACCGAACGTACATGGTAAGTATTCGGGACCCCTTTCAGGCGCAATGTGAAGTTGAGTTGCGAAAGCAGGTGGCTGTAGGTCAGCGGTGTCTTAACGGCACTGAAACGGTTGGCCAGTGAACCGCTTTGTTCGACCGACAGCATCAGGTCTTCCTGTCCTGTCAGGGTATATTTTACTTCCCCGTTGGTCAGCGGAGCCACCGGATGGTAACCGCGCAGGAAAACGGGGGAACCATCCACCGGATAATATCGTTCAGGGGTCAGCGTGATCTCTTCTTCGTTAGCTATAGCGTCCCAATTTTCGGTGTACTGACCGGCTGAAGTTCCGACGGCTATACAAACGGGGGTTTGTTGAAATTCGTCTATCAGGGTGCGGGTCCGGATGCCGGTATACAGCCGGATAGGTACGCGGGCACTGGCATTAACTGTCAGGTCGAGCGTATCGGCACCGGACTGGCTGGGCTTAAAGAGTTGTTCGGAGACGTCTTCACTGTACGTTTGTTTCGTTCCGTCGGCCGCTTGCCAGGTGAGCGTTAATAGATGGCCGTCGGTAACGGCTGCCGATTCGTTTTCGCGCGGCCAGGCGATACCGAGTATACCGGCCAGGACACCGCTGGTTTGTTTCGCTCCGGGAGCCGGAAGAGACAGACCTAAGGTTGCTGTTGAAACGGGTTCGCCTGTTGCCAGGTTTACCTCCCGGGCTACGCCGTTCAGGGTGGCTTCGACAGGGCCGGAAATAAGACCGTCGGGAGCCGTCACGGTGAGGCGCAGGATCTTACGGATATCTTTCGGGGCAAGCGTCAGTGTCATGGCTTCTTCTGCGGAGATGGTAATACCGGAACTGACAGCTGCATAGACTGGTTCGCTTAAGGCTGGTAACGCGGATGAACCTTCGGGGATATTCAGGCTGACGGTAGCCGATTCGAAACGGTCGGTTCCGCTAACGGTGATCTCTTTCTGTGCAGTGGGAAAGACAAGGGCCCTGTACTCTCCCACCGGTAACCATGTATCTAATGCACCCGTGGTGCCTGCTGCATCGAAACGGCTTTCGAGCGGCTCTTTCATTCCTTCACCAAAGATACGAAGGGTTAGTGCCTGCCCGCCGGGATTCCCGACCGTGACAAGAAGTTGCCCCTCCCCTTCATGTCCGGTTCCGGGCTTGTCATCATCGTGGCAGGCAGCCAACAAAGCTACGGCGGCCAGCAGAAACGGTTTAACAACTAAGTAATTCAGTCTCATATTTTTTGTTTATAAATTTATCTTCTTGTTTTGCATCAACTGTCGATGCAGCATTGCACCTGATATCGATGCAACGTTACACTTGGTGTCGATGCAACGTTACACTAGATGTCAGTGCAACGTTACATCGATTATCAATGTAAATTATTCAATTACAGGACGGTCGTCTTCTCCGCCACCGCCACCCTTGCCTACAACCAACTTCGTTGAATATTCGAGGGTACGAGGTTCTTTCAGGGTGGTGCTGCTTTGACTGAACTGTGTAACGATACGCAACGTATAGTTACCGTCGGCCAATGCCGGAACACGGGCGATCAATTTGCTGGGGTCGTTCTGGGTGAGACGGCGGGTAACCTTGGTTGCCGTACCGTCTGCGGCTACGAAGAAAACGCCTACCACTGCATCGTCGCCAGTTATTTTAATGTTATTTCCTGTGATCATAATGTCATCGTTTGCCGTGATCGATCCATCGAACAGACCGGTCAGGGTATCGGTGACAAGGCCGATACGGGCTACAGTAGCTTTTGCGCCCATGTTGATGACTTTGACGTTTTTCAAGGCGTCGCGAAGTCTCTTCGTGGGAGTAATGTCGAATGTCAGCCGATGGATTGCCGGGTCGAATTGGGCTTCGGAATTTGCAAAAACACCCAGGATACGCGGTGTAAACTGGCAGAGGTCGGTTATCACGCTATCGCCGTTCAACAAGGCCTCGAGTATAATATCACTGTCCTGCGATGTAACCGAAAGGATAGTCGGATATTTCAGTTCGGAACCGGTACGTTTGATTTCCTTGGCCGTATCTTCTTTGGTCAGGGTCTTCGGACCGGTTTTCACTTCGGCAATACAGTCTTTCGTATTGTCTTTTGTCAGTGGGTTATCACGCAGGGTGAATTCCCAGTAATGGTCTTTTTCGTAATCAGCCATGATGTTTCATGTTTAATTGTTAATACTAGTTGTTTATTTGTCCGGCACGGGGGCCGGAGGTCGTTATTTTTCTTGTATGCAGCGGACGGACATGCCGTAGGATCTAACTGCAGTAGCACCTGTTGTAAACATCAAAACTCCATGAGCTTTAACCTCTGTATAATAAGCAGTCGGGAAACCTAAAACAGAGTTTGATACACGCGCTGAATACATGACAAAGCAAGCATCGGTTCGTCTTAAGTTTCCTGAATCGCGTTCTCTCATCCAATACATCGGGAACCAGGCCGATTTCGTGGTATAATCCATATACGTTTCTCCCGGATACAAATACAAAAGTCCGTTGGTTGCATTTATCTTTGCGGAAGATTGAGATATAGCCGTAGTAAACCACCTTTGGTCATTGAGCAATGCCAGATTGGAACCAAAAGCAAAGCCATCGAACATCACTGTTGTTTCGCCCGGATAAAAATCGGGGACTTTCCACCCTTTCGGACAAGGATCATAGATTGTTTTTGTTATTGGCCCCCATGAATCATCAGCTAAATACATATTATAATAAAAAGTAGATGGATTAGCAATGGAGTTTTCCTGGTTTCCTCCACCTGATTTGCTCAATGGTATCGTTACTCCATCGGCATTAAAGATGGTATTGATTTCTTCGTATGAGCCATCGGCCGAACCCGGCATCGGATCTTTACGCCCCCACTGGTAAAGTACGCCGTAGGTACGGGCCGATTCAATATTGCTATTCAGAGCCGGAACAGCGCGGATAGCTCCCAAGTTACGATCCATGATGATCTTTTTGTAGAAAGTACCGGATGAATTAGTCCAACTGGCCCCCTGATACGTATGTACCATCCCCCCGCGGGTGGCATTTTGGGCAATGGCTATTGCATTGGTACGGCTGTTTACATCGCCTTCAGTAAAGTTGCCAAGCAGAGCGGGTACATAATCCGAAACCCAGATATGCCAGCTCCAAAGAGCTTTTGCTTCATCGTCACCATAAGCGGCTACTACTGCGTTTCCTCCACTGGTAACGGGTACTTTCAGATGTATACGAGCGTTATCTACCCTGTTTCCGTCAGTGAGATTTACAAGATTCTGATGATTGCTTTCACTGATAGCATAGCCCATCACAAGCTCACCCGATGTTCCTGTATCTTTATTCTGCCAAAGGACTTTCACCTTTTTTATTTCTTTTCCGGGCTGTATCGAACCGCTTGATGCCAGTACCGTATTCCAACCATCCGGTCCGGCCTCATGCTTATAGGGGTTAAAACAGATGTTTGTACCCGGACGCATCATGAAGCAATTGGCAGTCGGTTGCAGGTTGGTGCTGATTACCGGGGTCTGGTCGAGCAGCTGGATGCGTGGATCGTTGGTATAGTTGGCATTGTTGATATTCACTGTCCAGTGATAGTTATTGTTTTCCAGCAGGTTGAAATCATTCGTTTCGTTGCCGCCCAGATAGGCGCGGTAATAAAGACGTTCTTTCTTGACACTGTTATCTACCACAAATTCGGCATAAGTAGCAGCTGCATTGGCGTTCTCTTTATTCCGGTAGATCGGTGAAGTGGCATAAGAGGATATACCACGGGCATTAGCTGGGATCCAAACAAATTTCGAATTACCGGCGTTAACCAGATCCGTTCCTGTCAAGCGGTAGACATCGACAAACTCGGCTACAGAGGTCGGATATACATCGCCCCATTTATCAGTTGTTTCTGTTTGTGGCACCAGGCGGTAATGGGCCGGAGCCTGGCAAAGTTTGACCTCTTTCAGGACATATCCGGCATTTATCATAGCAGGACTGATAGTCCAGTCTAACTGAACCTTTACGGCCAGACGTTTGAGCAGCAGGCGGACGTCTTTGCCTGCTGGGCTCTGAATCTTGCCGTCGGAGGTGATATTGACGTCTTTCAGCAGGAGATAATATGGCATGTTTGCTAGGCCACTACCAGTAGCATCGGTTGGGATGGCGTTGATTTTGCTACCTTCTACTTTCACGGCCATAGCTTGTACATCGGATAGGCTTTTATTGGATAGTGAACTGAAATCGGCAATTGCTCCCCTGGCAATGAGCAAAAGTTGGCAGTTGTCTGCTTCCGTCAGGGTGGCGGTGAAGGATGAACCGATTGCTTTATTACCCAATACCTGACCGTATTTCTGGCTGTTTATTTTATTCCCATTTGCATCATATTGCCATATTTCAAGATTGTACAGTTGATCGGGTTTGTCTGTACCCGCTTTGGTTTGCACACCGGAAACGGGCACTACCTCGAAGGCAGACCGACTGTTGCTTCCATACCCCGTCTTACTACCCGGAGAAGTGCTTGCCCCTGTCCCGTCCTCTTCATCGGTAATACCCAGATCGAGCATAACTTCAACAGTCTTTCCTTCCGACGGATTCACCGCCGGACTGTCGATCTTGTCCTCGCAACCTGTGTTCATTAATACCAGTGTTAAAAGTGTCATTGCAATAACTCCTTTCGTTTCTAATTTTCGTCCTATACTTACCATCCTCATATCATTTTTTAACTACATCATTTATGTTAAATCCAACCGTTTCGATTGTCTCTTTATTCCGTAGAAAGAGACAGGGGACTGACGGTTTCTTATTAACCACTGTATACCAGTGATTTAAATAATGCAGTTTGTCAATGATCGCTTACACTCCGAAGGATGGCGTAACTTTAATATTTCTGAATTCTAATCAAAATGTCACCAAATACTTGCCCTACTCGTTAAAAGTTGCTACTTTAGCCCTCGAAATCGAATAAAAATCAAGCAATCTGACCGCCTGTCTCTTTCTACGGAATAAAGAGACAGGCTCTTTTTTTTCTATCCGTTGATTGTCATTCTTTATGTTTACTTCCTTTGTTTCCATTTTTATACTGTTTTCAATCATTATCTCTTTCCTTTTTTGATACACATTAACATATGTTCCAATGACACACCCCCTGCCCCCTCTCGAGAGGGGAAAATGTTACTCTTAGACACACAAAAAGCGGCGCAACACCCGGCAAGATGCTGCGTAACTATTGGTGCATCTGTTATCTTTTACAGATGCGATTGATAAGAGAAAAGGTTGCTTATTTCAAGAATCTCCGGTTACCCGTATCCTCCAAGATTCTCATTTGCGAAATGGCTATTTGATTCAACTTCAAAAGACGCTCTTTTTGAGTCAGGCCTTCGTCGATAAATACGGCATTCAGGTTCTCCATGTTCGATAGGCAGATCAGTTCGTTGATGGAAGCATAGTCACGAATATTCCCTTTCAGTTCGGGATGTTGTTCGCGCCACTCTTTGGCTGTCAGACCAAACATGGCGACATTAAGCACATCGGCTTCACTGGCATATATAACAGATGCTTGCGCTATCGTTAATTCAGGCGGAACCAGATTTTGCTTAACAGCATCGGTATGTATATGGTAATTGATCTTTGAGAGTTCGCGCTTGGCACTCCAACCGATTTGAGCTTGCTCCTGGGCTTTGAGACGTTGGAATTCTTTGATTATGTACAGCTCAAATTCGATGGATATCCAACTTGCAAATTTGAAAGCAATATCCTTATGTGCATAAGTTCCGCCATAACGCCCAGATTTAGTAATTAATCCGATAGCATTTGTCGATTCAACCCATTTTTTAGGAGAAAGTGTAAATGCATTCAGTCCTGCTTCTTTTCTAAACCTATCGAATTCGATAGGTTTAAAACTTGGATTGTACAAAGTTTCCCATACACCTAAATACTCAATTGTATTTCGGTTCCTTAACCAATTACAAACAACAATAAATGTATCTGTTGTTTTAAACCGTGCTATATCCGTAATACAGATATAATCTTCTTCATTCACTTTGATAACTGTTACCTCCGTGTCTTTTACCGTAATTTTTGCCATAGTGTTCTATTTTGTATTAAACAGTTGTAAAGGAACAAAATATATTACGAACTGACAAAAATCGGCTGTTGATTTTCCTCTTATCTATCTCATCATGTCAAAGAACTCGTCTTCCCCGGTTACTGGCAGGTTCGGGGAAGAACCTGATATGTTGTTTATTTGAATCCGGCTTGCACCGGAGGGATATTGTTATTCACTTTCCTGAATGCAACGGAGTACTTGACCATCCTGAATAGAGTAACTTTGGAAGATCCCAAAATATAGTAGAGTCCCTGCATTATTATAATACATATCCAAACCATTACTATAATATTGATCAACACCCATTGCTGAATATTCTCGTGACCAAATAATACAACGTAAACCAATAAATTCAAAAGTATCTGCAGAGCGCCTATACCCCGTAAACCGAAAATAACTGGCTTCTCCCGATCCTGCGTTTTCGAAATAAAGATATAATCCACCGTCAGCAACAGCCCTATTGACATTTGATGCATTCGGTGTTACATTTCCTGAAATTGAAGTACTTTTAGATAGTGCTTTTAGTTCTGTCCCTGATACGACCCGCCAACCAACCGGACAAGGATCATTTAAGCCTTTCAGTCCTTTTTCATCATTCCACAGAGTCTTTATGACAGATACATCTTCGGCACACCATCCCAAAGCAGAGTTACCTAACATAATATAATCAGTTGGTATTTTATAGGCATTCCGAAGTGTTTGTCTCGAAGTTTTAGTAATCAGAGACAGGTAATTAATACCATCAGGACCATATCTGTTAAGCATACCTTTCGGAGCAATCGTAACCGAAGTTAACCCAGTTATCTTATCTATGGAAATGGCCGAATAACTACCGGTAAAAGGATCTTTACGCCCCCATTGATAATGGAAACCATTGGCCTTCGACATATCGAGTGTATTTTGAGGAGGATCTGAAAGTGTATATCCTTTTATTGCACCCAAATTACGATCCATCATAGGAGGTTGATTAGAACCGTTGTTTGTAAATTTAAGTTTACGTTTATTGACAGGAGTCAATACAGTTTCATCACCTGTCGATGTAGGGGCATAATCTGTTACCCAAATGTGCCAACTCCAAAGAATCTCATTTTTCGAGCTGTAGGCGGCTATCAGACCGTTTCCTCCCGTTGTATTAGGAGCTACACGACAATAGATCAGGCCATCTTTTAAATCCACAATATTGGTATGATCGCTTTCCGAATTGACTACACCCATAACAGGATCACCTACATCACCGTTCTCTTTGGTCTGCCAAAGTAACTTGACATAGGCTATGCCGCCTTCCGAATCCGACCAACCTTTCAGAGTACTGTTGGCTATTGTCGTTCCATTTTGCTGATATTTAAGCGGGTCGAAACAGAAAGCACCACCGGGAACCACCATGAAACAGTTGGCGGTCGGTACCAGATTGTCATTATTCTGTGAAGCTGGTATCGGGTCGATGATCGTTACGCGACGATCGTTGATGGGTAGCCCGGTATGATTTATCTTTACTGTATAGTTATAATCTGTATTACCATACATATTAAAGTCTGACGATTCGGAACCACCCAGATAAACGCGGTAACTTAGTTTTTTCTTTGACTCAGTCGTGTTAAATGCGATGAAATCGACATACGAACTCCCTGTAGGGGCATTCGACTTGATACGGTAAGTTTGCGAAGTGGCGGCCGGGTTTGTGCCTCGTACATTGGCTGGTATCCAACAAGAATATGTTTGGGCTGTTATTTCGGCGGCTGTCAATTGGATTGTGGTGAACTGGTCCAACAGGGAGGGATAAGTATTATCGGTCTTATCGGGTGCTGCCACTACTTTATAATCAGTAGGGATACTTTGCAAAAGGATTTGTTTTAACCCATAACCGGTATATGAATAAGTCCAATTCAATGTCAGTCGGGTAGCCAGACGGTGAAGCAGCAGACGGACGTCTTTACCTTCAATACTTTTGATCGTGTTGCCTTCCACACAGACATGTTCAAGGTGCAGGACATAAGGCATCTTGTTCATATCAGCTTGGCTATTGGGCTGAAGAGATGATATAGTGGAGGCTGCGACACTTTTAGTTTGGGCAGAAGGCAGGTTACCGGTTCCCAATCTGGTTGTGTTTCCATTTCCCCAGGCTACGATTACCAGTTGGCAGTCGGAGTTAGCTGCCAGAGACAGATTAAGGGTGGAACCGATTTCTTGCTCTGCAATTGCAGTTGACATACCACCGATCCGATCGCCGGAACGGTCATATTGTTGTATTTCCAGATTATAGAGTTTGTCCGGTTTTATAGAAGTTGTTTCTCCTTTTGTTAGTTTTGACAATTGAAGTGCATAATTAAATCCGGCTACATCCGATTTAGTAGTCGGTGATGCAGACAGCGTATATCCGTCTGCTTCGTCAGCAAAACCAAGATCGAACGTTACCTCCACCGTTTTTCCCTCCGGTGAATTTTCCTTCGGGTTGTCGATCTTGTCCTCGCAACCTGTGTTCATTAATACCAGTGTTAAAAGTGTCATTGCAATAACTCCTTTCGTTTCTAATTTTCGTTCTATACTTGCCATCCTCATATCATTTTTTAACTACATCATTTATGTTAAATCCGACCGTTTCGATTGTCTCTTTATTCCCAAGAAAGAGACAGGGGACTGACGGCTTCTTATTAACCGCTGTGTCCTAGTGATTTAAACGATGCGGTTTGTCAATGATCGCTTACGCTCCGAAGGATGGCGTAACTTTAATATTTTTGAATTCTAATCAAAATGTCACCAAATACTTGCTCTACTCGTTAAAAGTTGCTACTTTAGCCCTCGAAATCGAATAAAAATCAAGCAATCTGACCGCCTGTCTCTTTCTTGGGAATAAAGAGACAGGCTCTTTTTTTACTATCCGTTGATTGTCATTCTTTATGTTTACTTCCTTTGTTTCCATTTTTACTACTTTTTTTGTACTTGTCTCTTTCCTTTTTTGATACACATTAACAGATGTTCCAATGACACACCCCCTGCCCCCTCTCAAGAGGGGAAAAAGTTACTCTTAGACACACAAAAAGCAGCGCAACACCCGGCAGGTCCGGGGGAGACCTTATACCTTATACAAGTCCGGCTTACATCGGGTGTTATTTACTATTCCTGTTCCTGGATGCAACGAAGAAGCAGGGATTCGCGCGTATTGCCACCAGTAAATCGCCACATTGCTGACTGCGACGAATAGATATATTTTCCTCTGCTGCTACCATCTACTAATGCATCCCCACCCCAAAAGTGCATCCCTGTATTGATCTCTATCATCCCAGTTAACTCCCAATAGCCTGCCAGATAAAAGTATGTAGTGTTTATTCCTGCTTTATCGTAATAGAGGACGTAGCCACCATCTTTTACGCCGGTTCCTGTTTTTAGTCTCGGATAATATAGATTGCCACTGGTTTGACCTGTAAGTAATGGAGTATAATTATTTCCGTTTGCAACACGCCATCCTGCCGGACAAGGGTCATGAAGGCCTTTAGTGATGCCGGCTCCCCAGGCATTCCTGTACTCATCTGTTTGACTGCTAATCCAGGAAGTACTGCTATTGCCTTTATACATATTCCCCGGGTCTTTATAAACATCCCGATAAGAAGCAAGCCTTTGGACAAGCCCGGTTGGATGAAATGTAATTCCATCCCCTTCAAACAGGCTTAATAATCCCTTTGTAGGAGCATCTTTCTTTATTTCTGTGTATGGAATCTTTTCGATCTTGGTATTTGAATAGCTACCTATGAAAGGATCTTTTCTCCCCCATTGATAGTAAAAACCGTTCGTCTTTGATTTTTCCAGTTCATTGGGGGGAAAGTCTATATAGCCAGCGGCTGCACCCAGATTACGATCCATCATGGGCAGGAAACTGGAGTTTTTATATTCAAACTTCAGTTTTCGTTTATTCACCGGAGTCTGTACATCTTCACCGCCTCTCGGATCGGGGCTATAATCGGTTACCCAGATGTGCCAGCTCCACAGAATTTGATTACTTTTATTATAAGCGGCGATTGCTCCGCTACCACCTGCGGTATTCGGGGCTACACGACAGTAGATATATGCCTGATCGATATTATTTACCGAAGATTCGGCAGACACATCTCCCCCACCGATCATTTTTATATCGACAACATTCGTATGGTCGTCATCGGAGTTTACAACACCTAACACCGGGTCACCCAAATCACCGTTTTCTTTCGTTTGCCAGAGCACTCTGACATAAGCTATCCCCCCTTCGCCGTCAACCCATCCTTTCAATGTTGTATTCACATTATTGTCATTTCCTTTTATCTGATATTTGAACGGATCAAAGCAAAAAGCACTACCGGGTACTACCATAAAACAATTAGCGGTAGGTACCAGGTTGCCATTGTTCTGTGATGCGGGTATCGGGTCGATAATCGTTACACGACGGTCGTTGACCGGAAGTTCTTTATGTTTAAAAGAAACAGTATATGTATAGTCAGTATTGCCATACAAGTTAAAATCGGTATAATCCGGACCACCGAGGTAGACGCGGTAGTTGAGCTTCTTTTTGGTATCGCTTTTATGGCCTGCAATAAAACTGGCGTAGCTGCTTCCCGTCGGGGCATTCGCTTTGATACGGTATAGGGCGCTGTTGGATTCATTACTCGTACCACGTACGTTAGCCGGAACCCAACAAGTATAACTACCTTTCTCTATATCTTTCTTAGATAGCTGTATCGTAGTGTACTGATCCAGTAAAGAAGGATAGGTATTGTTTTCATTCTCGTCGGGCTTAGGTATTACATTATAATTAAGGGGGATACTTTCCAACAGGATTTGCTTTAGGCTATAGTCTGTGTTGGTTGGATACTCCCAATTAAATGTCAGGCGAGTGGCCAGACGTTTGAGTAGGATGCGTACGTCTTCACCGTTGGGACTGCTTATAATACCGCTTGCGCCACTACCTGTTACGTTTATATGTTTCAGATGGAGTATATAAGGCATAACATTCATGTTGTCATCTTTTATTGATTCGATTGTGGAAGCATCGATCGAAACTTCCTGTGCTTTGGAAAGGGTTGTACTACCTAAGGATTTGCCACTACCCTGTCCCCAGGCAACAAAAACGAGTTGGCAATCGGTTGCTTCCGATAAACTGACGGTCAGCTTTTGACCAATGGCTTGATCGATGGGATCATTTCCGTTAAGATAGTTACCATCTTTATTGTATTGCCTTATCTCCAGTTTATAAAGAGCATCCGGTTTTGAAGTAGTAGTAGCACGGGGTGTGAGCGTCGGAGTCAATTCCACGTTGAAAATTCCATCCTCTCTGGATAGTGCTTTGGTTGATGCGGACAGTTCATAGCCGTCTGTTTCATCAGCAAAGCCGATATTCAGCGCTACCTCGACAGTCTTTCCCTCCGAGGGATTGACCACCGGACTGTCGATTTTATCCTCGCAACCTATGTTCATTAATCCTAGTGTTAAGAGTACCATAATGACTCCTTTCGTTTCTAATTTTCGTTCTATACTTGCCATCCTCATATCATTTTTTAACTACATCATTTATGTTAAATCCGACCGTTTCGATTGTCTCTTTATTCCCAAGAAAGAGACAGGGGACTGATGGCTTCTTATTAATCGCTGTATACCAGTGATTTAAATAATGTAGTTTGTCAATGATCGCTTACGCTCCGGAGGATGGCGTAACTTTAATATTTTTGAATTCTAATCAAAATGTCACCAAAAACTTGCCTTACTCGTTAAAAGTTGCTACTTTAGCCCTCGAAATCGAATAAAAATCAAGCAATCTGACCGCCTGTCTCTTTCTTGGGAATAAAGAGACAGATTCTTTTTTTATCAGTCGTTGATTCTCATTTATTAGCTTCATTTTCTGTTTTTTCGTTTTTATGTCTGTTTATATCATTATCTCTTTCTTTTTTACGCACATTAACAGAGGGTGATTTCCTTGTGGTTGTTGTATAGAGATTGGAAGAGATAACAAAAACAGCGGAGTATACTTCATCGAAAGTATACTCCGCTGCTCTGTTATAACAATAAAAACGTTATGCTTTACTTTTACTTCTCGTCTTCCATATCCCTATTTACGTTCTGTGCATTAAGAGAATTATTGATCTCCTGACTAAACTCATTCAACAAGTCAATATCATGGATATCTTTGATATCAAGTATTTCACGGATTAATTCAACTTTACCATTTTCCAGTTCAGTGTTAGGTATCATAAGCCTTTCTTATTTTAGATTGATTAATTATTGTATTATCTTATCACTTAACAATATAAGCTTAACATTGTTCATCAGAATCCGGTATTTCATATACATTTTAGGAAAATTGATATCATTTCCGGTAATATTGCTATTTCTTACATGAAATGAAATACGGAACTTTACGACGTATTAAAACCTCAAACAAATCGGACTTATGAAACGTTATATATTTATTCTATCAGGATTACTGATGTCGATTATGATATTCGCTCAAAAAAAAGAAATAAGTATGTTGGTAAAAAGTAAAAGTCAGTTTAGCGTAGACGAGACAGTCAGCAGAATAGAGACTAATCTTAAGGAAAGAGATATACAGGTTTTTGCCTTATTCGATCATAGCCAAAATGCCAGGGAAAGTGGCCTGGCATTAATGCCTAATAAAGTAATTGTTTTTGGTTCACCCAAGGCAGGAACCCTGTTGATGCAGGAAAATCCGGAGATATCTATTGAACTCCCGTTAAAAATATCTGTATGGCAGGATGCTCATGGAGACGTCTGGGCTGCATTCATCAGCATGAAGTCTATAGCCGGCCAATATGGGTTGGATGATAATCCGACCATAATGAAGATGCAAGATCTATTGGTCAATATTATAGGAGAAGCTACCAGTAAACATTGACTCACAATTTCCACAAAATAAAAAGGTGATTAGCCGATGCCGGCTAATCACCTTTCCTTTTACTTAATAAGTTTTATTACTTAGAAGCTTCGATAGATGCTTTTCTAAATTCTTTCAATAATTTTTCCAGTTCCAGAGATGCTTTACGAGCACGAGTACCCGCAGCCTTGTTACCGTTTTCTACCTGAGCTTTAGCATTTGTACTGAACTCTTCAATTGCCACATTGATTTTTTCTACTAATTCTTTCATTTTACTTTTATGCTTTTATTGTTATATTGAGCCACAAAAGTATAAATAATTATATTATATGCAAGAAAAATGTATCTGCCAAGTTATATTTTATTTTGTCTGCAATCGGATACATGTCGTAAAGCATATTCATTTTCGGTTTATTTTAACTAAATAATTTGTCCTCTTGGTAGATATTGCCTAAGTTAGTGGCATAAATAATTAACCGAAGTATTAACCTTCAAAATAAGGGAACCATGACAAAGACAATCACTTTTAATGAATTGCGCAGACTGAAAGACCGTCTGCCTGACGGAAGTACTCATCGCATTGCAGATGAGTTGGGTATATCAGTAGAAACTGTTCGTAATTATTTTGGTGGATATAATTATAAGGACGGTAAAAGCTGTGGGATACATATCGAACCAGGTCCAGATGGTGGCCTTGTCGTATTAGATGACACGACGATATTTGAACGTGCTTTACAGATACTCGCCGAAGTACAGGACGTATCTGAAGCACAAGAAGCGTAAAGAAATTCAAAGCAAAAAAAATCCCATAGCAAACGAAAGAAAAACGCTGTGGGATTTTTTATTTAGCAACATTTCGTATTTTCCAATTGTTTAATTTATAAAACGCACGAATTATGGAAGATAAACTAGTAACATTAGCTATTCACACGTTTGAGAAAGCACAAATTCTTAAGACGATACTTGAAACAGAAGGGATCGAAGTCTATATACATAATGTAAACCAGATCCAACCCGTCGTATCGGCCGGTGTACGTGTGAGAATTAAGGAAAGCGACCTGCCTCATGCTTTGCGTATTATTGAGGATAGTAAATGGCTTAGCGAAGACGCGGAAGAAGAATCTACAACCCCGCAGACTAAAAAGATTCTGATTCCGGTCGACTTCTCCGACTATTCGATCAAGGCTTGTGAACTGGGTATTAATTATGCCCATCAGGCTGGTGCCGAGGTGATGATCATGCACGCTTATTTTAGCCCTTATTTCCCATCGGCTATTCCTATGGGTGATACGTTGGCTTATCAGGTGAATGAAGAGGAATCCGTACAAAACGTATTGAAACGTGTTCAGATCGATATGGAAAATATCTGTACAATGATCAACCGCAAAATACAGACCGGAGAATTACCCAAAGTGAAGTATAATTATGTGCTTCGTGAAGGATTGCCGGAAGAAGAGATCATTGCCTACTGCAAAGAATATCACCCGACCTTGATCGTTATGGGTACTCGTGGTAAGAGTCAGAAAGATATGGATCTGATCGGTAGTGTAACTGGAGAGGTGATCGAGGTCAACAAGGTTCCGGTACTGGCTGTTCCGGAAAATATACGTTTTAATGATCTAAGTGACGCAAAGAACATTGCTTTCGCTACCTCATTCAACCAACGTGACCTGGTTGCATTCGACGAGTTCATGGAAATAATAAAAGGATACGACATTAATATCCATTTATTCAATATCTCGACAAGCAAAGACGAATGGAATGAAATTCGCCTGACCGGTGTAAACGAGTATTTCAAAAAACAATATCCCGAAGCGAATATCAGCCATACCGTTTTAGCAGATGGTGACTTGTTGCTGGCTATCGAAAAATTTGTACGCGACAAACAGATCGATGTCATTGCATTAAGTACCTATCGCCGGAATATCCTGGCCAGAATGTTTAATCCGTCTATCGCACGTAAAATGTTGTTCCATACTGATACTCCGTTATTGGTAATGCATTCATAAAAATACAGGAAAACAGAATTAAACTATTCTGAATAAAAAGCCGCGGATAAATTATCAAAAACGATTTATCCGCGGCTTCATTATTATTTGAAAACTGTTTCTTATCTTAGGCAACCGACTAAAGGTACATTAAACACCGCAATCAGTAAAACTGCAATAAAGATGGCATAAACAATAATACGTTTCTGCTTATCCGAATACAAAGTACTTGCCTCCCCGCTTGTTCCGGGAACAAATGCACGAGCTTTTATATATAACCAATACACCAGCCATCCGAAGAATACACCGGCAATGGCTCCCGGTACAATATCTGAAATAAAATGGACTCCAAGATAAACCCGTGTATAAGCAGTCAATGCAGCCCACAGGAAGATAGTCCATGTAAATAAGCGGTAGCGGAAAAGCAATGACATAAAAGTGGCAAAACCAAAAGCATTGGCTGCATGGCTGGATATAAAGCCATATTTTCCACCACGATAATCGAATACAGTTTTTACCTGATCCATAAAGTCCGGATGATGCGTAGGACGGAAACGGGTAAAAATAGGCTTACACACATGTGATGCGAACTGATCACAAAAGGTTATAACAAGTACGATCGCCAGCAAAATCAGAATAGATTCCCGCCACTTCTTCTTATACAGTAATACAATCAGTATAAAAGCAGCTAACGGCAGCCATACTGCCTTTCCGGAATACAACCACATGAAGCGGTCAAGGAAAGGAGAATCGCTGCCGTTAAGCATAAAGAACAAATCTCGTTCGTAAACTAATATTTTTTCTACCATCAGATTATTTCAATGTCTTTGGTTGGCATCCAACCAACATTTCCGTCTTCCAACGCGATTTCACTCCAATCACCTAACTTACTTTTAACCGAAACTCTAGTTCCTTCATGCAATACGAACAAATCTGTTCCACTGGCATCAGGAGAACTTTTCACAGTTACTGTAGGAGCAAATACGATCGCATACGAACGGTTTACTAATTCTGCTTTCTGATTGGCAGCAAAGATGTTCGTCATGATTACGCAGAACAGCAGAAGTAATCCTACATAAAAACCAGCTTTCTTCAAATGGATCTGTTTTGAAAAGAAGAATAGGATCAAACAACCAATGAACAGAATAAAACAGACTATTCCCATTTTAGCCCATGAATCGGCTGCTCCCATATTCTGAACCGAGTCAAACCATCTTGCCAGGAAAAAGCCATCGACAGGTTCGATCTTATCGACAGTCTTCTGACGAGCCATTTGCAGGTTGAAGCGGACATCGCTGTCACCCGGATCAAGCACCAATGCCCGTTCGTAATTCAGAATTGCAGAAGCAGTCTTACCGGCTTTATAATAGGCATTCCCCAGATTATAATATATTTCAGGAGAATCTCCGTTACTTTTCAATAGGCCCTCATACAATTCAATCGCTTTCCCATAATCTTCCTTGGTATATGCAGTTTCAGCTTCTTTGATTACCGCATCCTGTGCGTAAGCAGTCCATGCCAGACACTGAATCAATAGGAAAAACAATATCTTTTTCATATTTATATTCGTCTTCATCTTATTGCTTTTTAATTGTATTCTCCATCTTACCAATGGCGTCTACGGTTAATTCATATAATTTATCCATAGCATCAGAAGCCTGTGCCGGAGCATAACGGGCAAACTCACAAGTATTCAGGATATCCATGAACTCATTCGTCAGCGTATCGTCTACACCATATTTCGACAGTTCGGTTTCCACATTGTCTTTAGTAAGACTAGCCTGCGGGATATTCAGCTTATCACTCAAATAACCCCACAAAGCGCGGAGAACTTCATCGTAGAATTCTTCCTTTTTGTTTTCCTTCATCAGCTTACCGGCATTTTTCAATCTCCTTACGGCAATCTTGTTCGCTTTCTTAGTTCTAACCAACGCTATATTAGAGTTTTCTTTTACCTGCTTGCGATAGATAAAGAAGAAAACGATAAACAATATACCCGGTACGATATAACACATGTAATACATGAAAGAACCGAAGAAAATATCGTTATTGGCAATGAAGTTAAAGTCCTTCACCTTTAGGTAGCGGATATCTTTACCCAGATATTTCACACTTTCCCGATTACTGAAATTAGATACAGCCGGAGAAGAACCGCTTCCCTCCTTACCTTGCTCTACATGCAGTTTATAAGGTTCGGATTTCAGTGTCTTATAAGTTCCCGACTTCGGATCGAAATAAGAGAAAGAAATAGCCGGTATTTCGAAATCACCTGCATAACGGGGAATAGCCATGTATTCGATCGTTTTGCTTCCGCTCACGCCAGCTTCCGTAGTCTTAGTGTCAGTCTCTACCTTCGGGTCGAAAATATCAAAATCGTTAGGGAAAACAACTTCCGGATTCTTGATCAGTTTGATATTTCCATTACCTGAGATCTTTAACTTAATGGTAACAGCATCATTCGTTTTTACGTTTGTCGAATTGATATCGGATGTCATGTTGAAATTACCAACCGCACCCGAGAATGAAGCCGGTTTACCGGATGGCAACGGTTTCACATCGATCGTTGCAGGATTCGACACCAGCGTCTTCTGAACATTATCATACATATCCCTGAATTCATCAAAAATACTACGTACTTTCCGTTGCGTCGGGACACTGATTACAGCATCGAATTTACCGCTCTCTATGGTAATTTTGCCTGCACGTTGCGGATAAAGAACCGTCTGTTTCAGAACAACAGTAAAATAATTGCGGCCATTGTAATGATCCTGCGACCATTGTGGATCGGGCTGTTCTATTTCCTGAGCAAGAAAACCTTCAAATTCGGGGAACTTGGCACTCGTCATACTACACATCCGGGCAGCATATAATTTAAATGTCACCAGGAAACCTTCCTGTTCGTATACATTCCGGTTGGAGACTTCCATCCTTACAAAATAATCATCCTTACCGATAGAAGCAGCCTGTCCGCCATTTCCTCCATCAGCTTCGGCTGCTTTATCCGGCGGAAGTACTTTAATTGCTAATGCATTGGATGTATAATTAGCACCTTTTACCTTGATCGAAGCCGGTTCGATATTAAACGTACCCTCTTTCTTCGGCATCAGAATATAAGTAAATGTATAAGCGACTTCTGATGATACATTTCCATTAATAATCTGAGTACTTGAACTTGTAGCCAAAGAAGGTCCCATCAGTACATCAAAATCCGGAAGTTCCGGCACACGCAAGTCACTGGCTTTCGCCTCTGCGTTTACAGTATACGCTAATCTGAATTGTTGCCCCATCACGACAGCATTCGGAGCAACAGCCTTAAAGGTCACGTTACCGGCGGCCTTTGACATCACTCCTGCTGTGAGAAAGAGAACGAATAAGAAAGCTAATCTTCTCATTATATTGTTGTTTTTTCTGTTTTCAGTATCCAAATTACCATTCTTTATCTGTCTTACGACGTTGTTGTTGTTCAGCCTGAGCCTTCTTTACCTTTTCCTGTGTATTCTTTTCATCTTGTAGGAAGGCATCCAACATTTGCTGCGCATTATCCTGACTCATCTGTTCGTTCTGTTGTTGTTCCTGCTGAGTCTTATCTTCTTTCTTGTCGTCTTGCTGCTGCTGTTGTTGTTGCTGCTGCTGATCGTCTTTATTTTCCTGGTCTTCTTTTTTATCCTGATTCTGCTGATCCTGATTTTGATCCTGGTTTTCGTTTTGTTGATTTTCCAGCAACTTCTGGGCCAAAGCCAGATTATAACGCGTCTCGTCATCTTTCGGATTCAGACGCAAGGATTGTTTGAATGCTTCCACACTCTTCTGATATTCCTTGCTCTGCATACTGATATCTCCCAGGTTATGGAACACGCTGGCAAGACGGGCTTTTCCCTCTTCGGTTTCAACCATCTTTTCTGCCTGACCGGTCAACAATTGATATTGCTCAGCAGCTTCCGGAAACTTCTTCTGCTTATATAAAGAGTTTCCTAAATTGTAAGTACCTTCAACGGAACGGGGATTTACTTCCAGGCTTTTGCGGTAAGCGATTTCCGATTCGGTAAATTTTTCCTCGGTGTACAACTTATTACCCGCACGTACATTTTTACGTTCAGCCTTCTGGGCAAACACTGCTCCTGAGCAAAACAGAAGCGCTCCCATCCATATCATTGATTTTCGTATACGTCTCATCTTATCCATTGAATTAAGAGAACAATTTTACTTTTCTGAAAATACGGTTCTTCCTGTCTAATGTAAGGAAGTCAGCAATCAGCAGGATCAGTGCGATCCATGCCAAAGTCTGAAATTGTTCGTTATATTCGGAATATACTTTACTGTCTAATTCCGACTTATTCATCTTCTCTATCTCCGTCTGCAATGCTTTCAATGCAGAGTTCGTGTTGTCGGCACGGACATACATACCGTGTCCTGCCGCAGCAATCTCCTGACACATTTCTTCGCTCAACTTAGTGATAACGACATTGCCGTCTTTATCTTTCATATAGTTGTTGGCTCCTACCGGAATAGGCGAACCTTTAGGGTCGCCCATACCGACAATGTTGACATGAATATTTTTTTCCGCAGCAGCGGCAGCCGCTTTTACGGCATCGCCCTCATGGTTCTCACCGTCGGTTATCAAGATAATTGCTTTATCCGATGTTTCGCTCGGAGTAAACGAGCGCATAGCCAGATTAATGGCAGAACCGATAGCCGTGCCCTGTGTCGAAACCATCGACGGGTTGATGGATGACAGGAACATCTTCGCCGAAATATAATCGGAAGTGATCGGTAACTGGGTAAATGCATCACCTGCAAAAACGATCAGCCCCATCTTGTCATCTTTAAATCCATCCGTCAGTCTTGATAACATCTGTTTTGCCTTTTCCAAGCGGTTGGGCGAAACATCTTCGGCCAACATCGAATTGGATACGTCCAGACAAACCATTATTTCCACGCCCTGACGTTTTACGGTTTCCAGTTTAGAACCAAATTGCGGACCCGCAATAACAAAGATAACCATTGTAATGGCTCCGAACAATAGCCAAAACTTCAGATGCTGGCGTTTCGGAGATACCTCCGGCATCAACTCTGCCAGCAATTCGGGATTACCATATTTCTTTATTGCCTTTTTCTTCAGGATCATTGCATACACATAGAATGCAATGAGTACCGGAAGGATAAAAAGCAAGTACAAAAAGTCCGGATGTGCAAAACGAAACATAAGCCTTTATATTTACGGTATATTTCTTAACAATGTATTTCTCAATAAAATCTCAACCAGAAGCAACGCGAATAACAACAAAGCCCAGTTCTTATATTCTTCCTGTTTCTTGCTGTATTGCTGTACGCTGATCTTGGTCTTTTCCATTTTGTCGATCTCTGAATAAATCTCCTTCAGGCTGGTATTATCCGTTGCACGGAAATACTGTCCGCCGGTTGTTGCCGCGATCTGCTTTAATGTCGGCTCGTCGATCTCGACAGGAACATCCTGGTACTGTATACCGAATGCTGTCTGGAAAGGATAAGGAGCCATGCCCTTTGTCCCTACACCGATTGCATACACACGGATACCGAATGTCTTGGCAATTTCGGCTGCCGTAACAGGGGCAATTTCACCGGCATTGTTTACACCGTCGGTAAGCAGGATGATCACTTTCGATTTGGCCTGGCTGTCTTTAATACGGCTCACCGCATTGGCCAGTCCTAAACCAATCGCTGTTCCATCCTGGATAATACCCGGCTGAACATCCTTGAAGAGGTTCAACAACACGGTATGGTCGGTAGTAAGCGGACATTGCGTAAAACTTTCAGCCGCAAATACGACCAATCCGATATTATCGTTAGGACGACCATTGATGAAAGAAGCAGCCACATCTTTCGATGCCTCCAGACGGTTCGGCTTCAGGTCCTGTGCCAGCATACTGCTCGAGATATCCATCGCCATCACAATATCGATACCTTCCGTAGAAGTATTCTGCCAACTATTTGTAGACTGCGGACGTGCCAATATGATAATAAGTACTGCAACTGCCGCCATTCTCAAGACAAAAGGGACATGCCTCAGATACACCTTCCAGGAAGTAGTTCCCGGTGCATCGAATGCTTCCGAAGATGATACCTGCAAACTTGCCTGACTTTTACAGAGCTTCCAGATATACCATCCTATCATCGGGATAAGCAGCAATAACAAATACAGATATGTAGGATTTGCAAATACCATTTTATTCTTTTGTTATATTTGAATCGTTAGTATCAGTTGCCTCTTTCTCCTCTGTTTCCGGAGTTACAACTTCTTCAATCTTAGTCTGGTTGATGAAGAGATATGCATTCATCAAACTCAGGTCGTTTTCATCCGGCAGCGGGTTCATCTTCGCGAACTTCACATAATCGGACAAATTCAATATTTGTTTCAGATTTTCAAATACGGAATCAGCGTCATGTTGCTTACGGATAATATCGAGAATTTCACCGGAAGTCATTTCCATTGCGTTGATATCGAAACGTTCTACGATATAACGACGCAATGTTTCCGTGATCAATGTGTAATACTCTTTATTACGGCCTTGCTGCCACAACTTCTGTTGTTTGATCTCATCCAATTCCTTAATAGCCTGTTCGTGAGGCGGAAGCTTGGGCTCCGGCTTCTTAAACGGAATAAGGGATTGTTTGTTACGCAAGCGCTTGATAATGTATGCAATCACACAGATCAGGAAAAGAGCCAGTAAAATGCCGTAGATTATCGGATAATAATCTGCCAGCACAAAAGGCGGTTTCCAGATATCTTTTATATCATAAAACTCTTCCGGTTTGTCTACATTCACAGGAATGGTCGACACTTTCAACGCAATCTGGTTCGAATAAATAGTATCTGCTCCGTCTATCACTTTGAACGGGGGCAACAGATACAGTGAAGAGTCGAAAGAAGTGACCAGAATATCCTGTTTGATCAACAGGCGGTCGTTCTCGATCACTGACGAATCGGCCTTCGAAAATTCGAGCACCTCTACCCCACGCATCAGTGTGTCGCCCGGTATCACGATCTGAACCGGCTTATCCTTGTCTGTCGTAACCGTCAAATGTAAAACAGTCTGTTCTCCGATCAGAATGGCAGCAGAATCGACCTTTACATCGATTAAGGTCTGCTGCGCAAACATCTTCCCTCCTGCCAGCAAAAACAGGAGAAGGAACAGAAAGCTTTTATTTATAAATTTCTTTTGCATGCTTAATTACGTTTATCAAAAAGAGCAATCAGTGCTTTCACATAATCATCTTCGGTACGAATAGAAACGGAGTCGACCCGGCATTTCTTGAACGAATCGTTCATGGCAGCCTGGCGGCGATCCCACCATTCTTTATAAGCCTCGCGTACACGGGTCGAAGAACTGTCGATCCAGCGTTCTGCTCCTGTTTCTGCATCCTTCACTTTCATTAATCCGACTGACGGCAGTTCTGTCTCACGACGATCGTACACCTGAATAGCCACAACATCGTGTTTACGGTTGGCTATTGTCAGCGCATCTTTAAAACCGCCTTTATCGATAAAGTCGGATATCAGGAAGGTCGTACAACGTTTCTTTATGGCGTTAGTCAGAAATTTCAAGACCTGGCTGACATCGGTCTTCGTATCCTGAGGCTGGAAGTCGATCAGTTCGCGAATGATATAAAGAATATGTTTTTTCCCCTTCTGAGGCGGAATAAATTTCTCGATCTTATCAGAGAAGAAAACCACACCGATCTTATCATTATTCTGTATGGCAGAAAACGCCAGCGTAGCTGCAATCTCCGTAATAACCTCTTTCTTCATTACGTTCACGGAACCAAAGTCTCTACTGCCGGATACGTCGATCAGCAACATCACGGTCAGTTCGCGCTCTTCTTCGAACACCTTTATATAAGGGCGTACGTAGCGGGCGGTCACGTTCCAGTCGATATCGCGGATATCGTCGCCGTATTGATACTCGCGCACTTCGCTAAACGCCATACCACGGCCTTTGAAAGCCGAATGGTATTGTCCCGCAAAAATATTGCGCGACAAGCCACGAGTCTTTATCTCAATTCGACGAACTTTTTTTAATAGTTCACTTGTTTCCATTGCTCTCTTAATTCTTTATTAATTCCTTATTTGGCGGATCGTCAGAAACTTCTGAAACGGATAATCCGTTCTTTTGAAGCCGTCAGAAGCTTCTGAAATGTTTTTTTTGAAGAAAATATGATTTCAGAAGCTTCTGAAAAGATTTTTTCCCCGAAAACAAGCTGTCAGAAAGTTCTGAAAAGGTTTTTCTTTCAAAAAAAACTATTTCAGAGAATGCTGAAATTATTTTTTTCATGAAATGGAGCTTTCAGAAAGCTCTGACAATTATTTTTCCACCTTTGCATTAAGGTACTTCTACCTTATTAAGGATTTCACTGATCACCTCTTCGGAGGTCAGGTTGTTTGCTTCCGCTTCATAGCTCAGACCGATACGGTGACGCATCACGTCGTGGCATACGGCACGGATGTCTTCCGGGATCACATAGCCTCTGCGTTTGATAAATGCATAAGCGCGGGCAGCCAGTGCCAGGTTGATAGAAGCACGCGGAGATGCACCGAAAGCGATCATGTTCGACAAGTTAGCCAATCCATGTTCCTGCGGGAAACGGGTTGCAAATACGATGTCGACGATATAACGTTCGATCTTTTCGTCCAGATAGACTTCACGAACCACTTTACGGGCTTCCAGTATTTCATTCTTTGTCAGGATCGGTTTGATATCCGGTTTGACGCCTGAGATATTCTGACGGATGATCAACTTTTCTTCTTCTTTCTTCGGATAGTTGATAATCACCTTCAACATGAAACGGTCGACCTGTGCTTCAGGCAGCGGGTAAGTACCTTCCTGCTCGATCGGGTTCTGGGTTGCCATAACCAGGAAAGGTTCCGGCAATTTATAAGTATTTTCACTGATTGTCACCTGACGTTCCTGCATGGCTTCCAAAAGAGCACTCTGAACTTTAGCCGGAGCACGGTTTATTTCATCCGCCAACACAAAATTAGCGAAGACCGGGCCTTGTTTTACCTGAAATTCTTCGCTTTTCTGACTGTAAATCATTGTACCGATCACATCGGCCGGCAGTAAGTCCGGGGTAAACTGTATACGACTGTATTTGGCATCGATCAGCGACGCCAATGTTTTAATGGCAAGCGTCTTTGCCAACCCGGGAACCCCTTCAAGCAGGATATGCCCGTCGGAAAGCAGACCAATCATTAATGATTCAACCAAATGCTTTTGTCCAACAATTACCTGGTCCATGCCCATCGTAATCATGTTTACAAACGAACTTTTACTCTCAATTCGCTCGTTCAACTCACGAATGTCTACTGTCTGACTCATAGATTTTCTTATTTATATTATTATTGTTTCTTGCTTGTTTTTATAGCTGCACAAAATTAGAAATGTTAAATTCGTATTCTTCACTTTTGCAGTTAAATAATACTAACCCAACAACAACTATTTTGTTTTATTTTACTTAAAAGAATGGAGTTTTGTTACAAATTTCCAGCCAGTATTTCCGTCTGGCGTGCTGCGGCTTTGTCTATTGAAGCACGACTATGTTTATCGATGCCATACAGTCTCGGAGCTGGTACCAGGATTTCAGTACCGACCGGTATGTTATTAGGGTCTTTTATGGCGGCTTTATTGTAGTCATACAGATAGACCCAGAATATTTTACTACCGTAATATTCGAGGGAGATCAGGGTTAAACGGCTACCTGTTTCTATTTTTACTTTCGCCAATACTTCCGGTGTTTCTACCGGTACTTCGGGAGCTATTGCTGGTAATTCGGCTGTGATAGTATCTTTGTCTTCCTCGATTCCTGTATTAAGTTCCGGTTCCAGAAGCGTATCGACCGAAGCAACTGCCTGGTCAGGTAAAGATCTACCGGTTAACGCTTTCGTCGGTATTTCAGGCCCTAGGAAAAAACTCCGGTTAAGATACAGCAGTGTACTACCGGCTACAATAATGGCAATAATACCAACTGCCACCAATCCTTTTATCCAAGGTGAAGCAGACGGTTCTTCATCGTCAAACTGATAATCGGTATCAGGAAAATCTTTTGCCAAAGGAATTGGCCTGCTTTCTTCTTTCACTTCCTCTGTTGACTCTTCTATTGATTCCTCAACCGATTCTTCTCCGGTAGGCTCTACTACTTCAGATGGCGAAGATTCGTTTTCGAATGGTGGCTCCGATTCGGTATCCGAAATGTCTTCCGACTGAATTTCTTCTTCTGGCGACTCCGGAGCTTCCGGTGATTCAGCTATTTCTTCCTTATTATCATCTGTGTTTTCCGGGATGGATTGTATTTCCGGCTTTTCAACAGACAGGATGTTTTCCGGGATAATATCCTCTACCGATTCATCTTCGGCTTCTTTCTCTTCTATCTCCGCTGACACATCCAGATCTGTAAAATCTATGTTTTCATTCAACTCGGTCGTCTCAAAGAATGAAAATGGCTTATTTACTAATTCGCGCAACTCCTTATCAGGAAGAAAAGAGAACTTATAATGTGCAGGAATCAAAAAGCGTTCTCCTGTATTCACATGAATGCTTTCCCGCTTCTCTACCAAAACTACTTTAAAGGAACCAAGTCCCTTCACTTTAGCAATCTTATCGGTAAAGACTCCTTTTGAAACGATTGCAATAAATTCTCTTAGAAACTGTTCTGCACTGTTTCTGTCCTTCCCTGTACGTTCCGCTAATAAAGCAGCCAGATCCTGTATTGTCAGCCGACTATTCATTGTCGCTTAATTCTTTTAGTTTAGATTTGATAGTAGCTCCCGGTTTAAATACCGGAACGAGCTTGGGTGGTACCAGATAACGCTTTCCATTTGCCGGATTGACAGAGATACGTTCAGCCTTCTTCTTTATTTCAAACAGGCCTAATCCTTGCAAATAAATAGCATCATTATCTACCAGTTTCGAACCAACCACAGAGCTAAAAGCAGACAGCATTTCGGTTACTTCCTGTGCAGTCCACCCCAGTTTTGCGGACAACTCTGTTATTAGCTCCTTGTTTTTCATACTTACCTCATCAATAGATTCAGCAGCGATATTAGTTATTTTTTTGTAAACAGACAAACTTATTAATGGTTTTTATATCAAAGAAACACTTTTCCGTAAAGGTCAAAAGCCTGTGATTCTTCGATATTTACGTTATAAAACTCTCCTGGATTTAGCGATAGTTGTTTAAAAACAACAACTTCCGGATCGACCTCCGGAGAGTCGAATTCGGTACGTCCGATATAACAATCTTCTTCCTCCCGGTCGATTATAATTTTAAAGGTTTGGCCTACTTTGGCCTCATTTATCTCGTTAGAGATCCTTTCCTGTATCCGCATCAGGTAGTCTAAACGTTCCTGTTTAACTTCATCAGGAATATCATCCGTATAATTCTTGAATGAATAAGTACCCTCTTCATGACTGTAAGCAAAAGCACCCATACGTTCGAAACGCACTTTCTTTACAAATTCGACCAATTCCTCGAAGTCCTGCTCCGTTTCACCCGGATGTCCCACCATTAATGTCGTTCGGAGATGGATGCCCGGAACTTCTTTCCGGATACGTTCAATCAATGCGTATGTTTCTTCCTTCGTGATATTACGACGCATCTTCTGTAACATATTGTCGCTGATATGCTGCAAAGCGATATCCAGATATTTACAAACATTATCACGCTCACGCATTACCCGCAACAGATCATAAGGGAAATGGGAAGGATAACCATAATGCAAACGAATCCATTCTACTCCGGGAATATCCGAAATACGTTCAACCAGTTCGGGTAATGCATATCTTTTATATATATCCAACCCGTAATAAGTCAGATCCTGGGCAATAACCTGAAATTCCTTTACTCCTTGTGCAACAAGCAGACGCACCTCCTCTTCTATCTGTTCCATCGGGATGGATTGATAGTGTCCGGTACTAATAGGAATGGCACAGTAGGAACAGGTACGATTACATCCTTCTGCAATTTTCAGGAAAGCATAATGTTTCGGGGTGGTCAACACACGGTCGGAAGCTAATTCACGATGATAGGATTTGCCGATATCGGATATGAGTTCCTTCCAGTTGAACTTTCCGTAAAAATGGTCTACTTCGGGTAACTCCTGCTTCATTTCTTCCAGGAAACGCTCGGTAAGACATCCCATCACATATAATTGACCTATCTTTCCTTTCTTCTTAGCTTCACCCAATTCCAGGATCATATTGATCGATTCTTCCTGGGCATCACCGATGAAACCGCAGGTATTCACTACAACGATCTCTCCGTTTATCTTATGTGGGTCATGTTCAACGGTATAGCCGTTTGCGACAAACTGACGCATCAACTGCTCCGAGTCGACCAGGTTTTTCGAACAGCCCAGCGTGATAATATCTACTTTATTTTTTCTCATCTTATCTATTACGAACAAAGAGTAACTAATTCCCCTCTTGAGAGGGGGAAGGGGTGTGTAAATCAGTATCAAACACACTATTATCACACACACCCTGCCCCCTCTCAAGAGGGGAAAAGTTACTCTTAAATATTATTCTCCAAATAATGAATTTACAAATTCCTTCTTGTTAAAGACCTGCAAATCTTCAATGCCTTCACCCAAACCGATATATTTTACCGGAATACGGAAGTGGTCGGAAATACCGATCACGACACCACCTTTAGCTGTTCCATCCAATTTAGTGACAGCCAATGCATTCACTTCGGTAGCTGCAGTAAATTGTTTAGCTTGTTCAAAGGCATTCTGTCCTGTTGAACCGTCCAATACCAGCAAAACTTCGTGAGGAGCATCAGGAATAACCTTTTTCATCACGTTCTTTATCTTGGTAAGTTCATTCATCAGGTTTATTTTATTATGCAAACGACCGGCTGTATCGATAATTACAACGTCGGCATCATTTGCCTTGGCAGAACTAAGTGTGTCGAATGCCACAGAAGCCGGATCGGAACCCATTTTCTGCTTTACAATAGGAACACCTACACGTTCACTCCAGATCACCAACTGTTCAACTGCGGCTGCACGGAATGTATCGGCAGCACCCAGGTAAACAGTTTTACCGGCTTTCTTGAATTGATATGCCAGTTTACCGATTGTAGTTGTTTTACCTACTCCGTTCACACCGACAACCATGATAACATAGGGCTTCTTATCTTCCGGGACAATAAAGCTTTCAGCATCTTCCGTGTTGTTTTCGGTAAGTAATGTCGCAATCTCGTCACGCAGCAAGGTGGTGAGTTCCTGAGTAGTGACGTACTTATCCCGGGCTACACGCTTTTCGATACGTTCGATAATCTTCAACGTAGTATCTACACCGACATCGGAAGTAATAAGTACCTCTTCCAGGTTATCCAATACTTCATCATCTACCTTACTCTTTCCGGCAATAGCCCTGGTAAGTTTAGAAAATACATTTTCTTTTGTCTTAGATAACCCTTTGTCTAAAGTTTCTTTTTTTTCTTTACTGAAAAAGCTAAAAATACCCATATATTAAATCCGCTTAATTTATTTCTGCTTAGAATGAGGCTGCTAAGTTACAACTTTTTTAGTTGACAGTTGACAGTTGACAGTGGAAAGTTATTTAAAAACATCTGTCAACTCAGCCGTTTCTTCCTTTATAGTCTTCGTAGCCGAACGTCCGATAAAGTACCAATTCATCGTCTTTACTCCAAAGAGCCAGTGACGGATGCGGTATTCCGTTAAACATCGAAGTCTTCACGATGGTATAATGAATCATATCTTCAAAAATGATCTTATCTCCGACTTTCAGAGGTTCGTCAAACGACCAATCCCCCATATAGTCGCCACTCAGGCAGCTATTTCCCCCAATACGGTAAGTCGGCTTTCCTTCCATCTTATCGGTTGCATTACGAATAACCGGCTTATAAGGCATTTCCAGGCAATCCGGCATATGGCAGGTAAATGAAGCATCTATAATGGCTGTTTTTATCCCATGATTTTCTACGATGTCCACCACGGTGGTCAACAAGAACCCGGTCTGCCATGCGAAAGCGCTTCCCGGCTCCATAATCAATTCCAAATCAGGATACTTAGCCTTGAATGATTGAAGTAATGATATTAAATGTTCGATATCATATCCTTTCCGTGTCATTAAATGTCCGCCTCCCATATTCAACCATTTGATATGCGGTAAAAAACGGCCGAAGCGTTTCTCGACTTCCGATAATGTTTTCTCCAGATCAAATGAAGTAGACTCACATAACGTATGAAAATGTAACCCTTCTACCCCTTCCGGCAATTTGTCGCCTAACAGGTCGGCAATAATTCCCATCCTCGAACCGGGTGCACAGGGGTTATACAGATCGGTTTCTACATCCGAATACTCCGGGTTAATACGTAAGCCGCATGAGATACGGTTTCCGTCTGCTTGCACCATCGGATAAAACCGCTCAAACTGCGATAATGAATTAAATGTGATATGACTACTGTACTTTAGTATAGCAGGAAAATCTGCTTCCGTATAAGCCGGTGAATAAGTATGTGCCGGACTTCCCATTTCCTCGAAAGCCAACTGAGCTTCAAATTTCGAACTGGCTGTCGAATATGGTATATATTCGCGGACGATCGGAAAAGATTTCCACAGGGCAAAAGCTTTAAAAGCTAGAATTATATTCACTCCAGCCCGTTCCTTTACGCTCTTGATAAGAGCCAGGTTGTTACGGAGCAGCTTCTCTTCCATCACATAACATGGAGATGGTATTACGTTGAAATTAATCATTTAGTTTCTTTATTCGTAAATAAATTACAAAGATAATGTTATATTCAGAATATCCCAGTATACTGAACAGAAGAAGATACTCACATTCTTACGTTTCACCCTTCACTGCTTCCATCTTCCTGATTGTGTATCGTCCTTGTATCTAGAATGTGAACCTATTTTACTATCGTCAAGCGGGCAAACTTCAATAATAATTGTTTTTGTCCAAAGTGAGTGAATGCCACCGTTGCCTTTGCATTGCCTCCATCTCCCTCGATAGCTATAACCTCGCCTTCACCGAAACGATCGTGCCGAACCTTAGCCCCGACAGATAAACCGGAAAGGTCGGATGAAGGTGCTGCAGACGTGGTAGGAGCCGAAGTTGCTGTTTCTACCTTTGTAAGACGTTGACGTTGCGCGGCCTGGGCAATAGGAGAAACAAAAGAGGGCTCCTCTTTTTCCACTGCCCGTGGTTGCTGGAAAGGAGATGCAAATGCCGGACGCTGAAACCGTTCGCGGGCCGCAGCAAAAGTATCTGACGACGTATCTGTCGGAAGTTCCAGGAATTGGACATCGATATCTTTCAGGAAACGGCTGGGGGAACACATGGCACTCTGTCCGTTCCGAAAACGGCTCTTGGCATAGGTCAGGACGCAATTCTCTTCGGCACGGGTAATTGCAACATAAAACAACCGGCGCTCCTCCTCTACTGCACGAGGATTATCTTTCGCCATTTGCGAAGGGAACAGATCTTCTTCCAGGCCTACCACAAAAACATTTCTGAACTCCAATCCTTTGGCTGCATGAACAGTCATCATAGTGACTTTATTAGCTTGTTCATCTTTATCGTTATCCTGATCCGTCAACAGGGAAACTTCAGAAAGGAAATCTGCCAGGGACACTTGCTCTATTCCTTCTTCGCGACGGAGTTCACAAAACTCTGCAATACCTTTCAGTAACTCTTGTAAGTTTTCCTGTTTACTGATCCCTTCCACCGAACGATCCTGAAAAAGTGTACTGACAATTCCGCTCTCCTTGACTACCATAGCAGCCATTTCTTCGGCAGACAAACGAGTATTCTGTTCAATGAACCGTTCGATCATTTCGCGGAAATCACTTAATCTTTTGGCTGTACCGCTATTGATCTGCAAACTGTAATCGATGGGAGCATTCAATACTGTCCAGAGGCTGACATTATTTTCTGTAGCAGCACTAACCAATTTGCCGACAGTCGTATCACCGATACCACGTGAAGGATAATTGATAACCCGCTTAAAAGCTTCTTCATCATGCGGATTAACGATCAGACGCAGATAAGAGATAATATCTTTTACCTCTTTACGCTGATAGAAAGACAGACCGCCATATATTTTATAAGGTATTCCTCTTTTGCGAAGCGCCTCTTCCAGAATACGTGATTGGGCATTTGTCCGGTACAGGATGGCAAATTCAGAATAATCATAATCCTTGCGCATCCGCATTTCATTGATCATAGCAGCCACAGCGTATCCTTCTTCATAATCCGAATAGGAAGAAGAAACACGGACTTTATTTCCCTGTTCTTTCTCCGAATACACATTCTTGAATATCTGTTCTTTATTTTTATGAATTAGGCTGTTCGCCGCATTCACAATATTCTGCGTAGAACGATAATTACGTTCCAGTTTAAAGATACGGCAACCCGGATATTGATTTTTGAATTGCAGGATATTATCGATATTGGCTCCACGGAAAGAGTAGATACTCTGTGCATCATCTCCCACCACACAAATACGGCGGTGTTGCTCACAAAGCTTCTGGACGATCAAATGTTGGGCAAAATTGGTATCCTGATACTCGTCGACCAATACGAACTGAAAAAAGCTACGGTATTTATCCAATACCTGCGGATGATCGCGGAACAGGATATTCGTTTGAAGCAACAAATCGTCGAAATCCATCGCTCCTGCCTGCAGGCAACGATTCTGATAACGTTTATATATTTCACGCAACAAAGGGACTTTCGAATCTATATCATGTTGCATCAACTCCTTGGACTGTTCGTAAGCCTTCCAGGTAACCAACGCATTCTTAGCATTCGAAATACGGCTTTGTATCATTCCGATACGATATACTTTATCGTCCAACTGCATCTCTTTGATAATTGCCTTCAATAAACTTTTCGAATCGGCAGCATCGTAAATCGTGAAATTGGAAGGATAACCGATATGTTCTGCTTCATAGCGAAGAATACGTGAAAAGATCGAGTGGAACGTTCCCATCCACAACCGGCGTGCCGTCTGGTCACCGGTTATCCTGGCAATACGTTCTTTCATTTCACGTGCCGCTTTATTGGTAAAAGTAAGTGCCAGAATACTTTGAGGTGGCAACCCCAAATGTGCCAGATAAGCAATCTTATAAGTAAGTACTCTTGTCTTACCGGAACCGGCGCCGGCAATCACCAGCGACGGGCCCTCGTTATATATAACAGCTTCGCGCTGACTATCATTCAGTTGATCCAGATATTTTTCCACGTACCTTCTCTTTTTAGGAATACAAAGGTACTAATTTTTATTTATCCGAATCTTACAATAAATTCTTATCTTCGGGCGTTAATAAAAGAAAAACGATGAACACACGGTTAGCAGCAAATCTATCGGTTATTTTTACAGCCTGCATGCTTGTACTATCATTCAGTTTCGGCTTTCACAATTATTCGGAAACACAGAAAGCAATCGTTTCGGATCTGAACCAGGCATTGCAACAGACCATTATGCAAAATTCTGAACAATGGATGAATCAGGATACACTCAAGACTTATTCACGCTTGTCTGCCCTTTTCGGAAATCCGGTTTCTATCGAGAGTTATAATAAAGATTTTGCCGAAGCATTGAAGTTTGAACAACTGAAAGAGAAAAGCGGTATTATCGTTCACGTAAAAAATAAAAAAGCGACGGATAAATCTATCGCATACGTAACTCTTGAAAAAGATCAGACACAGAATTACCTGGAAAGCGATACCGTTATCTGGCTGAGCGCTAATTTAAATTTCCCCGAAGCACCACAGGAAGAATTAGGAATTTCTTTTCAAGGATATATCAATTATTCGACTAAGGATATTCTGGCACTTACAGACAAACGGATTCCTTTAGTACTACTGATAGCTGCTATCTTATCCGGAGCCCTTTCTATCTTTTTATTTCGTCGCAGAAGCACAAGTCTGCCACAAGAAGAGAAAACTCTGGTTTTCGGTAATCTTACATTTTCTTGTCACCATGCCTGCTTCTATAAAGAAGACCGGGAGAAATTGAAACTTACTCCGCAACAATATAAGATCATGGAAATGTTTTTCCTTTCCTCCTCTCATATCCTGCCCAGAGCAGATATCTGTGATACGCTATGGCCGGGTAAAAACAATGCCGACGAAACGCTGAACACTTTGATCCGCCGCCTGCGTCCGTTGGTGGAGGATAACAGCAATCTAAAAATAACGACCGACAGAGGAAGAGCTTATCAGTTGGAAATAAAAGAAAGCCTTGCGGTATAAAAGTTATTCATTTTATATTTATGAAACACATACGTATTATTCTTTTCGTTCTTTGCAGCTTCTGTTGCATTACACCGTAGGAAGTTGCCCGTTTATTAGAAATTCTGCTTACCCGGCTATTATTCAAAGATGAATATCAGGAATTGCTGTATTTATCAAAGATTCGAATGAGAGGTTAATATCCGAAACGTTCAGCCGCCTTTTCCATCTGTTCGATGATGGCAACTCCGAAAGGACAATTCGTTTCACATTGTCCGCAAGCGATACACTCAGAGGCATGATGCGTAAGAACCTTATAATGTTCCCGTACCGTTTCCGGTATATCATTTTGTGCGATGGTCAGATTGTAATATTTATTGACACTGGCTACGTCTATCCCGACAGAACATGGAGCACAATGACCACAATACATGCAATGCCCCTGCCAGCTGAATTTTTCCATTCCTGCCATAACCGACGCATAATCTTTCTCTACTTTTGTAGCACTGCACCAATTTACTGCAGCCTGTATCTCTTCCTTATTTTTACATCCGATCATCACCGCAGCGACACCGGGACGCGTCAGGGCATATTCAATACATTGCACAGGGGTCATAGCTATTCCGAATGGAGAATTTATTTCACTTAATAAGTCTCCCCCGCCATACACTTTCATAACATCTATTCCTACGCCTCTCTGTTCGCATAACTCATAGAGTTTTTCCCGGTCGGGATCTATATTATGCAAAGCATGGGCATAGTTTTGGTCAGCCCATAGATCCTCAATATCTTCACTGGCCGGTTGCATGTCATAACAAGGATTGATAGAAAAAAGCAGAACATCGATCAGACCGGTTTCTACGATTTTACGTGCTATCACAGGATTATGGCTACTCACTCCGAGATGACGTATCCGACCTTCTTTTTTCAATTGTAAAGCCAGTCGGATGACAGGGCCGTTGAACACTTCCTGGAAGTCCTGCTCGGCATCTATATAATGGATCATTCCGACATCCAGGTAATCCGTATTCAATTGTATCAACTGGTCGTTGAAAGAGGTCTTCGCTTTTTCCACATCACGGGTACGAAGGTATTGTCCGTCTTCCCAGGCCGTACACAAATGTCCCTGGATGATAAACTGTTCGCGACGACCAGTCAGCGCCTTGCCGATATTGCTCCGCAGATCCGGATTAGAACTATATATATCGATAAAATTAATGCCTTTATCGATGGCAAAATCTATTCCGTCACGAACCTGTTCTTCCGTCTGCCCCATAAAACCTTCGCATCCCAACGAGATAGCACTGACGGACAATCCTGTATTTCCCAATGATCTGTATTCCATAATCGCTCTAAATAAAAAATCTTTTCAAAGATATTAAACTATTATTCAATTAATTATTTTTCATGCTACAAAAGTAACTGGTCACAAAGAGATTCTTTGTAGACGAATTACAGGTAATATAACCCAAATTACAGATTATGTTCTCTCAAGTTCTCCGGAAAAGGTAACAATACATATAGATTTATTCGTATTTTTACAAGCGTACCAGGAAAACAAAAACAGTATGAATGAAAATCAACAACCGAAATGGCTCGAATGGGCGAAAGAATTGCAGTTCATTGCGCAAGCAGGATTAACTTATTCAAAAGATGCTTTTGATATTGAACGTTTTGAACGTATCAGGGAGATATCTGCCGAGATACTGAGTCTACAAAGTGGCTTGCCTTTAGAGAAAATAAAAAACTTATTCTGCAATGAAGAAGGTTTTCAAACGCCCAAACTCGACAGCAGGGCGGCTATCTTTAAAGACAACAAAATATTGCTGGTAAAAGAAAAGAACGGCACCTGGTCTTTGCCCGGTGGCTGGGTCGACGTAAACCAAACCATAAAAACAAATACAGTGAAGGAAGTAAAAGAAGAGGCCGGATTGGATGTCGAAACCATCCGGATAATAGCTGTACAGGATCGAAACCTCCACAACCTGCCTCCGTACGCCTATAATGTCTGTAAAGTTTTTGTCCTCTGTGAAGTAAAAGGCGGAGCTTTTCAGCCGAACATAGAAACAGTAGAAAGCGGATATTTCAATCTCGATGAAATTCCTCCGTTAGCAGAAGAAAAGAATAATAAAGAACAGGTAGAGATGTGTTTTGCAGCGTATCATGATAAAGATTGGGTGGTACAATTCGACTAAATCTTACCTGAAAACAACTCATATTATATGAAAACCAACTATCAAAGATTCTTATCGGGTGAATACTGTAACCGGCTTGATAAAGAAGTTTTGGATATGATTATCCGAAACAAAAGATTGCTTTCAAAATTTAATGCGACAGACATTTCCGATGTAGCAACTAGAACGGAACTCTTGCATGATATGTTCGGAAAAGTAGGTAAGCACGTTAGTGTAGATATTAATTTCCATTGTGAATGCGGGAAGCATATCTTTATTGGCGATAAAGTTGTTATCAATATGAACTGTACTTTTTTAGACGACAATATTATTACGATCGGAAATAATGTATTGATTGCTCCCAACGTACAATTATATACAGCAACACATCCGGTAGCCGCCAACGAAAGGTTTGTAGAAGACTGGGACGAAAGTTCTGGAGAACTCTTTTTCAGAACCAAAGCCCTTCCGATCACCATCGGCGATTATACCTGGATCGGTGGCGGCACAATCGTCCTGCCGGGTGTTACGATTGGAGACAATTGCGTTATCGGAGCCGGAAGCGTAGTCACCAAATCGATTCCGGCCAATAGTATTGCAGTAGGAAACCCATGTAAAGTTATTAAAGAATTGTAATACTCAATCTGCGACTATCCCCACCGTCACGAAACTCACAAAGATAAATACCCTGCCAAGTTCCCAGGTTCAGACGATGATTTTTTATCGGAATAGTTACGGACGAACCCAACAATGAGGCTTTGATGTGGGCAGACATATCGTCATCCCCTTCCAACGTATGGGTAAAGTAAGAAGTTCCGTCGGGTACCAACTTATTGAAAAAAGTATTGAAGTCGTGACGGACAGACGGATCTGCATTCTCATTCAAGGTAAGTGCGGCAGAAGTATGTTTGATAAATACAAACAACAGGCCGCTTTCCGGCAATTCGGGCAAGTGGGAAACAATATTCCGCGTAACTAAATGAAAGCCTCTGTTATAATGAGGTAATTGTATATCGAATGTTGTAGCCATTTTATTTCATGATTTTGTCCAAAAATAGTCCAAATTTATCCAATTGGCAAATATTGGATTAATATGATTCATTTTTAGACACTATTCTTATCGCCGTCATCTACTTTTACACAAAAAATAAATATGCTCAAAATATTTAAGATTATATTATTAATATGGATCTGCACAGTGTTTTTACTATCCTGTTCACGTTATCCCCAGAGAGTAGAAGAAGCCCTTTTATTATCTGGGGATAAAAAAGCAGAATGGGTGAATCTATTAGAATATTATAAGAATAATGATAACAAACTTAAATATGAAGCCGCATGTTTTTTAATAAGCAATATGCCCTATCACAAAAGTAAAACATCAATTAATCTATCCGGCAAATATGCAGAGTATTTTAATAGAGTCGATTCTTTATATAATTCAGACCCTTCGTTAGCATTAAACGATTCTTTAAAACATGAATTAAGCAGGCAGTTTGGATTGATCCCCCCTCCCTCAACTGAAATATCTAATACTACTGATATACAATCATTGTCAACTCATTTCATTAAGGATAATATTGAACAATCATTCTATCTATGGCAACATTCTCCATTATTAAAAAATATATCTTTTGAAGATTTTAAAGAATGGATTTTGCCATATCGTACTGTAGATGAGGTATTAACGTACAATAAACAGACATTATATTCAATTCTATATAGAAGAATATCAATAAATGGGATGGAGGATATCCGAAAACCCATTGAATGTTATAAAGGGTATATCCGAGAACAAAAGGAAATGAATAAATACATAAAATCAATGTATCATATCGGTTGTTTTGACTTATTTCTTCCTGCGTTTAAAATGGATTGTAGCAACTTGGCTGCAAGAACATGTAATTACTTCCGTGCATGCGGAATCCCTGTTGTATATGAATTCACTCCGCAATGGCCGGATAAAGACAGTAGGCATTATTGGTGTGCTTCTCCTGATAGTAGTAATAAACTCCTGCCATATACCCCTCCATATAATAATTTACAGGAAGATTGGTTATTAGATCTGAAATATGCAGGAAAAGTTTTTCAAATGACATTTGGCACAACAAAAGATTCTCCATACTTTCTTAAACAAAGAAATGAAATAGTACCTAAATATTTTAATATTCCAACAATAAAAGATGTAACAAATAGATATCATCTATGTTCTTCTGTTGAAATAAAACTTAATTACAAAACACTGAACAATTTGGCTTATTTATGCTTCTTTAACACCGGGAATAATCTATCAGCGGTTGCGTGGGGAAAAATAAATTATAGAAAAAATCTTGTTATATTTGAGAACATTCCATTAAATATGCTATTTTTCCCTTGTCTTATGAATGAGGAAGGTGAAATGTTCTCCATAGGAAATCCTTTCATGTTAAGAAAAGATAGTATATCAGGAGATATTAATAAAAAAGAAATAACATGCAACCAAAATCATCTGAATCAGATGCATTTATTGCGTAAATATCCATCCAAAAGACATTTAATAAAAAACCGAGAGAACTTAATCGGGGCACGATTGCTTGGCTCAAACAGTTTAACAAAGGCGTTTGATACTCTTTACATTATAAAAAATATTCCTGAGCCTTACTGGCAAGAATATCAAATAAGCAATTTTAGGAAGTATCGATATTACAAATTTGAGACTGATAACAAATCTGCTGTAAACATTGCGGAATTTGAATTTTTAGGAAGATCCGATAGAATACATAAACAATCTAAACCTACCTCATTACCTATATTCAGTTTAAATGATCAAAAGATACTAGAAAATAGTAATTTTGTTAAAATAGAAGGGATACCTCTAAAAGCCGGTCCACATTCTTATGATTTTAGCAAATATTTTTCGATAAAATAGGTGAATAAAATTCATCTCTTTTGATGACAGCGAACATTCTCGCCACAAGTTTACCCCGTAATGCATTGATGATGGACATTTTATTTTTACCTTCATCTACTTTACGTTCATAGTACGCTTTCAGTTCACCGCCTTTTCTATGTACTACAGCGACAGCAGCCATATGTAATAGTGTTTTGAGATATTTACAGGCTTTCTGTGATACTTTATTTTTTGAGTGCTGGCTACTTCCGGAAGTATAAGCAAACGGAGCAACACCGGCGTAACAACAAAATTGGCGTGGATTATCGAAGCGTGTAAAAGCTTCCGTCACAATTATCATATTCCGGGCCACTACAGGACCAACCCCATCAATAGAGGTCAATAGATCCATCTGCCGACTTAATACTTTGGTTGACTCTATGATACTGTTCATTTCTTCTTCTATTGTTTTTAGTACCTGTTCCAGGGACTTCATTAATATTTTAAATCTATCGGATTTGCTTTTGTATAATGCTTTAGGCATAAACTCCTTCTGATCTGTCAGCTGGGCTTTATATTTGGATAAGTCCACCAAGTATAATGTACGCTCTGCTTCCAACTGGTTTAACCTGGTTAATTCCTCAGACGGACGTTTATAATAAGTCGCCCGATCGTAAAAGCGGGAGGCATATAAGGCTATCCGTTTAGCATCTACTTTGTCATTTTTACCACGGGTTAGACCCGAACAATACTTTATCTGGGTTGGATTTTCTATCCATAATTTACAATCTACTGATTTACACGCGCAAATTAATGGGTATGTGTATTGACCAGTATGTTCCGCACAGATCAAAAAATTATCGTTTGTCATATTCAAATCCCGTTTTAATTCATTTATCAGCTTTATGATAGCTTGCTGATGATTACTAACTAGCTCCTCTGTTACTACTTTGGAACCACACATTACGCAGATATCCAACTTCTTTTTCGAAACATCTACACCGATAAAATAAAAGTTTTCCATATTTTTGTATTGGGAAAAAAGAGAGAAAGGAACTTGAACTTAGCCTAAAAGCCTTAACAAAAGGTGTTACATTCTTATATAGGTCTGGGTTCAGGATAGACAGAGAGTCCAAAAGTGAACATGAATCTTATTCCAACTTTTTACTGGTTCACTCTTTGTCTTCCTTTCTTTCAATGGTTTAACATTCTACAAATCTATCTTTTTTATCTTATCGAAATACTATGTGCCAAAACTAAGGCTATTTTTTAGAGCTTATGACAATAATCCTGAAACATTCGTGGAATCTCCTTATTTGGGAATGGACTTTACAGTCCCAATTTGTATTACCGGATTCAGAATGTTACCAAGGAATGCAATGAATGTAATAGAGCCGAAAGAACATTATCAATTATTATATTATAAATGTGGGGAATGGATCAAATTGTCTGATTACACATCTAAATATAACTATTTAGATATCGATTCTGTACCTGAAGGAACAATTTATTGGCTACGGAATTTAGATAAAGGGAAAGAAGAACTTCCGTTTTTTTATAAGAAGGGGAAACAAATATTTATCAATCAGTATATGTAACTGCCATGAAAGTATATAATATAAATGAGATCTTACCAGGAGTAATCATAATTAGTCTCACCGTTAATTCGATTGGAGGAGTTATTGATATTTCTTATTCTTCTATTTTATTCATAACAATCGTTTTTGCAATTATTGTAGGTATATCTTCCACATTATTGCTAATTAAGTCATATCTTAGTTTCACAGCTACTGATTTTGTCATAGCAATCATTACCATAGGCTATTTCTTCTCCCATCAACCGTTCGATAATTTATGGAATATGGCAAGCATCGCCTTATTTTTCATTTATTGGATGCTTCGGCTAACCGGTAAACTAAATTACTTCTTTCTTTATACTTCCATATTGATTTCTGATATTATTTTAATTATTACAGGTTATTTGCAATATATAGGATATATAACTTCAGATAGTTCTTTTTGCAAAATAACAGGCCCATACCAAAATAGTAGCATATATGCCGGAGTATTATGTCTATTAATGAGTGCAATAATTGCTTGGTGTTTATACCCTGGATACCGTCTGCGTTATCAAAAACTATATATTACATCTGTTATTCTTTTTATTTTAAGTATTCCACCATTATTAATAACAACATGCCGATCGGCATGGCTTGCTCTTTTATTGGTTTCCATTATTATGTATTGTACGCATTCTCCCCAAATAATAAAAAGAACTATGAAATGGTCATTATTTCATATAAAACTGGGGACTATAGGATTAGTCCTTTTAACAACGATCTTTATATATGGGTTATACATCTTGAAAAAAGATTCTGTCGACGGCAGACTACTTATTTGGAAAGTAACCCTACAAATGATTAAAGACAAACCTATTACAGGATTTGGGTCAGATGGTTTTATTTCTAACTATATGTTTTATCAGGCTTCTTATCTAAAGTCAAACGGGAGCGACCGGGAAAAATTCTTAGCGGGAAATAATCATATAGTTTATAATGAACCTTTAAGATTTACCGTAGAATATGGATTGCTTGGTTTATTATTGTATATTGGAATAGTTCATATGGTATTGAAAAAACAAAAAACAAATATTTCCATTTTATTAGCTCGTTCTGTATTGATGTCTGGAGTTATCTGGGGATTCTTTTCCTATCCTGGAAATGCATTTCCTGTTTTAGTTATTATTATGTTAGCCTTTTTAGTTACTATAATGAATAAAAAAAGAAAATATATCAAACATAAATCTTTAATAAATGTATTAAAAAGTATTCGGCTATTAAATCTTTCGATCAGCTGTATATTTTTAATATCAGGTATTTATATATATCACAATCATCATATTTTTTTTAATTCCCTCAAACTCATACATGAGAATAAAATAGAAAATTTTATATCTGAATGTTCAAAATTAGAAAGAATAATGAAAAACGAAACGTTTTTTTGGATGATTTATTGTAAGGCATTAGAAAGAGAGAAATATGATTGTCTATTGTTGGAAAAGATTACAAACTGGGAAAGACTCTATCCCTGTTCTGATGTTTATATAATGAAAGGAGATCTATTACAACGAATGCAGAAAAATGATCAAGCAGAGGATGCCTATTGGTTAGCACATTATATGGTACCATCAAGACAAAAAGCACGGAGCAGATTAGCCCTGCTATATAAAAAAGAAGGGCTAATGGATGATGCTTTAGTACTTGTTCATGATATACTTTCTGAAAAAGTGAAAATATATGGATTTGAAACATATGAAATACATCAGGATTTAAAACGGATTTTCGAAAATCAATTAAAATAAAGTATTAATATTTAAGTAGTAAAACATGAAAAAGAACACGAAGAGTCCCAGATGGCTACTAAGTACACTCATTCTTTCATGTATATTATGTTATTCCTGTTTAGAGGGGAGGACTGGCATAATAACAATGTGCAGGATGATAAAATGATCGTTGGCAACAACAAAGAATTAACACGATCCGCAGCCCAACAATGGTACGAAGAAAATAATTTGCCAGTAACAAATTTTCGCTCATCAGAAAACAGTAAGCAATTCTTGACTAAGCCAGACTGGGAATATGCCAAAGAAAGTAAAAAAGCTAAGTATGAAGTTGTTGAGACTCCGTTAATGGTCAACGGAGGTATTATGTTTATGGACGCTGACACGAAACAGAAGTTCAATTTGAAAACAGATGCTAAAAGAGTTCATAATATTGCTCGTATGGTAGTTATAAAAAATTTAAAAACTGGTGACATCTGCAATTTTATTATGATCTTTGTTGGAAAGTACGATTATTTAAAGTCTACCAGGACTGTAGGTAAAAATAGTTACTTACATAGAGAACCTGATTTTGATGGAGATGTATATTTTTACAAACCGGGTGAAGGATTCGTCAATGGCTGGAGATATGAAAAAGGGAAGTTAGTCGCCAAAATTTCTCCGGGATCAGAAGAGGGATTCCTTATTATCACTACCAAAGGTATGCATCAAGAATGTTATACCGATGTTACATGGGTGGAATACAATGACTGTTGGGGAGAACCTTCATATGATGAAGAATTTGGTTGGGGAGTAACTTCTACATGTCAAACTGTATCTTATCCGGAATATACCGAAGTATGTAATTGGGTAGATGATGGTTCTGATGGCGATTGGCCTCCGGGAGAAGGAGGCGGGGGAGGATATAATCCACCAACCAATCCGCCAGATATCCCTGCGGATAAAAAACCAATTGACTATATAAAACGTGACGATGATCATATGGCAAAAAAAAATCTTCCTACTACGATGAATAAACAGATCCTTTATACTTGCGTTACTGCTATAATGGAATATGCAAATAATAAGGTATACGGAGGGAATACGAATGAAGGCGTCTATTGGCAGTATTATCTAAATAAAACAGATAAGTGGGTACCAAGAGAAGGAGTAGATATTAACGACATCAATGATCTTGTTAATAAATACTTTATTGTTGATTCATTTACTGATTATAAAACGGCTATAGATAAAAGCGAAGTGGTAATGACAGATATACCTAGTAATATACCCAATTCTTCTCATAATGTACTAATTACTGGTTATCGGGCAGATGGGGATTTAATATACATGGATCCCGAAGATGGAAAAATGAAAGTTGTAAATGAGTCTTATTTGTCAAAACATTACAACATTGTTATTAAAGGAAATAAATAAATTAGAATATAGCATGAAGAATTACAAATTATTATTAAACTTAAGTAGTGTTTTAGCATGCCTATTTATATGCGTAGGTTCTATTTTTGCACAGTCAACAACAATAGAAATGTTAGGTAATGCTAAAGTATGGCGTGCACAATTTCCAGGAAAAGATAAAATAATATTTGAAATTAGTTTTTCTAAGACTGAATGGACTGATCAATTTACTTATGATGGAACAATTGCAAAAAGGAAATCTTATTTCTACTTATCAGATCAGCTTGTAAAAGAATTTGATCAAACTAAAGTTGGAACAAGTGATAATGGGAAGTATATCATCCAAAATTTGATTAATAGAAAATCAGGTGAAAAGACTCTTAAAGTTTATGAAATAGTGGAATTGACTTCCTCTGAAATGAAATTGAAAGATCTTTCAACCTACGATATTATTTTTTATAAGGCAATTTAAAACTGAAGTATTATTAGGAGAGGTATTTTCACCTCTCCTGCAATCCTTCCAGATAACGTTCCGGCGACAAACCGATACGTTGCATAAAACCGGCAAGGGCACTAAAGTTCAATTCTTCTTTTTCACTGTTGAGTAAAGTTACTTTACAGATAACATTCAGCGGCAAAGAAATGGGAACGAAAGGTCTCAGTTGCCCGTCCTCATACCGGTAACCGGCATCGACCGGACTACGAAGGAGCGCCAAACGCCATTCTTTTTCCGCTGCACACGACGGTTCCTTTACTTCCAGACAAGCATTACATAAAAGCGAGAAGAAATGGGAATCGGATGTAAAACCACTGTGTTCATCATCGAAAAAGAACTTATCGTATTCACGTTCCATCTGCGTAATAAAGTTATCGAGTACCTGTCTTTCATCGTATTTACAACGAACCAGGAACATGTTTTCGAAAAGGCAATATTCCGCCAGTTGCTCATAATCGAAAGACAAACGCAGGTAGGGTTGTTTAGCGGACTTTACCTTTTCCGGGAGCTCCGTTTCATTTTCATAGAAAGACAATTTATAAATATCCATTTCCGGTCCGATCAGCAGACGACGCTTCTCACGGAAAAAAGGAATAGCCTGTTTACTCTCTTCTGCCGGAATTCCTTTTTGTATTTCATACGCTTCTATCGCCTTCCGGAGTAGCGACAATCCATATTGATATTCTTCCAGAGGAACGGTATACAATAAATTATCAGCCTGTAAAATAAGTGCCGGTTCTCCGGTTGCCCCCATGCATCCTTCGACAAAGGAATGCAATGATATATAAGCATATAATTCCATTAAATTAATATTTTTTACGGGCAAAGATACACTATAATTCAGAGAATTACTACCTTTGTTACATCTATAAACAATTCTAATAACCAATTACAACAAAATGAAACGTCGTGATTTCTTAAAGACCAGTGTAGTAGCTGGTGCCGCATTATCCATAGACTTTAAAGGGCTGCAAGCCGCATTGTCAACCAACACCATGACAGTAGAGCAGGCTCCAGAAATGGTTGCTGTGATGGGTGGCGAACCTGAGGCTATGCTTGATAAAGCATTGGAGACCCTGGGGGGAATCGGTAATTACATCAAGAAAGGGCAAAAAGTGGTTATCAAACCGAACATCGGATGGGACCGTACACCGGAACTGGCAGGGAATACCAACCCGCAGCTTATCAAAGCATTGGTAAAAAAATGCCTGGCTGCCGGGGCTGAGAAAGTAACTGTTTTCGACCATACCTGCGATAACTGGCAGAAATGTTATGAAAGCAGTGGTATAGCTGCTGCCGTGAAAGAAGCCGGAGGTATTATCATGCCGGGTAATGACGAAAAGTATTTCAAAGAAGTATCCATCCCCAACGGAGTAAAAGTAAAGTCTGCCAAGATACACGAAGCACTGATCGAAGCGGACGCCTGGATCAATGTGCCTATCCTGAAGAATCATGGCGGGGCAAAACTTTCCTGTGCCATGAAGAATTATATGGGTATCGTATGGGACCGTCGTTTCTTCCATCAGAACGACTTGCAGCAATGTATCGCCGACATCTGTACCTGGCAAAAGAAACCGGTTCTGAATATCGTGGATGCTTACCGTATGATGCATCAGAACGGACCGCAGGGCAAAAGTGCAGCCGATGTAGCGACATTGAAATCAATGATCGTATCTCCTAACATCGTTGCAATCGACACGGCAGCCCTCGCTTTATTCAACCAGGTAAAGAAACTGGACATGGAAGCTGTAAGCCATATCGGTAAAGGCGAGGAGCTTAAACTGGGATCAACGGATTTGAAGAAGATCAATATCAAACGTATTAAAATATAAATGAAGCGACCTAATTACTTAAAAGGACTGCGGGTACTCCTCGCAGCCCTGTTTTTTATACCTATACTTCTTTTCTTTCTGGACTTCACGAATAAGATGCCGGTCGACGTACACAAGTTACTGCATGTACAGTTATTACCGGCTATTCTTGGGGGCATGTTCGGGATTGTTGCCGTATTGTTTCTCCTGACATTGCTATTCGGACGTATCTACTGTTCGGTATTATGTCCTGCCGGAGTTTTTCAGGATATCATCAACCGCCTGTTCTGCATAGGAAAAAAGAAGAAAAAAGGGGTGCGGCGATTTAAATATCATAAGCCATTAAACAGGGTACGATATGTGCTGCTGGCGGCAACTGCGATAACAGCCTTGCTGGGATTCTCCGGTTTATGCCTGTTACTCGATCCGTATAGTAACTTCGGACGCATTGCGGCAAACCTGTTCCGCCCTTCTGTTATGTGGGGGAATAATGTATTGGCCGACTGGCTGATGAAGATGGATAACTATTCATTGTTCCATGTAACGATCAGTACGGTAAGTATTGCCGGCCTGGTGTCCGGTATTGTGGCTCTGGTTGTTTTTGCCGTTTTGGTTATTTTCCGCGGACGTTTGTTTTGTAACTCATTATGCCCGGTAGGTGCATTGCTTAGCCTGGTGTCACGTTATTCATTCTTCCGTATTTCATTCGATAAAGAGGCTTGTACCCATTGCGGAAACTGTGAACATACCTGCAAAGCAGAAGCGATCGATACCAAGAATCTGACAGTCGATACTTCTCGTTGCGTGGATTGCTTCAACTGCGTTTCTTCTTGTGCCAAAGGCGGATTACAATACCGTTTCAACCCTCCTTTCAGGAAAGGTGAAAAGAGAATTGCCGAAGCTACCATGAATATGGAAGCGGAACAGCAACCGGCAGTAAACAGCCGCCGTACTTTCCTGGCTACCGGAGCAACTGTTGCGGCTACCTTGCCGATTGTATCGGCTATTGCGGAAGGTGTCGGACAATGCGAAGGACACGGACAGGGAAGTGGGCATGGAAAAGGAAAAGGACGCAAAAAATGGCCGCCCATCACCCCTCCCGGATCATTGAGCCTGGAGCGTTTCAAAGACAAATGTACCGGATGTCATATCTGCGTCGTGAAATGTCCGAGCCAGGTATTACGTCCTGCCGGACTGGAATATGGTTTCGACTATCTGTTGAAGCCTCGTATGGCCTATATCAATAGTTATTGCAACTACGAGTGTACAGTTTGTTCGGAAGTTTGCCCCGCCGGAGCCATCCGGCCTATTGCGGTGGAAGAAAAAAAATCGTTGCAGGTAGGTATTGCCACTTTCTTTATCAACCGTTGTATTGTGAAGACAGAAGGGACTGACTGCGGTGCTTGCTCCGAACACTGTCCGACACAGGCCGTACACATGGTGCCTTATGAAGGGACACTGACCATTCCGCAGGTAAACCCTGACTTATGTGTAGGTTGTGGCGGATGCGAATCGATCTGTCCGGTACGTCCGATGCGGGCCATTATCGTGAAGTCGAATGTAGTGCATCAGACCATTGTTTTGCCGGAAGAGGAAGAAGTCAAAAACGTAGAAGTCGATGACTTCGGATTCTGATAGAAAAATACTACCTTTGCTGCAAATTTTGCAGAATGAAATTCGAATTACAACACAACGATACTAAAACAAATGCAAGGGCGGGCTTGATTACTACCGATCACGGGGTAATCGAGACGCCCATTTTTATGCCTGTCGGAACACAAGGCACAGTAAAAGGCGTCCACATGACCGAGTTGAAAGAGGATATCAATGCCCAGATCATCCTCGGTAACACCTATCATCTTTATCTGCGTCCGGGTCTTGAAATCCTGGAGAAAGCAGGCGGATTGCACAAATTCAATACATGGGACCGTCCTATCCTGACCGATAGCGGAGGTTTCCAGGTGTTCTCGCTTTCCGACAATCGTAAATTGCATGAGGAAGGTGCCGAATTCCGTTCGCATATCGACGGTTCGAAACACCTCTTCACCCCGGAAAAAGTAATGGATATCCAACGTATCATCGGTGCCGATATCATTATGGCTTTCGACGAATGTTGTCCGGGAGATGCCGATTACGATTATGCCAAAAAATCATTGGGACTGACCGAACGTTGGCTGGACCGTTGTTTCGAACGCTTCAACTCTACCGAACCGAAATATGGCTACGGACAATGCCTCTTCCCCATCGTGCAAGGTTGCGTATATCCTGACCTGCGTCGTCATGCTGCTGAAAATGTAGCAAAGAAAGGCGCTGACGGAAATGCCATCGGTGGTCTGGCTGTCGGCGAACCGACGGAGAAGATGTACGAAATGATCGAGGTTGTCAATGAAATATTGCCCAAAGACAAGCCCCGTTACCTGATGGGAGTCGGTACGCCGATCAACCTGCTGGAAGCGATCGAGCGCGGTGTGGATATGTTCGACTGTATCATGCCGACCCGTAACGGACGCAACGGGCAGATCTTCACGCAATATGGCACGATCAACCTGCGTAACAAGAAATGGGAAGACGACTTCTCCCCTGTCGATCCGGATGCACACTCGTACGTGGATACGCTTTACAGCAAAGCATATCTGCACCATCTGATCAAAGTGAACGAACTGTTGGGTCTGCAGATCGCTTCTATCCATAACCTGGCTTTTTACCTGTGGCTGGTAAAAGAGGCACGCAAGCATATCATAGCCGGCGACTTCGTCACATGGAAAAGCGGCATGGTACAGCAACTAAACAATCGGTTATGACTATACATCCAATGATCCTATTAAGGAACGCAGAAAACGTTGGACGCCTCTAATTACCAAATAAAATTGAAAATGAATTTTAAATTAAAACGGATAGACTGGTATATCATCAAGCAATTTCTCGGAACGTATGTTTTCGCGCTTATTCTGATTATCTCTATCTCGGTAGTTTTCGATATAAACGAGAAGATCGACAAGTTCCTGAAGCCCGATGTACCTTTGCAGGCAATCATCCTGGATTATTACATGAACTTCATACCGTATTTTGCCAACCTGTTCAGTTCGCTGTTCACGTTTATTGCGGTAATCTTTTTTACCTCCAAGCTGGCAGACAACTCGGAGATCATAGCCATGCTTGCCAGCGGGATGAGTTTCCGCAGGCTTATGTTGCCGTATGCCATTTCGGCCGGGATCATTGCGACTGCAAGTTTTATATTAAGTGCCTTCATTATTCCTCCGGCCAATATTACGCGTATCGATTTTCAGAATAAATATATCCGAAACAAAAAGGTGGAGTCTGCCCGCAATATCCAGATCGAAGTGGAGCCGGGTGTGATCGCATATTTCGACCGTTACGACTCGCGTCCGAATATGGGTTACCGCTTCTCGCTCGAACATTTCGAAGGAAAGAAGCTGATCTCCAAACTAACGGCCAACTCCATCAAATACGACTCTTTGTATAAATGGACTGTCATCGATTATATGATCCGCGACTTTGAAGGAATGCGCGAACATATCTCCGAGGGCTCCCGTAAGGATACGACACTGACGATCATCCCGTCCGACTTCCTGATCTCCGCAACCGACTGTGAAACGATGACATCGCCGGAACTGGCCACCTATATCGATCGTCAGAAAACACGCGGTATCGGGAATATACAAACTTTCCAGATCGAATATCACAAGCGTTTTGCCTCTATCATGGCAGCGTTTATCCTTACCTCCATCGGAGCCTCCCTTTCATCGCGCAAGATCAAAGGAGGAATGGGACTGAACATCGGTATCGGCCTGGCATTAAGCTTCTCATATATCCTGTTTACGACCGTCACATCGACCTTCGCCATTAACGGCTATGTAAGCCCGATGGTAGCCGCCTGGATTCCTAATATTCTTTATACGTTTATTGCAATTTATTTGTATCAGAAGGCACCGAGGTAAAGGATAACTGAACTATAAAAATGAAAGGGTTTCGTATCTGATACGAAACCCTTTCTTATTTTATTAAATATTTTCTGATTATTCAACTTCAACTTCAAAATCATCTACGATCAAAGTACTACCCGGAGCACCATTGAAATTATCACCATCACTACTGGATGAACACATAATAGCGAAACGGTATTTTTTCGTAGGGTCATACTCTTTTTTAAATGTGAACGGAATCTCAAATGAAGTCCAGTTTGCTTTAGCAGTTCCGTCTTGCAATTGGGCAACAGCAACAATTCTATCTGATGTCTTAACATTCAGACCTGTTAGATATTGACTTTCATCTTCGAAGTCTGTTACTTCATACAGAACAGCATTGATAGCACATTTATCCACACTGTTGGGATCTACAACGGCTTTGTCACAAGTGGCAGGAGATTCGCAACGATAGAATTTTTCGCCCGGAGTATATTTATAAAAACCTTTGAGTGTAACAGGCTTCTTACTATATGGGATACCAAACTTTGTACTATTTAATGTGTTAGTTGCATCTGTTTTAAACTTACCCTGGAATAAACTACCCGTCGTAACTGTAGGAACAAGCATTCCAAAGAAATTCGCTCCCTTTGAATAAACAGTCTCAATACGGGCAGCCGACTTTCCGCTATGAGCATCATCTGTTTCAGTAACAACGTAACGATCAGTAAAAGACAATGCTTTCAACAATTGTGCACCTGCATTACTGGAAGACCATCCTCCGGCTACTTCATAGAATGTCATTTCCGGTTTTTGTCCTTCCACACCAGGAACCCATGTTTCAAAATTGTAAGTACCATTTAATTCAGCAGTCACTGTATATTTAGTAGTTACAATTCCATCTTCGGATGTTACAGTATAAACCACTGGTTTTGTAAAGTCCTGCGCAACACCACTGGCTGGAGTAATTGTGGCTTTGTCGGAAACAGTGATAGTTGGAACCAGTATTGCCAATTCTTCACTTGTGATTGTATCTGCTACGACAAAAGAAATATTCGTACCATCAATAATCGGCTGAGTAACCACTAGATCTGTATCGAAAGTAAACTCCGTAATCTTCGCTTCCGAGCTCTGGTCGGCCGCCAGCTTCGTACCGCTAAAGTCTACTTTGACTGTGATGGCTGCACCTGCCTGGGTTGCTTTTACGTCGATTACCATTTCGAGCTTTTCGCCAACGATCGTTCCGTTCATTACAACATCACAATCGCCAATCAGAGGTAAAGACAACGTTTGTTCGCCATCGAACTTACAAGCGTTTTCACCCTGCATTTCTGCATTACATTTATCGACAGAGATGTTTCCGAGAGCCATCTGACCGAAACTAAAATTCTTCAGTTCCATCTTGATCTGGTTATCACCGACTTTGGTTACATACACTTTCTGGGGAAGGCCTTTGCCCACATTTGTTCCGTCCAAATCGACATCCAGAGCACCTTTATACACTCCGTCAAATCCTGTTCCGATCGGTTCCGTCTTGTCGTCATCGCTACAACCGATGAACAAATTCAGCATACAAAGCATGCTGAATACATACAGTAATTTTGTTCTCATAAATTTTTGTCAGTAAACTAATACCATTTAATTAATAAAAATTTTTACTCAAAAAACACTTGCGAAGATACGGATTATTTTTGAGAAAGCATTTTTATCCGGTTTTTATGATTTTCCGGTTTTAATTGTCTACATTTAGAGCGTCCGTCGGGTGGAAAGCTTGAAAAACGGCTTTTGCTGGTTTATTTCCTGTCGGAAAAGGCTAAAAAACAGTCGCAGAAGCTTTCTGTAAGAAAAAAACGTCGAAAAACAGGTTTTCAAGCGTTCCGGCTGTCGGAAACAGCGAAAAACGTTTTTTTTAACTTTCCGACAGTCGGAAAATGTTTTTATCGTCTTTTTTGACGATTTCTCCGGACGGGAAGGCGCTGCGACACAATTCCGGTGTTTTCCCGACTGTCGGAAGAAAACGGGGAGACAATCCGGAAGCTTTGTTTCTTTAATATGATTTTTTTTGTTCATCCATTAATACAATTAGTATGAAAAAAATTCCTGAAATCCTCTATCTGAAAAGCGCCCGTAATGCCGAGCACTACAATCTGCAAGAGGCTTTATTGAAAGCTGTCCCCGCCGATTTTGCTACACAGTACAAGCTGACCGAACTGCGCGACAGTTACCTGTCGTTATTTGAAAAAGAAGACTCCATCTACCTGCAAAACAAAGGGTTTGTCGACACAAAGGAGCTGTCTGATAAAGATGCCGCACGCGACAGGCTTTTCCGCCTGGTCAGACTCACGATCCAAAGCAAAGAACTGAGCCTGACACCGTCCGAAGCTACGGCAGGTAACAAGCTTGCTTACGTCATGAAGCCTTATAACAAGGCTGCATCAAAACCCGATGCTGAAAATACGGCAATGGTGTCCGACCTGGTGAAGAAATTACAGTCGGATGAGTATTCTTCTTATGTACAAACTTTAGGATTGACTGAAGCGGTAGCCTCACTGAAAGCGGCTAACGACGAATTTGCAGAACTTTACTCGCGCCGTGCCGACGAAAAACGTGTACGCACTGTGACTGAAAACCTCTTGCAGATCCGTCCACAGGTCGATGAAGCTGCCCGTAAGTTGTTTGAGGCAATCAATGCCATTTATATGGTAAGTGAAGTGATCGAAAAAGATGCTGCGAAGATTGCTGCTGTCGGTGCCGTGATCGATGCTGTCAATGCAGAGATCGTGCAGTTCTCCGAAACGCTGTCGCGCCGCGGAATCGGTTCGAAAGCGAATGTTAATCCTGACGATGACAGACCGGTTATTACTCCCGACGAGCCCGGCGGCGGTGGCGGCGAGGATGATCGTCCGGTAATCGAATAACAAAGAAATTTATACTAAAACACAAAGCGGGGTTGCCTTTGAAAGAGGCAACCCCGCTTTTCCTATCAATAAAATCTTTTATTCCTTTACAAGACTCAATCCAAGATCCATTTTAGTTGTAGCTTGCAATAATGCCGGAAGTTGAGCTAAAATACCTCCTACCATTTCTTTTTGTTCTTCAGGTATTTTTTTCATAATCATACCAGCAATAGCTTCATTACCCAATATAGATAAAAGAGGCACTAATAAATCCTTATCCATATAAATTTTCGCCTTTCCATCTGCTATTTCACAGTTCAGAGGAACACCAGCCGATAATAAAGGATATAAATCAGACAAACCAGGAATAGTTGCTTCTGCCTTTGAATTGCCAGACTGAGCAGTAGCCATGATCATATCTATGTTCAATTGTACATACATTTTTTTATCTTTGAAATAATATTGAGCCAAATTGATCGGAGATGTTTGCCAAGAAGGAGCTTCACCTGCTTTGGAGTAAGAAGCTACAATATTTCCATCCTTCTGAAAAGTGACATTCTGAAGCACTTTTTGAAGTGTAGGCGAAAGCATCGTACCTATGAGCATAGAAGCATCTTTTGTAGGCCAAGGTTGATCTATCAAACCGGGAATAGTAATACCCTCATGATCAGACTCCCATAAGAAATATATAGCAGCTGTTCCTGTATTCCAATCCATTTCCGGCAACGTCCATGTCGTATCGGTTAAATCGTTCTCCGGCATAGTAACATTAACCGACATGGTCAGTTTATCCTTTTGTACCTCTCCTGAATACTTAACTTCGCGGCCATTATTGTTGTCTGTTCCTTCAAAAGTGTACTTTTCACCTGATAATGTTAAAACGACATTAGACAATGTAGTAGTAACTTCTCCCGGAATCACACCTGGAGCCGTTGAAATAACAGCAGTTGATTTTGACATAAGAAGTGATAACAACTTATTTATGTCCAATATACCTTTCATCGTAATAGTAGCAGTCTTACCATCTTTTGTATCGAAAGTAATTTCTTTACCTAAGAGCGGACTGTCGCTATACTTTAAATCTAACTTATCACCGCTATAAGCAGTATTCACATCCAAAACGTTCGGATTTTTCTCATCGTCGTCATCGCTACAAGCCGTGAAAAAGCTTAACGTACATAACACGGTAAACAAATACAATAAATTTTTCTTCATAACTCTCTTTTTTAATAAACAAAATCTCAATAATTAAGATTAATACCTTACAAATTAACGTCGCGAATATACTTATTATTTCATTACGCCAACCAAAAAATCAAAGGCTTAACATTACATCGCCCAAATCTTTAGCATTTATAACCAAAGAAAATCCGTGCCTCTTCAGGAGATACGGATTTTCCGAATGTAAGAGTATATCTACTATTACCAGGTTACAATTTCATATGCGACCCGTCACAAAACGGTTGGTTCTTTGAATGGCCGCAACGGCAAATCGCCGTTCTTTCCATGATCATTTCTTTTCCATCGGGTGTGATCAGTTTTACCGGGCCTTTCACTAACAACGGACCTTTATCCATTGCTTTCAGTTCTACTAAAGGTTGTTCTTTGTTTTCCATAACTCTAATTCTATTGGTTTATACTTAAAAACTGTTTTGAATTTATTGTTTGGTTCATTTCTTGACAAATTTGAATGTAGTGCGTTGGTAGGGGCGGTTCGCGAACCGCCCTTACAGGCGCTGTCACAATGGAACAGGCAGGTTCGGCCGTAGGGGCGGGGTCTGCCCGCCCTTCTTCACCGGTTGTTATATTATTGTCGTAAAGGGTGGGCAAACCCCACCCCTACAAAACCTGTCATTTTGGTTCACCTTTTCCTACATCCGAGCGCGAAGCCCAATTATTCATTATTAATTATTCATTATTAATTGAAAAAGGTTCCCCTTTTACTCGACCACCAACATCTTGTCATTGACAGCGACTTTGTCGCCACCGACAATATAGACCTCCTTCACTACCCCGTATATCGGGCTGCGTATCTCGTTTTCCATCTTCATGGCGACCAATACGCAAAGTGGAGTTCCCGCCGTCACTTCATCGCCGGGCTTCACATTCACTTTCAGGATCACACCCGGCATCTGTGCAGTAATCACCTGGCGGCCGACAGCCACCGACTGGATACGCGACAGGCGCATCTTTTTCAGTTCATCGATCACCTGTACCTGGAAATAATCGCCTTTGTTCTTTACCTCGTATATGTCGTCGGACATATTGGATATCTGTACGCCGTGCGATTTATGATTGAGGATGATCGAATAGATGCTATCCCCTCCCACATTGTAATCTACATTATATATTTTGCCGTTTACGGAGACTTTCTTTACCGGGCCGTCTTCCAGTATTTCCACCTTGAATTCGGTGTCGGGCATATCATTTACTGTTGCGAAATAGGTTGCTAATGCTTTTGACATAATCAGATCCTCCTTTTAATAGTTATTGGCAGTCATCTGCAGTTTACCGTAATATTTCCATAAGGATTCGCCTACCAACGGGACTGTCGTCATACGGGCAGAGGCCTCTTTCTCCTGTTCGAAATGCTTGATGGCCGCAGCAATTACGGCAACCAGCGGGTCGTTGTTCTGACGACGTTTCAGATCTTCCTTATCGAACTTGGTGTCGATAAAAGTGGTATCGTAATTCCCTTTCAGGAACGTCTCGTTACGCAAGACACGCTGATGGAACGGGATCGTCGTTTTAATCCCCAGAATCTTATATTCCCGCAACGCACGTGCCATATTGGAGATAGCAGATTCACGGTTACGTCCCCAGGTACACAACTTGGCGATCATCGGGTCGTAATGCAAAGAGACTTCAAATCCGGCATAAGCGGCACTATCCAGACGCACATTACGTCCTTCGGGTGCTTCACGAACCTTGATGATACCCGGCGAAGGCATAAAGTTGTTTTCCGGGTCTTCCGCATAGATACGGCATTCGATAGCGGCTCCCTTGAATTCTACATCTTCCTGTTTGTATGGTAACGGATTACCGGCAGCCACCAGGATCATATCGCGTACCAGATCGACCCCCGTAACCTCTTCCGTCACCGGATGTTCCACTTGCAGACGGGTATTCATCTCCAGGAAATAGAAGTTCTGGTCTTTATCCATCATAAATTCCAACGTCCCGGCACTATAATAACCGATCTTCTTACAGGCTTCCACCGCCACGGCCAGCATCTTCTTGCGCGTCTCTTCCTTTACAAAAGGGGACGGCGATTCCTCGATCACTTTTTGGTTACGGCGTTGGATAGAGCATTCACGTTCATACAAATGGATCACATTCCCATATTTATCACCTAAAACCTGCACTTCGATATGATGCGGATTCTCAATATATTTTTCAATGTAAATAGCATCATTCCCGAATGAATTCCCGGCTTCGGAACGCGACAGACGGAAAGCTTCTTCCAGTCCTTCTTCATCACGGACCAGACGCATACCTTTACCGCCTCCGCCGGCCAATGCTTTCAGCATGATCGGATAACCGACCTCTTTAGCCACCTTGCGCACTTCGGCTATATTGTTAACCGGCTCTTCAGTTCCGGGAACGACAGGCACGCCGGCTGCTTTCATAATCTTGCGAGCCTCAGTCTTGATTCCCATTTTGGCAATAACATCGGCACTCGGACCAATAAATATGACGCCTTCTTCTTCACATCTGCGGGCAAAATCTGCATTTTCAGACAGAAAACCGTATCCCGGATGGATAGCGGCACCGGTCTTCTTGGCGATTGCCAGGATCAGGTCGGGTTTCAGGTAAGAAGTGTCTGTTTCATCTTCCGAGATACAGTAGGCTTCTTCGGCATACCGTACATGCAAGGCACCCCGGTCTACATGTGTATAGATCGCAACGGTCGGTATATTCATTACGCGGCAGGTACGAAAGATTCGCATCGCAATTTCGCCGCGATTGGCTACTAATACTTTCTTAATCATAATCGTTCGCGTATTAAAGTGGTAAATTGGAATGTTTCTTAGGCGGATTGGATTGCCGTTTATTAGCCAGCAGTTCGAAACTGCGGATCAGGCGGGCACGTGTTCCCGATGGCTCGATGATCTCGTCTACATAGCCCAGTTCGGCTGCCCGGTAGGGATTAGCGAATTTCTCACGGTAATCATCCTGCAATTCCTTGCGTTTCTTCTCTACATCCTCGGCCTTTTTCAGTTCTTTGCGGAAAAGGATATTCACGGCACCGTCCGGTCCCATTACAGCGATCTCGGCAGTCGGATATGCGAAATTGATATCACCGCGGATATGTTTGGAGCTCATTACATCATAGGCTCCACCGTATGCTTTGCGGGTAATCACCGTTACCTTTGGCACAGTTGCCTCGCAATAAGCATACAACAACTTGGCTCCGTGACGGATAATTCCTTCATATTCCTGGTTAACACCCGGAAGGAATCCCGGCACATCCACCAATGTCAATAACGGTATATTGAAAGCATCGCAGAAACGGACGAAACGGGCCGCCTTTACCGATGAATTGATATCAAGCGTTCCGGCCATGACGGATGGTTGATTGGCTACAACACCAATTGTTTTTCCATTCAACCGGATATATCCGACAACGATGTTCTTGGCGTATTCTTCCTGTACTTCAAAAAAATTATGATCGTCGGCTACCGATTCGATCAGTTCTTTCATATCGTAAGGCTGATTCGGATTGGTCGGGATCAGATTATTCAGCTGTTCGTCGATCCGGTTCGCACTATCGGTTGTCGGGATGAACGGAGGTTCTTCCATATTATTACTTGGAAGGAATGACATGAGTTCGCGTATCTTCAGGATACAATCCATATCGTTATCCCCCGTAAAATGTGCTACACCCGAACGGCTGCTGTGTACTTCCGAGCCTCCCAATTCCTGCATCGTCACTTCTTCCTGTGTCACACTCTTTACCACTTCCGGTCCCGTAATAAACATATAGCTGGAATCTTTCACCATAAAGATGAAATCGGTCAGAGCCGGTGAATAGACTGCACCTCCGGCACACGGTCCCATGATCGCACTGATCTGCGGAATAACTCCCGATGCCATCGAGTTGCGCAAAAAGATCTCTGCATAACCGGCCAACGAGCGTACGCCTTCCTGAATACGTGCTCCGCCCGAATCGTTCAGACCGATCACCGGTGCACCCAATTGCATCGCCATATCCATGATCTTACAGATCTTCCGTGCGTATGTCTCGGAAAGAGCACCGCCGAATACTGTAAAATCCTGGGCAAAGACAAATACCGTACGTTTACCTATCAAGCCGTAACCTGTCACTACCCCATCGCCCAGCGGACGCTGTTTTTCCAGTCCGAACTCTGTACAACGATGGGTTACAAATTTGTCGACTTCAACAAAGCTTCCTTTTTCAAGAAGTAATTCGATTCTTTCACGGGCAGTCAGTTTACCCGCTGCATGTTGTTTTGCGATACGGTCTTCGCCGCCTCCCAGCTCTGCCTGATGGTTCAGTGCTGACAATTGTTCAATTTTCTCTTTCATGGCGATTGTCGGTTTATTGTTTGATGAACTTTAATTTTAACTACGGTGACATATACAAAAGTAAGAGTAACATTCCTCTTAAACTGTATCATATATTACACAGCATATATTCCATGATCTTAACGCCTTTACAAGATAAACATTTGAAGGCACGAAAGAGTTACAGAAATCGATCGAATTTATCAATGTATTTATTGACAGAATTTATATAGTGGAACTTACAGGGTACAAAAAAAACTCTCAACCCCAATAAAATGAAGTTGAGAGGTCAAAGTAATGAACAAAAACAATCTTTTAGCAAGACTTGCCTGTCATAATATCTAATACCAATTTATCTGTTTCTTCCATTCCGCGGGAACCTATCGCTGTCAGGTTCGAAATGCATTTATCCACATCTTCGTCGATAATGCCTTCAACAGGGGTTACCACCTTATTCTCCATTGCCATCAATGCAGAGATCATAGCCGTAGAAACACCACTCGAAACCTTCAGTGCACAACTGGGTTTGGCCCCGTCGCAAATCATCCCCGTAATATTTCCGATCATATTCTTGATCGCGAACGAAATCTGTGTCTTACTACCACCCATCAGGTAAGTAATACCACAACTGGAACCGGTAGCCGCAACTACACAACCGCAAAGGGCAGACAACCGTCCGAGACTTTGCTTAATATAAATGACCATCAGATGGCTAAGTGTCAGGGCGCGTATCAGCTGTTCTTCCGTACAATTGATATCTTCAGCAAAAGACAAAACCGGTAATGTGGCCGCAATACCCTGGTTTCCGCTACCGGAGTTGCTCATAACCGGGATCATCGCTCCGTCCATACGGGCATCGCAAGCTGCAGCCGTCATTGTCAACATATGTGTATAGGCTGAATCACCCATATATTTCCGTCCGTATTCTCCGGATATAGTTTTACTGACGGTATGCCCGTAATGGCCTTTTATAGAGGCCTGTGCGGCATTCTTATTCAGTTCGGCTGTTTCAAGGATAAAACGAATTTCGTCGAGCGGCATTTCCATCGCAAATTCGTAAACGGTAGAGAAGGATAATTTTAATTCTTCTTCATGACATACAGTATCACCGGATATCTCTTTTCGCAGATCCGCCAGTACCACTCCGTTTTTCTCTACATATATTATATGTGTATGCTCGTGGCAAATGATGACCTTGGATGTTTCCTCCCCGGCAGTACAAATTACTTCTATATATAATTTGTCGACATTTTCTTTTAAGGTAATATGGATAATCTTATTGTCAATCATAGCTTTTCCGGCTTCCAATGCTTCCGGAGTTATATCCCGCAGGACTTCCAACTCATAAGCAGACTTTCCGATCAGCGTACCCAAAGCGACGGCAATAGGCAATCCTACCATTCCTGTTCCGGGAATTCCCACTCCCATCGCATTTTTCAGAATGTTGGCACTGAGTAACACTTCGATCTTTTCGGGACGGTGTCCTAAAACTTCGGCAGCTTTAGCGGCAGCCAAAGCTACAGCTACAGGTTCCGTACAACCGATAGCAGGAATTACCTCCTGATGTATAAGGGATATAATTTGTGATTTTGTCGTATTATCCATGATAATTATGTTTTACGCGTTAGATGGAGCAAAGGTAATGATTTAATTAATTCCCAGACTTTTTATAATTAAAATTATCACTTGTTTTCGATTGAAACGTCAGATACAAAATGATTTGTAATTAATGTTATACGTTTCACCAAATTCAGAATGAATATAATAAATTCGCAGCGCCCAACGTCATAGGGGGGATACTAAATGAATTAAAAATAAAAGATTGTTTATGGAAAGGAAAAAGTTTATTTTCTACGGGTCAGCGATACTCGTAGCATTATTATTAGTGGCCAAAATATTAATACCGGCATCGGCATCGCCACCTCTCTCTTCACCACCGGAAAGCCTGTTGTTTGAAAACGACGATCTTCTGGGATGTACACTTCCCTCACTCGAATATATCCAGACCCACCAACCGGAAGGTATTCCTTCCTTACATTCCGTATCTATTTATTCTCACAACGATTCGCTGAAACTAGATTACTGTTATCCCGATACACTTGTCACCAGATTAATCTCCCCGACTTTTGCCCCCTCTACCCATACTCTTCATTCGGGGCATCATTATCAGACATTCCTTGCAACCATACCGGAAGGCGAAGAAGGTTTTTTTAATATAGAATATCCGGAATTATGGATACCGACAACCATCTATGTTGCATTTTTTCTTTTTTTACTATCAGTACGCGGAATTTGTCTTACTACAGGAAAACTTCGTCGGAAATGGGTACGCACTGACAAAGATAAACCCCACCCCCTTCCCTGTCGTTGGGGGAAAGGCCAGTGGATACAAATAACAGAAACAGGGGTCTACATTTGTATCGGTACATTCATCATGACAGGATTACTATCCATGTCACCGATCCCGAAATGGTTGGGGGACAGTCACTGGGAGACAGAGAAGAACAAACTGCATCCACCTCTCCGTCTGGAAAATTTCAGTATGGATCCCGGCAAACTACTCCAACCGGATGCTTATGGCATATCGGCAACAGGCAGTGAAAAAGTTTGTATGCTGAAACTAAGTTCATATCTAGATAAACCACTAATGGAAATTATCCGGCAAAAAGAGGACTGCACAATACAGTCAGAGTACATCTATGTAGCACATAATATTCCACAACGCTTTATTGTTAGCCGTCCTGATATTCTCCATTCGCTAAAAAAGCTTTACGGTACACCTATTCCTTTGCAAAAAATGTCCTTATTAAAGGAATATGATGAATATTATAACCCAGGCTCCAACCTCAAGAGTTTGCCATTACCTGTATATAAAGTAGAAATAGACAATAAATCGCAAGATCTTTACTATTTCCCGGTTTCTAAACCAACATATTATCATTATAATTCGAATACGAAATTACGAAAGAAGATATCCTCCTTACCTGGATGGTAGTAGTTTTTATAAGGTTATCTACTGGGTGAGCATTCTATAGAAAGAAGAGGTAAATTGGTATTTGCCTCTTCTTTCAGTATTTATCATTTTTATTATTAGAAGTAGAGCTAGTGTCCTAAAGTCTCAGCGGTAAATATTTCCTCTTCCGTGCCATTGCCACGTCCTTCTTCCAAGCGTACACTGAAAACAGCTTTGCCGGTTTCTAATTCAGGTGAGGCATATACCATGACCTCATAAGTGATAGGATCATCGTGTGTGATACGTGGAATCCGTACCGGTTCCGATAAATCCAAATGTGCACCTTCCTTTATTTTCACTATGGGGGTTACATCCAAAGCATCCTGAAAACTGTTATTCACAATCGTAAATGTGATACGACAAGTTTCTCCTGCATCAATCTTCTGATTACAAGATACACTGTCCTCTTCCAAAAGAATATCTTCAATATACAAATCAGGAAGAAGTGTATGGGAAGAGGATGTATATTTACCCGGACTCCTTCTTTCAATATATGTATCGTCCTCCACACTTGCGGCAATCGAAGCACCGGCAATGCCTCCGACAGCTGTCCCGATAAACGAGCCTATATCTCCCCCCCTCTCATCATCGATAGCTTCCCCGATCAATCCACCGAAAAGCCATCCTACAAAAGATCCGACCTGAGCACCCAAACCTGCCCGATCTTCGCGACTCATATTCTTCATCGACCCGCATCCTGGCAGGATCAGTAAAGAGATCACTATGGATAGAACTGTCTTTTTCATATCTCAATTATTTCTGTCTACTCTACATTGTTTACAAAGAAAATCCTTCTGTTTGATTTTATGACAACGGAAAGGAGAAAAACCCCTATCCGATTGCATTTTTTTGTGTAAGTTTGCGCCCAGTTAAACAAAGAATTAATGACAAATCAAATCCAGACTCCATCTGCAGATCTGCAACGCCAATATGATCTCCTTCAAATGGAGTATGAATATGAGAAAGAAACATATAGGCAACAGTCCGAACGGATAGGCATTCATCGCAAAATACAACAGGGACTTTGCTGGTATCCTGTTATTCCCGGTAAAAGCTATTACAACTCACTTAACCAGTTTGTCATTGAAATCGAACGTAAGGACGACAAGGAGATAGAACATAATTTTGAATACGGCCGGCCAGTCTGCTTCTTCACGACCAACGGGACCGGTAGTCCGCGTTACCTGAATTTCTCCGGTATCATCAGCTATGTACAGGAAGACCGGATGATTGTCGTTTTACCGACACCTTCAGCCTTATTCGATCTGCAAGGTGTAAACAGTGAACTGGGTGTCCAGTTATACTTTGACGAAACAAGTTACAAGACTATGTTCACTGCGTTATCCGGCGTAATGAAAGCGAAGAATAATCATTTGGCCCATTTAAGGGACGTATTGCTTGGGAAGACACCCGTTAGCCGAAGAAGTTTGTTCCCTGTTCGCTTCCCCTGGCTGAATACAACCCAGGAAGAAGCCGTCAATCATGTATTGGCTGCAAAAGAGGTCTCCATCGTGCACGGTCCTCCCGGAACAGGGAAAACGACAACATTAGTAGAAGCCATTTACGAAACATTGCACAGGGAAAATCAGGTGATGGTCTGTGCACAAAGTAATACGGCAGTAGATTGGATTTCTGAAAAACTGGTGGACCGGGGTATCAATGTCCTCCGTATCGGTAACCCGACACGTGTAAACGATAAAATGCTTTCCTTTACTTACGAGCGGCGTTTCGAGTCGCATCCGGATTATTCCGAACTATGGGGCATTCGTAAAGCGATCCGCGAGATACAATCCTCTTTCCGCAAGAAAAGTCACAGCGAAAAGGAAACGGCACGTAACCGTCTTTCCCGGTTGCGCTTCCGGGCCACCGAACTGGAAGTGCAGATAGATGCCGACCTGTTCGGCGAAGCCCGTGTTATTGCCTGCACATTGGTCGGTTCAGCCAACAGGGTTCTGACAAATCATACTTTCACCACTCTTTTTATCGACGAGGCGGCACAGGCTTTGGAAGCTGCCTGCTGGATTGCGATCAGTAAAGCAGACCGGGTTATCCTGGCGGGCGATCATCATCAGCTTCCTCCTACTATTAAATGTATAGAGGCGGCACGTGGAGGACTGGATCGTACTTTGATGCAGAAAGTAGCGACCAATAAACCGGAAACAGTTTCATTACTCAAAATACAATACCGGATGCATCAGGATATCATGTGCTTTTCATCCCACTGGTTTTATCAGGACGAGCTCAAAGCTGCTCCGGAAGTAAGTGATCGCGGTATCCTGACGTATGATACACCCGTCGTCTGGTTCGACACGGCTGATTGTGATTTTGAAGAAGACCAGTTATCCGAAAGTTTGAGCCGCATCAACAAACAGGAGGCTGCTCTTCTGGTAGAACAATTACAAATCTACATTGAAAAGATTACTAAAGAGCGGGTACTGGATGAGCGTATAGACTTCGGACTGATCTCACCCTATAAATCGCAGGTACAATATATCCGTGGACTGATCAAACGAAACGCCTTTTTCAAACCGTTCCGCAAATTGATTACCGTACATACGGTAGACGGTTTTCAGGGACAGGAACGCGACGTCATCATGATCAGCCTGGTTCGTGCCAATGATCAGGGTAATATCGGATTTCTGAATGATTTACGCCGTATGAACGTTGCCATCACCCGTGCTCGTATGAAACTGATCATTCTGGGAGATGCTTCCACTTTAACAAAACATACTTTTTACAGAGAATTATACAAATATATCACTGCCCGCGGCCATGTGATCCCAATAAATAACAACATATGAAATATAAGCTACTGGTCCTCGACCTGGACGGAACACTGACAAACAGTAAAAAAGAGATCACTTCTTATACCAAAGAGGTCTTGATAAAAGCACAGGAACAAGGCCTTCACCTTGTTCTTGCATCCGGACGTCCCACATATGGTATTGTTCCATTGACAAAAACATTGGAAATGGAACAGTTCGGTGGTTTTATCCTCTCTTTCAACGGAGGTAAAGTGATCGAAGTAAAAACAGGCAAAGTATTCTACGAACAGGCGTTGCCACCGGATGTAATGCCGTTATTGTATCAACGTTCGTACGAAGCCGGCCTGACCATCCTTTCTTACAACGGGAAATATATCCTGACAGAGAATGCAGACGACAAGTATGTAAAATACGAGTCGTTCCTTACCAAAATGAAGATCAAAGAAACGGATAACTTTCTTCGGGACCTGCAACTTCCCGCCGATAAGTGCCTGATCGTAGGTGAACCGGAAGATCTGGTTCCATTGGAAGAAAAGTTACGCCAGGAATTAGGTTCTCGTCTCAACGTATACCGCTCGGAGGCTTTTTATCTGGAAGTCGTACCTAAAGGGATAGATAAAGCAGCGTCACTGGAGCGTTTGTTAGAGCGTATTCATATAAAACAAGAAGAAGTTATTGCCATCGGTGATGGCTTTAACGACCTCACAATGATTAAGTTCGCTGGTCTCGGAGTAGCGATGGCAAACGCCCAGCCGCCGGTAAAAGCAAACGCTGACAAGGTTACTCAATATACGAATGATGAAGACGGAGTTGCACATTTCATGGACGATTTAATGAAAGCGTAATTGTTAATTTCGTATATTTGTAATCTAAACAAAAAAACAGCAAGCCATGAAGTACAAATTATTAGTTTTAGACATAGACGGGACATTGCTCAACAGTAATAAAGAGATAACTGCCCGTACCCAGGCAGCTTTACTGAAAGTACAGCAGATGGGAATACATATTGTATTGGCATCCGGCAGACCGACCAACGGGGTCATGCCGCTGGCTAAGGCTCTGGAACTGGATCACTACGGTGGTTTTATTCTCTCATATAACGGTGGACAGATCATCAATGTACAAACGGGTGAATTGCTTTTTGAAAAACGTATCAATCCGGAAATGCTATCCTATCTGGACAAGAAAGCAAAGAAAAACGACTTTGCCATTTTCACTTACCATAAAGATTATATCCTGACCGACAAACCCGACAACAAGCATGTGAAGGAAGAAGCAGCCCTGAACAATATGCGTGTGATCGGTGTTGATAATTTCCCGGAGGCTGTCGACTTCAGCCCCTGCAAATGTGTCCTCGCCAGTGACGATGAAGAGGAACTGGTTGGTCTGGAAAATCATTGGAAGAAACGGCTGAATGGCGTACTGGACGTATTCCGGTCGGAAGATTATTACCTGGAAGTGGTTCCCCAGTTCATCAACAAAGGAAATACCCTGGGCGTATTGATGGAAAAGCTGAAAATAACGACCGAACAGGTTGTTGCTATCGGTGACGGTATTGCCGACGTTCCGATGTTGCAGCTTGCAGGCACCAGTGTTGCGATGGGTAACGCCCGCGATTCAGTGAAGAGTTGTACGGATTTTACCACCTTGCCTAACGACATGGATGGCGTAGCTGTAGCTGTGGAAACTGCGATCCTGGCAGCCATCAAACCGACAGAAGTTCCTTTGGACCAGCTGAACATGCGTGCCAAACATGCATTGATGGGTAACCTGGGTATTCAATATACCTATGCCTCCGAAGATCGTGTGGAAGCGACAATGCCGGTCGACGAACGCACACGCCAGCCTTTCGGCATCTTGCATGGCGGTGCCACGCTGGCCCTGGCTGAAACCGTTGCCGGACTGGGTTCCATGATCCTGGCAAAACCGGACGAGATCGTTGTCGGCATGCAGGTAAGTGGTAACCACATGTCATCGGCCCATGAAGGAGATACCGTTCGCGCTGTAGGAACTATTATCCACAAAGGCCGTTCTTCACATGTATGGAACGTGGATGTGTTTACCTCTACCGACAAACTGGTATCTTCCATTCGTGTAGTAAATAGTATATTAAAAAAGAAATGATTGACTCACTGATCAGGCAGGGCCGCAGTTTTGCCATATACCGCATACCCGGGGAAGAAATTCCCCGGTTTGTGATGCAGGCCTCCGGTTCGCCCCGTCTGTTTTCTAATATAGAAGAACTGAACGAACAGCAGGGATTCGTTATTGCTCCGTTCAGGCCAGGCCGTGAATGTCCGATCGTACTGATCAGACCTGATTATTCCGAATTGCCCGAGAACAGTAAAAAGGGATTCTTCCCGATGGATCCGGAATTTCATTCGAATGAAACTGAAAACGCATCCGAGCGAAAGACAAAAGACAATTATATTCACTGCTTTGATGCTTTCATAAAACCTTTGCAGGAGAATACACTGGATAAACTAGTCCTTTCGCGCAGTCTGACACTTGACCGGGAAGCCAGCTTTTCTCCTGCAAAGGCTTTTTACAAAGCCTGCAGACGGTACATCCGTTCCTATGTATATCTCTGCCATACGCCGCAAACGGGAACCTGGCTGGGTAGTACTCCCGAAATCATCTTATCGGGAGAAAAAGGAGAATGGCATACCGTTGCCTTGGCCGGCACACAGCCGCTGCAAAATGGGAAACTGCCAACTCACTGGGATGATAAGAATAGAAAAGAACAGCAACTTGTATCTACTTACATCCACGACCGGCTCAGTTCACAGGGCATCAACTTGACGATGGAAGGCCCCTATCCGGCACGTGCCGGCGCACTGTGTCATCTGAAAAGCGATTTCAGGTTCAGGCTGGAACACAACGACAAGTTGGGTGACTTGCTTGCTCTACTCCATCCCACACCAGCCGTATGCGGGCTGCCGAAAGAGGAAGCCTACCAGTTTATCCTCGAGAACGAAGGATACGATCGCCGTTACTATTCGGGCTTTATCGGCCGGCTGAACCCCAAGGGCAGAACCGACCTGTATGTCAATTTGCGTTGTATGAATATCAGTGAGCAGCTACTGACACTGTATGCCGGAGGAGGTTTACTATCCTCTTCTGAACCTGCCGACGAATGGCAGGAAACGGAAGATAAGTTGCAGACAATGCGAGCACTGCTTTAGGCAATAACTCCCAACTTTGACACATTGGAATTACAGATATAGCTGGTAACTCGCAGAAAAAATAAGTGCAGACAACTTCGAAAATTTTGCCTGAGTTCGAGTAGAACTCTTTCGCTCACCAGGCGTTCCCAACAATGTTTCACACATTGTTGGGAAGTAAGCCAGGATCACACTTTTTAGATCTTATATTTATATTCAACTCAACGCGGATTCTGTACCATATTCGGATTAGCATCAATCTCTGTTTGGGGAATGGGTAATGCTACCCTCAGGTCAGACGGAGTAATGACTGCCGCTCCGGCAACGGAAGGTAAGTGCCACCCACCAGTACGAGTTATTGTCAAACCATTCCTCATAGCATCAAAGAAAGCATGTCCCTCTCCAACTAATTCCTTACGGCGTTCTTTCAGAATACGCTCCAAGTTCAGTTCCGATGCCTGCACCGACTTCGCCGGGTTGGCACGGCTCACGATGGCGTTAAGACAATCCAGGGAAAATGACAGGTTCTCTGCCCCGCCCAACTTAAAGGCCGCTTCTGCAGCATTCAGATAAACTTCGGAGAGACGAACCACACAGATGTCATTATCCTGGGGATTTTCACCTGTTTTCCCCGGATACTTGTTCAGATATTTAGGATGACTGGTAGAACCTTCGGGTAATATGTCCTCATCCGGTTTCTGCGGCAAACGGTTCAACACATGACGCACATCGTCCGGATCTTCTCCCAACAAATCGAGGAAAGCCTTGGTAAGTACAAGATTGTTCCAGTCTTTCACATTATCGGCATACACCATCGGAGCCCCCTCGCCCCCTGTTCCGCCATCCGGCTCGGAAAGGGTGTAATAAAACTCAAAAAGTGACTCCGAATTAAAATCCTTTCCCCATACAGTTGGATATTCCTCGTGTGTGAACAGTTTATATAGTCCTCCGTTATTTATTACTTCTTTAGCCAGTGTAAGTGCCTTTTCATTATTATTCATATAGAGATAAATACGTGACAGCAATGCCTTCACACTCCATACATTGAGAAAGCCGTCTTTCTTGTCGGCAGAGAGGACGGAGAGGTTCAGCGCTTCCGTCATATCATCTATCGCCTGCCCATAGCATTCAGCCACCGTGTTGCGGGCTGGCTGATGAGTGGGTAATGTTGTTTCAATCTCGATAGACACCCCCAAAGAGGCACCGTTATCCAGGGTATAAGGCATACCGAACAGGCGAGTGAGGTCGAAGAGGGCAAGTCCGCGCAAAGCAAGCGCTTCAGCTTTGATGCAGTTGAGAGCCGCGGTGTTATCCGTTGCTATCGTACCCGACTCGATTCTTTCCAGCAGACTGTTTGCTTGGTGGATCACATTATAAGGCTGGTTCCACACGCGGGTAATGTTCAGGGCATCGTCTGCCGTAACATTAAACTCATAATAAGGAGACACACGTTTGCCGGGTCCTTTGCTGATACGTGCCTGTACATCTTCACCACGGCAATCGGCATAATAGAGATAATTATCACCATAGTAGCTATGTGAAGCGGCAATACGATAGATGCCGTTCAAAGCGATCTGAGCCTCTTCAAGTGTGCGGATAGCCTGCGGAGTAGTCACGGCGGTAGACGGATCCAGGTTCAGCCAGTCACCTGAGCAGGAAGAGAAAAAAAGCGATGTGGCGGTGAATAAATATATAAATGTATGTTTCATATTTGAATAATTTATAATAAGTAAATCAAAAAGTTATCTCTACCCCGAAGTTGAAGGTACGCATGGCGGGCGCTTCACAGAACACTTCACCGTTGACCGGGACTTCCGGGTCATATTGTTTCCATTTGGCCCATGTGAGCAAGTTGGTCCCGGAAAAGTATATGCGTGCATTCTCTATCAATGCCTTTTGCGTCCACTGTCCCGGCAGTGTAAAACCCAATGTCAGATTCTTAAGACGGATATGGTCGGTACTGTGGATATAACGGGATGAGTTTTGAGGGCCGGCTCCCTGCTCCAGTACAAAACGGGGTACGTCGGTTATATCTCCGGGGCTTTGCCAACGGTCAAGGGCATATGCAGGCAGATTGTATGATTTTTCCTTGCTGCCGTCAGTTTCTATCAGGGTACCTGTCTTATCGAAAGAATAACCACCCAGTGAGTAGGTAAACGTCAGTCCCAGGTCGAACCACTTATAAGAGAGTATATTGGTAAAACCTCCTGCTATCTTTGGATCGGCAGACTTATACGGAATGGCTTCTGCTTTGGATGCATCGTCGGTCTTTTCTCTATTATAATTGCCCTGTTCGTCTTGTGTATTGAGATAATAGAGAGCTTTACCGGTCTGCGAATCTACTCCGGCAAACTCTTTCACGTAGAAACTATTGTAAGGAAGTCCTACCTTATGGATAAACCAGGAGCCTTCGATTGATTGCTTCATGTCCCCGTCCAGTGTTACGATCTTATTACGATTGTGGGTCAAGTTCAACACGGATGTCCAGTTAAAGTCCGGCGTGGCGAAGTTGATAGTGCGTAGTTCGAACTCCACACCTTTGTTGTTGAGCTGGCCGATATTGGCCAGATAGTTCAAAAAGCCGGTAGTGGCACTGATCGGACGGTTGTAAAGCAGGTCTTTCGTATCACGGTTATAGTATTCGAGCGTTACAAAAATACGGTTGATGAAAGACAGGTCAAGACCGAGATTCAGATTGTAGTTCTTTTCCCATTTCAACCCGGGATTGGCTTGTGCAGACTCGTATGAACCGGCAGCACCCATATAGTTCTGCCCGTAACTGTATAGTCCCATATATCCATAAAATGCGCCAGGCTGGTTACCATTTACGCCATAGGAAGCACGAATTTTCACATCGTTCAATACCGGTTTTACGGCTTTCATAAAAGACTCATTGCTCAGGTGCCACATACCGGAGACAGACCAAAAGTCGCCCCACCGGCTTTCCGGGGCAAGACGGGAACTACCGTCGCGGCGATAACTACCTGCAATGTAATAACGATCGTCATAATCATAATTTAAACGTGAGAGGTAGGAGATCATTCTGTATGCCTGAGTAGAGGATGCGAAACTTTTCAGCAAGGCTGCATTATCCGGTTCGAGCAATACATCCGAAGGTAGTTTGGCTTTTTCTCCCATTGCCTTATCACTCTGATAGCTTTCCAGTTCATAAGCGGCCAACACATCCAAGTGGTGCCTGGCTGCAAAGGTTCGGGTAAAATTGATCGAAGTAGATGACAGTAACTTACCATATTCAGTAAATCCTTTGGAAGTCTGGGCATCACTTCCGCTCTTCGGTCCTGCACCACTTAGAGGGTTCAGATAACGGGAGTCTTTTTGCACAGTATAATCATAGCTCAATGTCTCTTTCAATTTTAATCCTTTGACAATATCGACAGACGCATATCCGGTAGAGAACATACGTGTCATGCGACTACGGTTGTAGTCAGTACGGATATCACGGAGTGGATTCACATTGGTACCGGCATAAGAACCTACATAGTTACCCGAAGCATCACGCACCGGCATAGAAGGCGTGGCGGAAACGGCTACACAAAGGAAGGGATTTATATTGGAACCACGCTCTTCGTTCATTTCCTGATTCATCTGGGTAAACATCATGTTACCTCCTATTTCGCCTCGGCTACCTACTTTCTGTGTCACATTCAGACGGGCAGAATATCGGTCTAGACTAGAGTTTTCCACCAACCCTTCCTGACGGTTGAAACCCAGGGAGGAATAGAAAGTAGTACGTTCGTTGCCTCCGGAGGCAGATACCTCGTAGTTTTGATTATGAGCGGTACGGAGCAGTTCATTCCGCCAATCGGTGTATCCCTGTTCGGGTATTCCTGCATACATGTCGATATTAGCTTCGGCATACGCACTGGGAGACTCCAGTCCCTTGTCTATGGCAGAGTTATACAGACCTTCATAAATCATTTCACGACGCTGATCTCCATTCAAGGTAGGCCGAAAGTCTACGGCTGCACCAGAAAAGCCTCCACTGACCCTCAATGCAACTTTTGTACGTCCTACCCCCCCTTTCTTTGTTGTGATCAATATCACACCGTTAGCTGCACGCGAACCATAAAGAGATGCAGCGGCAGCATCCTTTATCACCGTAATATTTTCAATATCGGCCGGATTAAGCGTGCTCATTATATTCGTTTTGGCATTATTCATATAGGCGGCATCCGCACCCGTGCCGGCTCCCATATTACCGGAAGTGACCGGCACACCATCGATGACAAAAAGTGGTTCATTGGATGCATTGAATGACCCCATACCACGGATACGAATGCTCTGATTGGCGCCCGGCTGACCGGAGCCAGAAGTAATATTCACTCCCGTAGTCATTCCCTGCAACTTTTGTTCTACGGAAAGTACAGGTACGTTTTTTAACATATCAGCCCGCAAGGTATTGGCCGATCCGGTAAAGGATGATTTTGAAAAATTCCCATATCCTGTCACCACTACTTCATCAAGGTTTAGTGACTCGGAACTTAGCGCCACATTTAAAATTCCATTTTTAGGAACTCTCACTTCGGTCGTTTTCATTCCTACGTAGGATATAACCAGAATCTTGTCGGTTGGTTCTACATTCAGAATGTAACTACCGTCTACATCCGTCACAACTCCCCGTTCCGTTGCACCTTTTACAGAAACGGTAGCTCCAATAAGTGGTAGTTGGTCATCCGAAGATGTTACTATACCTTTTATTTCCAATTGCTGTGCCTGTATATGAATACAACACAGACACCCCAATACAAACAATACTAATCTAAATTTTTTCATTCATCAATTATTATTAAATACTAAATACCTATTTGCTCTATACATGCCAATAATTGTACCTTAAAAACATTGTAGAAATAAATCAAATCTAAATAGCAATGAATAAATGTATTAATCATTCAAGGAAAATCAGGAAAAATAAAGCGGTATGTAGAATTTCCACACAGATATGTGGAACTATTCTACATGATGTGGCAGTCAGGTAGGGACTCTTCGGGAATTTATTTTGCAGGGCTAATCTTTCCTCTATATAAATACTCAACCATCAATTGAAAAATTATATCTACTTTTGCAATTCAACCTAAGGAAGAACAGAATATGTACACCGATAAGAAAAACATTCAACAATTAGTGGCTTTGCTTAAGGAGCATAATATAAATAAAGTCGTATTGTGCCCGGGAAGCCGTAATTCTCCAATTGTTCATACATTGGCAAACCATCCGTCTTTTTCCTGTTATTCCGTTACCGACGAACGGAGTGCCGGATTCTTTGCACTCGGACTGGCCTTGCATGGAGGAAAGCCGGCAGCAGTCTGCTGTACTTCAGGTACGGCCCTGTTGAATATACACCCAGCCGTGGCGGAAGCTTTTTACCAGCAAGTTCCTCTGGTGGTCATTTCTGCAGACAGACCTGCTGCCTGGATCGGACAAATGGATGGGCAGACATTACCGCAGCCAGCTGTCTTCGGTTCACTGGTAAAGAAATCGGTTAACCTACCGGAGATACATACAGATGAAGACGAATGGTATTGTAATCGTTTAGTAAATGAAGCATTACTGGAACTAAATCATCACGGGAAAGGACCGGTACATATCAATATTCCGATTTCCGAACCTCTGTTCCGCTTCACAACGACAGAGTTGCCGGAAGTGCGCGTTATCACTCGCTATCAGGGATTAAATGTGTACGATAGAGAATATAATACGTTGATCGAACGGTTGAACAAATACAATAAACGCATGATTGTTGTCGGTCAGATGAGTCTGATCTATTTGTTTGAGAAGAAGATCTCGAAATTGCTCTATAAGCATTTCACCTGGCTGACCGAACATACAAGCAATAAGACAATACCCGGTATTCCTGTCAAAAATTTCGATGCTGCAATCTATGCGCTACCAAAAGATACACTAGATAAGATGGTACCCGAGCTGGTAATTACCTATGGAGGACATATCGTTTCCAAACGCCTAAAGAAATTCCTCCGGGAAAATCCGCCTAAAGAGCATTGGCATGTTTCGGCCGATGGCGAGATAGCCGACCTGTATGGCTCAATGACTACTGTAATCGAGATGGACCCGTTCGAGTTTCTCGAGAAGATCGCTTATCTGTTAGAAAATAAAACAACCGAGTTTCCGCGAGTATGGGAAAACAATACCAAAGGGCTTCCGGAACCGGAGTTTGCTTATTCCGAAATGGCAGCTATCGGTACACTGATCAAATCCTTACCCACTCCGTCAGCCTTACATCTGGCAAACAGTTCGACAGTTCGTTATGCACAATTGTTTACTTTACCGGAAGAGGTCGAAGTTTGTTGTAACCGGGGAACCAGTGGTATCGAAGGCTCTCTATCTACTGCAATCGGCTATGCCGTAGCATCGGATAAACTGAACTTTGTCGTGATAGGCGATCTTAGTTTTTTCTATGATATGAATGCACTTTGGAACAGTAACTTCGGCTGCAACCTGCGTATCCTGTTACTGAACAATGGTGGAGGCGAGATTTTCCAAGCCTTACCCGGTTTATCTATGTCGGAAAAGGCGCACCGCTATGTGACTGCTACACATAAAACATCTGCACAAGGCTGGTCAACTGAACGTGGCTTCCTTTATCAGAGCGTACATAATACGGAAGAACTGGAAGAGGCTATGAAAATTTTCACAGATCCCAATCCTGTCAATCAACCGATATTGATGGAGGTTTTCACCGACAAAGATGAAGACGTTCGTCTATTGAAAGAATATTATCATCAATTAAAGCAAAAATAATATGTCAACTACAAGAGAATGGACTACAATAAAGGAATATGAAGATATTCTGTTTGATTTCTATAAAGGGATTGCCCGCATCACGATTAACCGCGAACGTTATCGCAACGCCTTCACTCCTACTACGACAACCGAAATGAGCGATGCTCTCTATATTTGTCGTGAACGTCCGGATATTTGTGTAATCGTACTGACTGGTGCAGGCGACACAGCTTTCTGTGCCGGAGGCGATATGAATGTAAAAGGTCATGGCGGTTATATCGGTAAAGACGGGGTTGCCCGGCTGAATGTACTCGATGTACAAAAACAGATTCGTTCGATGCCAAAACCGGTTATCGCGGCAGTCAATGGTTTTGCCATCGGTGGTGGCCATGTGTTGCATGTCGTTTGCGACTTGACGATTGCTTCCGAGAATGCGATCTTCGGACAGACAGGTCCTCGCGTAGGTAGTTTTGATGCCGGTTTCGGTTCCTCTTACCTGGCCCGTATCGTGGGACAGAAGAAAGCACGCGAAATCTGGTTCCTTTGCAGGAAATACAATGCACAAGAAGCGCTTGAAATGGGATTGGTGAACAAAGTTGTCCCCTTGGACAAACTGGAAGACGAATACGTAGAATGGTCTGAAACCATGATGATGCATAGCCCGCTCGCCCTCCGTATGATCAAAGCCGGTCTGAATGCAGAACTGGACGGACAAGCCGGTATACAGGAATTGGCCGGTGATGCAACCATGCTTTATTACATGACAGACGAAGCTCAGGAAGGTGGCAAAGCATTCCTTGAAAAGCGCCGCCCACGGTTTGAAGATTATCCTAAATTTCCGTAATCAACGATGTCCTATCACATACAAATTATACCGAAAGTTTTACACTTCAAACAACCGGCAGGAACTTCCCGGGGAACTTACGTCACGCGCAAAAGCTGGTATCTTCTTCTAACATCAGATGAAGTTCCCGGACGATATGGTATTGGGGAATGTGCCCCATTACCTAAATTAAGTTGCGACGATCTACCGGATTATGAACATTTACTTACGGAGATTTGTCGGCAGACGGAGATAAACAATGGTCCGGACACCGAAATTCTCCGTCCATACCCTTCTATATTGTTCGGACTGGAAACAGCCTTCCGGCATTTTCATACCGGAAGCTTCGCTTTATGGAATACACCCTTTTCACGAGGTGAAGCTGGTATTCCCATTAACGGCCTGATCTGGATGGGTGATTATAAAAAGATGCTGGAACAGATCGAAACGAAAATGCAATCCGGTTTTCGTTGTATCAAGCTGAAGATCGGAGCTATCAACTTTGAGGAAGAATTGGCTTTATTAAAGCATATCCGTGCACACTTCTCTGCTGAAGAAATCGAACTGCGTGTGGATGCTAACGGAGCTTTCTCTCCTACAGATGCATTAAACAAACTACATAAGCTTGCTGAACTGATTTTACATTCTATCGAGCAACCTATACGTGCGGGACAATGGGAAGAAATGGCCAAACTTACGGCCGAAACACCATTACCCATTGCATTGGACGAAGAATTGATAGGCTGCAATACCCTACAAGGAAAGAAAGAACTTTTATCTGTAATCAAACCGCAATATATTATCCTGAAGCCCTCTCTACATGGGGGAATCAGTGGTGGGCAAGAATGGATAGATGAGGCTGAAAGACAAAAGATCGGTTGGTGGATCACTTCAGCTTTAGAGTCCAATATAGGATTGAATGCTATTGCTCAATGGTGTGCAACATTCAATAATCCGCTACCACAAGGACTCGGTACAGGAGCCTTGTTTACAGATAACGTAGAGATGCCTTTGTCCATTCATAAAGATTGTTTATGGAGTAACCCCTTCCCCTCTCCAGAGGGGAAGGAGGATGTGTTAAAGCAAGTTCTGGAGCGAAATTACAGCACCTCTCTTACAGACCGTAATAAACAGGAGCTACATCTAGAAAACGGAATTATTTGCGATGCAGATAATGTACAGCAATTACTTTCTAACCTTCCGGACAACACGCCCCAAATACAACGGGATCTTTATAACTTCCTGGCCGATTGGTTTAACGAATCCCCTTACATAACAGTACACACATCCGGTTCGACCGGAACACCGAAAGAGTTCACTGTCCGTAAAGAACAAATGATACAAAGTGCCATACTGACCTGCTCTTTCCTCAATCTACGCAAGGGAGATAATGCTCTGCTTTGTATGCCTTTGCAATATATTGCCGGAAAGATGGTAGTTGTACGGGCACTGGTTGCCGGATTAACTCTTATTTTACGTACACCATCCGGACATCCGTTGGCAGATGTAGAGGTGTCGCTTCGTTTCGCTGCAATGATCCCGTTGCAGGTATTCAACACGCTCCAGGTTCCGGAAGAAAGAGAACGCCTTTGCCAGACAGAAATAGTAATCGTCGGTGGCGGAGCTATCAACAAAGAGCTGGAAGACGAAATACGCCAACTACCGAATGATATCTATTCTACCTATGGAATGACAGAAACCTTGTCGCATATCGCCCTCCGCAAACTAAACGGTCCGGATGCTTCATCAGCATATACACCTTTTTCATCTGTAAAACTATGTTTATCGCCCGAAAAAACACTGGTTATCCAAGCGCCACAGGTTTGTGATGACACCTTGGTAACAAACGATCTGGCAGAGATACATCCGGACGGAACTTTTACCATCCTGGGAAGAAAAGACAACACCATCAACACCGGAGGAATAAAAGTACAAATAGAATCGATAGAAGAAACTCTTCGTTCAATAATTTCCGTTACCTTTGCGATAACGGCTATTCCACATCCGGGATTAGGAGAAGCAATTGTGCTATTGGTGGAGAAAACAACAGACACGGACAGCCTTCCAGACAGGATTGCCTCCCTTCTGCCCAAATACCAACAGCCTAAATATATCAGGCAGGTAGATGCCATCCCACTTACCGGAAGTGGTAAAACAGACCGGAAAGCCTGTCGCCAGTTGGCGGCAAAGCTGATCTGATTATCATTTAAAACATTATACTTATGAGGTATTTTACACTTACCGTATTATCATTTCTAGCCCTCTCGTCTGCCTACGGACAGAGTGGAGAAAGTTGTCGGTTCGCACCGGACCCGACGCTTCAAAAGCCGGAGGTTTACGCCGGATACGATTGCGTAAACCTGCTGGACAGTACTTCTGTAACCGTGCAACCAACCGGTTCCGGTTCATTTTCGGTCTGCAAAACAATCAAGATTCAAACACCCCGGGGAGCTGTCAGTAACCGCATCATCAAATACGATTACGATCCGTTGACTGCTTTTGCCCGGTTCAAAAGAGCCACGGTGTATCGTGCCAATGGTGATGTGGTTAATCTGGATGTTACCCAGGCCTGTGACTATGCAGCTCCTGCCCGTGCCATCTATTGGGGAGCCCGCCAGATCATGCTGGAAGTAGGCCAACTAAACCCCGGTGATATTATTGAATACGAAATCGATAAGAAAGGTTTTACTTATGCATTGCTGGCAGATGGTGGCGACGACGAATCACGCTTCATCCCTCCTATGCGCGGACAGTTCTACGACATCGTACCTTTCTGGGTAACAGAACCGACTGTTCGTAAAGTATACAAAGTATCTATCCCGATGGAAAAAGAAATGCAGTTCCAGTTCTATCAGGGCGACTGTGCTTCCTCCATGCGCTACGAAGACGGCCGGAAAGCCTACACCTTCTCAACAAACGACGTAATGCCGGCCAAACGTGAACCGAATATGGTCGACCTGTTCGATGCTGCCCCTAAACTAATGATGTCGTCCACACCGAAATGGCAGGATAAATCCTTATGGTTCAATAAAGTTAACGAAGACTACGGAAGCTTTGCTCCACTGCCGGAAGCCCAGAAGAAAGTGGACGAACTGATCAAAGGAAAGAAAACAGAAATGGAAAAGATTGCTGTTCTCACCCACTGGGTAGCCGACAATATCCGGTATTCCGGTATCTCTATGGGGAAAGGTGAAGGCTATACCCTTCATAATACAAAAATGAACTATACCGATCGTTGCGGCGTATGTAAAGATATAGCCGGTACACTGATCTCCTTCCTCCGTATGGCAGGCTTCGAAGCCTATCCGGCTATGACAATGGCAGGAAGCCGGGTAGAAAGTATCCCCGCCGACCATTTCAACCATTGTGTAGCTGTCGTTAAACTTTCCAGCGGAACTTATATGCCGCTCGACCCGACCTGGGTCCCTTTCTGCCGAGAATTATGGAGCAGTGCCGAGCAACAACAAAACTATCTACCGGGAGTTCCCGAAGGATCAGACCTTTGCCTGACTCCGGTTTCCGCTCCCGAAAACCATTACTTACGCATCAAAGCAAATAATAAACTGGATGCTAAAGGAACACTGACCGGACAATTCACGATCACGGCTGAAGGACAATCAGACAGCAATATTCGTGGAATGTTCACCCGTGGCTGGCAGTCACAATGGAAAAACATGCTCGAAAGCCAGTTATTGAATGTATCTCCCAAAGCACGCCTGATCAGTGTCGATTATGGTAAAGACCCGAAAGATTATCAAGCTGCTCCTATCAAGATCACATTTCGTTATGAAATACCGGAATATGCTATACCAGGAAAAGAAGAGTTGGTATTCAAGCCGATGGTTATGAACAATCTCTACAACCAGGTAAAGAGCTACCTCCGTATCAATACCGATCTGGCAGAGCGCCAGTATGGTTTCAAAGATGCCTGCTCACGCCTGGTAGAACTGGACGAAACCATTCAGCTCCCGAAAGGTTATACCCTGCTGAATGAAGCTAAACAAGACAGTAAACAAAGTGATGCAGCCGATTTTGAAGGTTCACTGCGTCAGGATGGTGATAAGATAACAATCAGCCAGAAACTGGCTCTGAAAAAACGTGTATATGAAGCTGCCGACTGGGATGGTTTCCGTTCAGCAGTCAATGCACATAAAGGTTTCGGTGATTATCTAATTATTAAAAAGTAAAAGACAATGACTAATATAATAAATAAATTTACGCTGCTTCTTTGTCTATTGGCTCTTACGGCATCTGTATTCGCCGCATCGGAAGCCGAATACAAGAAGCTGTCGAAAACATATATACTGAATGCAGACGGAAGCCAGGAGTTCCGTTACAATATGGAGCTCACACTCTTCACCCATACTGCCATGAATGGTACTTACGGGGAAAGTTTTATCGTCTATAACCCAGACTATCAGGTATTGAAGATCAATTCTTCTTATACAAAACAGAAAGACGGGAATATCGTAAAAACTCCCGATAATGCATTTGTAGAGGTTCTTCCTCGTACTGCTGCGGACGCACCAGCCTACAATAATCTGAAAGAAATGGTCGTTGTCCATACCGGTCTGGAACTGGGTGCCACCATTTATCTGGATTATACATTAACTTCTAAACCGGGTTATCTGCCGGAATTGGATATCTATGACGAGTTGTTGCAGACTTCTCCCGTAAAAGAATATACGGTCAGCCTGTCGATTCCCGAAAGCAAGCCGTTATTCTACACTTTGCAGAATTACAATACAAAGCCTGCTGTTTCTACTGTTAACGGCATGAAAACTATTACCTGGAGACTTAATAATCTTCCGGCATCTTCCCGTGATCCGTTCGTATCAACAGCAAATGGTGATGTTCCTTTCCTCACAGCTTCTACTTATGCATCCAACGGGGATGCTTTGAAAGCCCTGTATACACAATTTACTCCGGCAAACGATGTTCAACTAACAGCCATCGCCGAAAATATTACAGAAGGAAAGAAAAATGATACGGAAAAGTTGCAAGCGATACTGAAGCATGTAAACGAGAACCTGGGTTATAGCAAACTTTCATTGCAGGATGCCGGATACAAAATCCGTTCATCCAACGATATAATCTATTCCGCTTATGGAACGGAAGCTGAAAAGGCAAATTTACTGAATGGTCTGTTGAATGCTGCCGGCATCAAAGCCGAAGCTGCTGCTGCTTATCGCGTAAAAGCCGATCCGGCCAGTTGTGGATTGAGCGCAATAAGCGGATTGTTGGTTTTAGCCAATGTAGACGGTAAACAATATATCATGTCGCCTATATCCAATAAAATGGCGGCAACAGGTTGGAACGATGCAACTCCGGTTATAAGCATGACAAACGCAGGAACACCTGTAGCAGTCAACAGCCCATCAACACATATCAATTATAAGGTTAGCCTTGCCGTCTCTCCGGAAAAAGCAGATGCACAAGTCAATGCTACAATCGGTAATGCTTATTTGCCTTATTACGGTTCTTATCTCTCTATTTTTGCCGGAGGAGACAAAGAGGCCACCGAGTCGAAAGCCCAGAACAATACGACAATATCTTATAAGACATCTCAGAGCCTGAAAGCGAACAATGGTTATGTGATGGTTTCGTTACCCGATGCACCTGTCGGGATGGCTCATAGCTACTATTGCAGTATGAACAGTACCCGTAAGGAAAACCTGATGATGCCTTGTAAAGTGAACGAACAGTATACCTATACAATCCAACTGCCGGCAGGGATGAAGCTATCTACTCCTGAAACAGTTAAGACTATCGAGAATGCAGCCGGTAAAGTCGTTATTTCCGTTAAACAAAAGGGTAATACAGCCGAAGTTGAACGCAGTCTGCAACTGAATAAGCAGTTATATACACCTGCTGAATTCAACAACCTGCGTAATTTACTTACTGAATGGGGTAACCCATCCAGCCGGACTTTGTTATTGTCTATTAACTAATAAAGACAATCTGATAAATTAAACAAGGGTGGGATGACATAAATATGTCGTTTCATCCTTGTTTTTTGACTGAATGTTAATAACTTTACCCTCATAATTAATTCATAAAACCTTTGATTTATGCAAAAACTATCTAATCTACTCATTACCCTGTTACTATGTTGTTTGCCGGGGATTACTTACGCCCAGAGCCCATATCCGGACTTGTATCCGCAGCCGCAGCATATTGTAATATCCAACCAGCAACACAAGCTCATAGAAGGATATACATTAAAGGGGATCAGCAATCCGGATGCAGATGCCATCAAGTTGCTGAAAGAAACACTTCCTTTTGCCGGCACCGGCAAATCATCACCGTTGGAAATAAAGAAACTAAAAGCAAAAACACCAGAAATGGAACGTTCAGGTGCTTACATTCTGGACATCTCCAAAAAGAAGATCGTTATCGAGATCGTAGACGACCGTTCATTGTTTTATGCAGCTCAGACACTGAAACAATTGATCAGCTATAATGACGAAGGCAAACGGATGCTTCCCCTTTGTACCATTACCGATTATCCCGATGTTCTTCATCGTGGAACCGTAGAAGGATTCTATGGTACTCCCTGGAGTCATGCAGACCGTATCAGCCAGTTGCGTTTTTATGGACAGTTCAAGATGAATACATATATCTATGGTCCTAAAGACGATCCATTCCACAGTGCGAACTGGCGTGAGCCTTATCCTGCTAAGGAGGCCAACCAAATCAAAGAACTGACAGCCGAGGCTGCCCGTAACAAAGTAGACTTCGTTTGGGCTATCCATCCGGGACAGGATATCCAATGGAATGCAACCGACAGCAACAATGTCATTACCAAATTCGAACAAATGTACGATTTGGGAGTACGTGCATTCGCCGTATTCTTCGATGATATCTCCGGTGAAGGAACCAATGCCGCCAAGCAAGCCGGCCTGATGAATTTTATTCAAAAGGAATTCATTGAAAAGAAAAGCGATATCCGTCCCCTGATCATGTGTCCGACAGAATACAACCGCTCATGGGCAAGAACAGACTACCTGGATGTTCTGGGCCAACAACTGGACCGGGCGGTACAAGTTATGTGGACAGGAAACCGTGTTGTAGACGACATCACGCTTGAAGGCCTTGAATGGGTAAACAAACGTATCCAACGCCCGGCCTACGTATGGTGGAACTTTCCGGTAAACGACTATTGCCGCGATCATCTGTTGATGGGCCCGTCTTATGGCCTCGACACGCAAGCCTCTAATGCTATGTCAGGTTTTGTTTCTAATCCGATGGAACATGCCGAGGCATCCAAAGTAGCCCTGTTTGGAGTGGCTATGTATAGCTGGAACATCCATAGCTACGATCCGCAGTTTGCCTGGGAGAAAGCATGCGAGTACCTGATGCCCAAAGCTGCTATCGCCTTTAAAACATTCTGTGAAAACAATAGCGATCCGGGACCTAACGGCCATCTTTATCGCCGGAAAGAATCGGAGCGTTATGAAAAACAGGCCGACCGTTTTCTTTCCGGTTACCGCAAAGGTTCTTTTGGAGAAAGAGACGCCAACCAGTTGGGTGCCCTGTTTGCACAGATACAGGCAGCTCCGGAACTTATCTATAACCAAGGAGATAACAAGCCTATGATCGAAGAGATCAATCCCTGGCTCATGCAATTCGAATTACTCGGTAGATGCGGCACGAATGCCTTGCAGATGGCTCATTCCTGGTACGAAAAAGATCGTCAGAATACCTGGCAACGATTCCTGGAAGTTTCTGCCGTAATGGACAGTATGAAACTGATCAACCGCTCTTTCAATCAGAATCCATATCAGAAGGGTATCAAAGTCGGAACAAGAGTTCTTATGCCGCTCATCGAAGGATTATACAGGCAGACAAGTCGTAACCTGCTTTCTACGGCCGATACTCCATCCAACGAGATCAGGGTAAGCACTGCTTCTACGATTACCAATGTCGGGCAACTTAAGAACCAACCCTGGTCAGAAGATGAAAACCTGATCGCTTATGTACCAATGCTGGAAGTGGTAAAGGTGGAACCGGACGAATACATCGGTTTGGGATGGGAAATCCAACGGGAAGGTGATTCTTTTACGTTCAACATGCCGCAAAGTAACGTGGATGGACGTATTTTCGAATGGTCGGCTGACGGTAAAACATGGACACCCCTTTCCGATATTCCTGCCGACCAGACAAAAGCCGTCGTTAAAACGATCGACCCGAAAGCACGTTTTATCCGGATGCGTAATAACTCCGGCAAACAAATGGAACTGAAAGTCGCTTCTTTCTCCGTTAAAACGAAAGATGCACCTGAAATAAATGAAGCCCTGATGATGTACGACCTGAACCTAAGTACATATAAAACCCTGAATCCGGGTGAAAAGGTAGATGTAAAATGCGATGGCGTGGATAAATATATAGAATTCTTCCTGTCAGGCGATAACGAAAGCATGGTATCTATCACAGGAGTCAACAATGATGGTGAAACCAATATGTTGTACTGCGGATATGTCGGTTATGTGAAACTAAACAAAATCTCGTTTGACGATATACACACATTGACTATTACTCCGGCAGGTAAAACTCCTGTTCTGATCCATCAGATCGTAAGGGAATAAACTGCCAGACATCCAAACCAAAGAGGCTTCATAGAGATGTAGCCTCTTTTCCTTTTTTGTCGTTACATTTTACGACGATACTCACTCGGTAGCATGTTGTAACGCGATTTAAACTGGCGCAGGAATGTTCGGGTCGTTTTAAATCCCGATTCATCAGCTACTACATCTACTGTTCTGTTACTATTATCTAATAATAACGTACAGGCATACTTCAAGCGACAGTTATTTACCAGATCCAAAAGTGTCATGTTTGTTTTTGCATTCAACACTTTATTTACGAGTTCTTTATTGATATGACACTGTTTTCCTACCTCGGATATATCTATGCCTTTATCCAGATAATGCTTTTCTGTAACGACAAACTGAATGATGGATGTATAAATAGACTCAAATTCTTCCTTGTTTTCTTCTGTAACCTGAGAAGGCATATGTTCAGGGATCATTATCTGTGGATTTTTCTTTTGGCAACGAAAATGATAAGCTAAAAAGCCGAATAAAAGGAAGAAAAATATCAATGAAATAATACAATAAACCTGATAGTATCTGATCGTTTTCCGTAGTTTTGTAATTGCCTGTTCCGAATATCTCTCTTCATCGCTTTTTTGCATATTATATCCATTACAAAGCATCTGCAGGGAAAGTAATTCGATACTGGTATCTCCGGCTTTACGAGCATATTTGAGTGCCTCTGTTGCATAATAAATACCAGGACGTATCTCGTTTCTGCTGAAATGGGTACAGCTTTGTGTTATATCGAGTCGTTGCCGTGTGATATCTACATAACCATTTATTTCGCATTGATGGCGTAAACTGTCCAGATACTCTAATGCCAAATCCGGATTTATAGAATATATCTGGTCTATTTCATCTATCGAATAAACATTGTTTGATAGATGTTCCGTTTTTATCCAATTAGGAAAGAATAACAAAAGAATAAATAAAATCAACACGAAAGGCTTCATCTGTAATATTATTAATTGTGACAATAAACGTTTGTAACTAACATATCTGCAAATATAAGCCGGAGGTATGATTACGCTATTCCGGGAAATTTCTTTTATGTATAAATAATTTTATCTCGCTAATTAATAGTGTGTTATCGAATAAATATGACAATCGTTTTTTATGATTTCAGAAGTAACACTGACAATTTCAGAATATCTTTAGAGGGAATTGTCTCTTATTTTCTTTCTCCATTGAGAAGGGGGAAGATTGTGTCGTATATTGAATGCCTGGTAGAATGTTGAAGAAGTTTGAAATCCGACCAACTCAGAAATCTCGACCACGTTTATATCTGAGTTCTTTAATAATACCTCTGCTTCATCCAAACGGCGGCCAGTCACATATTCTGGAAAACTAACTCCTAATTGCAGGTTAAAGTAACGGCTTAATAAGGTTACATTTTTACCAAGTTCGGAAGCAAGTATTTTAAGTGTCAGGCTAGGATCGTGTAAAATTCTTGGTGATTTTAGTAGTTTGTCCAATTGTTCCTCTTCTTCCGGAGTAAGTAGGATCGGAACTTTTCCTTTTCTTGTTTGTTCGGTATCAGTCACGATAAAAGAATGAGGTTGCAGGTAGAAGCCTATTTTACGTTTTATGATCAAGTAAAAGAATGACTGTTTCAATAAATATACTCCTGCCAGAGTAACTGATAGATTATATAGGATATTACAAAAATAAGAGGGAGTAAACATACTCACTATAGAAACAAGATAGAAATATAAAATATACAATAACTCCTTTTGGATAAGTCGAGTTTGTGGCATACTCCTATCATTCTTTTTATATATATTGAAGAGATGTGGTAAATAGATAGATAATTGTACGGCCAGAAACAAATAACAACCGATACGAAAATAAATCCACCATTCAGGATTGTTAAGTTCTACTTCCGACCAACTGTAAATCAATTTATCGGATATAGGATTGAAAAGTATTAATCCAGTATAAATACCAGCTAATATCCCTGGAAGGATCAAATGTAATATCAAATGTTTTATATCCTGCAGTTGATTGGTCATCCGGGAACGAAAATACAGATAAAACAAAGGGGTAAGTAAAGTGAATGACCAACTATTCAGACTTGGAAAAAGGGCGATTTTCTTAAAGAGAAAAAGTCCTTCATACCAGCTGTTATAAGAGAATATTCCCCATAGAACTAGTAGAATGGCTATTGGAAATATTTTTTTTCTGTTATGCCTATTGTTCCGGAGCATACAAATCCCGGTGATGGTTAAAACACTCCAGGCTAGTAATGAAGTAGAAATGACTAATATCTTAAATATAAGTAACGGCATAATCAATTTGTTGATTGCAAAAGTACTTACAAAAGCCGATAAATAGAGGGTTTCTTGAGCTTTTTTATCATCGGACAGTGAATGTACGGAATAAAATAACTTATTTTGTGCCGCTAAAGTTTTTACTAATAAGGTATCAGCTTTACAAAAGAAATGAAAAAATACAATCAGACGAAAACATGGGTGTTGATATTCTTTGTTTTCTGCTCATTAGCGGCTAATGGACAGAAGAATATATTGTCTATTGACACTTTGCATAATATCCGGCTTCGGGAAGTGGTAGTTACTGCTACTCAATCTGATGCCCCGGGTACCTGTTCGATGATTGGCCAGGATGCCATCCGGCATATACAGGCTACGGATTTATCAGACCTGTCCCAATTACTCCCCGGTGTACTTACCCGTAACCCGGATTTGAACACTCCTGCCGTCTTTACTATCCGTAGTGCTACATATGAAAATACAACAAATGCCTTGGGCACGGCCATATTAGTAGATGGAATGCAAATGAGCAATAACATGAATATGCAGCAGATGGGACTTGAAGGCCAAGGTAGTCTTTTCAATAGTTCTGTTCTTTCAGGATTCGATGTTCGTTCGATTTCTCCTGCCTCTATCGAGTCGATAGAGGTGATACGTGGTGTGCCTTCTGCCCGTTATGGTGATGCAACCAGTGGTGTCGTACTAGTAAACTCAAAAGTAGGGTTGCAACCTTATACCGTAGGACTACGTTTTACAGCTACTGAGAAACTGGCATCCATAAGTAAAGGGATTGCGGTGGGAACCCACGGTAATATTCTTCATCTAGGGGCAGATTATGCCTATTCGTCACAAGACCCCCGCCTACCGGAACAAGCTTTTCAGCGGGTAGGTGTTCAAATTGCTCATACAAAAGATTTTGCATCTGCCTCATTGCGTATTAATTTACGGGGATACTGGATGCAAGACAAAGGTGGCAAAGGGCGGAATACGATTGATGGCGAATATCAGAAAGCATTCAGTCGAGGATTATCATTTTCAGCAAACGGACAGTGGAATTTGAACAGTTCATGGATAACCAATTTGGAGTATCATGCCGGATTAACCTTTGATTATCAGAAAAATGAATCGAGTACTTATTATTCAGGTACTCAGCAGATCACGACTTATACTCGTTTGCCCGGTGAACAGGGCGCCTTCTTTTTGGCCCCGAGCTATTTCAGCGATCTTTTGGTAGAAGGAAAACCGATATATGCCAATGCATCACTTACCGCTAATCTTCGAAATAAACTATATAATAACGTATATAATCATTTTATGTTAGGTGTGGAAGTGAATACAGAAGGTAACCGTGGAAAAGGTATTCAGTTTGCTCCCCTTCGTCCCCCGTTGGAAATGATCCAGATACGTACCCGCTCTTTTCGCAGCATTCCTTTCGTGTATAACTATACCGCCTTTGCGGAAGATAAAATAACTTTTCGTACAGGAAGAATGAGAACCGAATTACAGGCCGGTGTACGTATTACTCAATTACAAACGGAAGCCTTACAGTACGCGCCGACAGTCGATCCACGTATTAACCTGAGGCAGATTCTGGTAGAAAGTAAAGAAGATACTAAACTAAAACATTTAAGTATACGTGCTGGATGGGGATTGATGCATAAGATGCCCGTACTGGCTTATCTGTATCCGGACAAATCTTATATCGACCAAAATAGCTTTACCTATAACGATATGGAGAATAACGAGCGGTTGGCAGTAGTACATACTTTCGTGACTGACCGTACGTTTAACCCTGAACTACACTTACCTGTGAATCGAAAGTTTGAATTGGGGCTTAACCTGCGGATTGGTCAGATGACAGCCGATGTTGTATGGTTTAGAGAACATCTTCGAAATGGATTTTGCACAACAGAGCAGGCCGAACCTTTTTCATATCGTCGTTATGACCCGTTAACTGGCAAAGGAGAGCACCCTGAACTGACTTCCAATGGAGTGATAAACAATGGTCAACTTCTCCCCTATACTACCCATACTACATTTGCTACTTATACATCACCGGAAAATGGTATTGATCAATTGAAACAAGGTATCGAATATACACTCGATATGGGACGTTGGAATCTTTTGCACACGTCGTTTTTTATCAGTGGAAGTTATCTGAATCTACACGAAAAGAATACAGCACTATCTGCTGTTCATCCACAGGTTGAGTTAAACGGTAAACCATATCCGTATGTCGGTATTTATGAAGCAGACCATTTTGCCACTAACCTTCGGATATGGCAGCAGTTCAGTACCCGTTTTCAATTTATCACACAGTTACCCCGTATAGGGTTGGTTACTACCTTGACGTTACAGGCCGTATGGATGGATAAACAACGTCGGGGTATGGAAAGTAATTATAATAATTCCGTCTATTTGATCGACGATAACGGAAACCGTGTGGATGGAGATCCAATGACAGATACGAAACACCGGAAACGTCTTAATCCTGTATATTATATGGATAGTGAAGGTGTACGTCATCCCTTCACACCTGAAATGGCAAATGACAAACGTTTTGCAGACCTGGTACTGGAAGCTGGTACACCGACTGTATTTCTGGCAGATTCATTCGGTCCCTATTTTCTGTTGAACCTTCGGGTCACGAAAAAGATAGGTCGTTATATATCTGTCGCTTTTTGTGCCAACAATTTTACACAATCGAATCCTAAAAAATATACCAATAGCACGCAACAATATACGATTAAAAATCCCGGTTTATACTACGGGGCTGAAATGACAATCCAGTTTTAATAAAAGATTAATATCTAAAAACAGACATCGAATGAAAAAAAATTCTTATTTATTCTTTATCTTAATTTTATTTCTGGCTTCCTGTTCGGAAGATGGAGAACGCTTTTATACGGCTCATATTCAGTTACTACCTCCCGAAGGCTTTTCAACATTACCTTATGAAGAAATGGAAGTAACATTGACTAATAAAGATCAGGGAACAGTATATTCTTTGCCTTCTTCATCGACTGGGCAGGTCGCATTTAACGTGGAACCAGGTTATTATACAGTTTCTGTACACTATCAGGCCACTTCCGGACTGATTTTCAGCGGGAGAATAGAATCTTTGTCTTTACTTTCCGACCAAGAAGAATCGGGTATAATAGAATTACCTTTGTCACAGGTAAAGACAAGTGCCCTTGTTATTAAGGAAATTTATTTTGGAGGTTGTAAAGAATTAAATAATGAAGGTTACCAGGCAGACCAGTATGTCAGTTTATACAACAATTCAAACCAAACAATCTATCTGGACGGCCTGTGTGTCGGTGTTGTTGATCCAGGGTATAATTTGGAATCTCCCTGGATGAAATATACGGATATGAAACGAATTCCGGTAAATGACCTGACCTGGCAGTTCCCGGGTAGTGGAAAAGAATATCCTTTAGCACCGGGAGAAGAAACGATTATTGCGACGAACGCAGTAGATCATACAGGTACGGAGTTTCAGCAAGCTAACTCAGTGGATCTATCCGGTGTCGATTGGGGATTCTGGGATGTAAGTCTTGAACGACAAAATATTACAGCCGGTGTTAAACCGATGACGTTACTTGCAAATCTCAATCCGTTGTTGGAGATGTATGCTTTTCCGGTCTTAGGCCCGACATTTATGGTATTCAGTTTGCAAAATTCCCCGGAAGAATATGTAGAGAATCCGGATAATCGTGAACCACGCCCGGCAGCAGCCAATCAGAACAAACGTTATCTGATGGTTCCAAAGGAATGGGTTATAGATTGTGTAGAATGTGTGAAGGAAGGAAATTCTCCGAAACGAGTACCTAATGAACTAGATAATGGAAAATGTTATATTTCCGGGGAATTATATTCAGGGCAATCGGTTATCCGAAAGAAAACAGGTATGATAGACGGACGTTCTATTTATCAGGATACGAATAATTCGACTGAAGATATGGAAGTGACTTCAGCTACACAGAAAACAAAATAATAACATGAGAAGCCGGGAAGTACTGTTCGGACTATTATTAGGATTACCTATAGCCGCTTCTGCTCAAATCGATACGTTTCATATACCTTCTGTCAAAGAAGTATACAGGCAAAACTGTTGGTCGGTAGGAACTAATCCGGTGGGATTGTCATTTAATCGTTTCCGCTCTTTTTCTGTCGCGGAGGCAGGTTATAGTCATCGCCACGGTAATTTTGGAAATACCAGCATCCCGGCATCTTCGGATGTCTATTCTCTATATAGTGAATCGTTTCAGACAGTGAATAAGGTATCGCTTTATGGTAAGATAAGCTATACACAATATCAGAATCGGCAACAGAACTGGCATGGAATGACCGGCGATTATTGGCAAGCTGTAAACTTGTGTGACTCCATCAGTGGAAAGCAACACTCGGAACAATACCAATTGGCTGCGGGCTTCTCACTTCCGGTGAATTCTCGTTGGTTATTGGGAGTACAAACCGGTTATCAGGTTCAATTAACCGCAAAAGATATTGACCCTCGTAATAAGAATCAATGGATGGAATGGCAGATCACTCCGGGGGTAGGTTATCTGTTCGGGAATTTACGACTAGGAGCCTCTTTACTTTATATCCGCCGAAAAGAGACGGTGGATTACCGGAATATGAGTAGCCATACCACAAATCCGGTCTTTGCTGCTTATCCACTGGGATTCTTTAAAACTTTATCATGGGATGAAAATATAAACTGGTATTATACCGGACAAGAGGTTGGTGGGGCTTTACAGTTAGACTTTAATCGTGGCCTATTTCAACTCTTCCAGGAAATTAGTGGGAGTGTGATTGGACAAACAGTAGAGAGTAATCGCATACAAAACCGGAAAGAAGGTGAAACGGATAACTGGCAGGTTACCTATAAAGGCAAACTGCAAAAGGTCTCCCCTACTTTCCGGCATGAATGGGAATGGCTGGCCACCTTTAGCCATGCTAGCAATTATGATCCGTTACAACATCAGACCGAATCCAATACTTGGCAGTCGGATGGAAAATTACTTCGGTCAACTTATCGTTCAAGCCGATATGCATTAACTTATGGATATTACCAGTTGCGTGATGCTTGGCATCCTCGTTTTTCTATTCTTTCTGGTGTCTCCTATCGGCAGGCAGAAAGTTCTCTGCAATTTTATCCGGTTGAATATACACAACCGACTCATAGATTTACGATACATACCACATTTGTAAAGAATTTTTTATTACCAAACGCATTGCTTGACTTATCGCTAGGAGGACGTTATGGTAAAGGTGGAGGATCGATTATGAATGAAAAGCAACTGCAACCGGGAGAAAGTGCCCCAGAGATTCCGTTATGGCAAAGTAACAGTCGGTTACAGCAAGTATTCGATTACGAAACGATGTCACGCTGGGGATTGCAAACTTCGGTTATTTATACCCGGTCTGCTCCTTTTGAATGGTTTATTAAGATAGCCTTTGACTTTGAAAAGGCACCGGATAGGACAATTAATACGCATTCAAGAAAAATAGAGGCCCATATTGGTTTGCAGTTTTAACATAGAATACGTAGTTTTGGTGAACAATTTTTTAAACAACAATATAATATGGAAAACAAAGAAAGGAAAACAATTGTACAAACTGATGGTAAAATGCCTAAAACTTTATGGACAATTGATTACAAAAAGTGTACGGTTTGTGGTGAGTGTGTGGACGCTTGTTTGCTTGGAATACTTAAAGTTAAAGATAAGAGAATTGTGATAACTAGCCAAACCGAATGTAGTTGGTGTGGTGATTGTGCAGATATATGTGCATCCCGTGCTATTGTATTGACTTAATTTGAGACATGAAAGCATTCTATCTGTTTCTTTTTGTTTTTATCTATATTGGCTGTACAAGTCGAAATCAAGAAAGAGTTGATCTGTTAAGTAAAGAATTAATGGTTACACCTATTTTATCTTTATCATTTGATTCTTTATGGAATAATATACAGAATTTTCCACCACAGTGTCAAGTTGAAATTGTACTTCAAATATCAGGCCGAGATGAAAAAGATATAGGTGGAATGCAAAAACAAGAAAAACTGTTATTAGAGATCATACCTTTCTCTTCAAAGAAAGAAAAAAAGAATATATTACTACGTTTACTTCAACTTTATGAAAAACTGAATGAGCAAAGGGTTCTGAATACTGATGTAAAAGGAATCCAGGTAAGTGAAGAATTGAAGACTAATTTTTCACTTTCACGAGAAGATGAATGGGAAGTGAAAAAAATAAAAGCAATATTATTAAGCAGAAGTGGATTACATGAACAATATTTACCGATTTGGTTTGAACTATTAGCAGAACATCGCGCGGCTAACAAAACAGAACTTGTAATAAGAGATCTTTTTACAATAGCTAATCAATTCTCTATATTAGGAGACAAAGAAAGAGGCATCTCTTGGTATAAGGATGCTTATCAATTAGCTATAAAGAACCATTTTTCTGATTTAGCCAGCCAATGTTTGGCTAAGTTAATTTATCTTTTCTATGAATCGAAACAGTATACAGAAGTTGTGAACTATTCCAATAGAATGGGAATAGATTCAGTTGCTTTATTCATGCCTTCTGTTTATTCTATATTAGCATTATCTTACACGGAACTTCAAAAGCCCGATAGTGCTCGTCTTCTTTTAACAAAAATGGGACAGACATTAAAAACAGGAAATGGAATGTTTATCAATTGTCGTATTGCAGATACATATATTGCCGAAAACAAAGAGGATTCAGCCATTATTTTTTTGAATAAAGTGATGGAGGAATTTCATAAACAAGCCAGGCGCCTCCAAGAAAAGAATATTGAGGTATTTCTTCCTCCCTATTTTTTATCTACTTATTCATCATTAGGATCTTTATATCTGCGAAATGGTAAATTTCAACAGGCTGGCGAATCATTCACACTAGTTGAACCTCTGATGAAAAGCGTTGTACAAAATCCCCCTCAATTAGAAAAACAAATAGACGCTCTCACCCGTTATAGTTCATTCTGCCGGGAAACAAAACAATACGAAAAGGCTGTGAACTTACTTGTATTACGGGATTCGATCCAACAGATTACCAATAACATCAATAAAGAGCGTAACGATAAAAATATTATGGATCGCCTGCAAATTAATGATTTGATGCATAGGATCAAGATGCAGGAAGTTGAGTTGATGGACTCCCATCGTTTGTTGGTGGCTTTTGGAACTTGTTTAATCCTTTTTATATCTCTTATAGGAGCCGTTTTCTATATTTACCGCCAGAGAAAAAAGCAACAGGCAGCTATTATGGAACAGAAAAAAGAAGCAGAACGACGACAGGTATCAGCAATACCAGAATTAAAAGCGCTCAGTCCCCAGGAGAAACTCTTTCAAGCAGCCCAGAAGAAAGTGAAATCAGGGAAACTATATCTTGATAAAGAAATTTCGCTTGATTCTTTAGCAAAGATATTGGAAACCAATCGCTCGTATCTGTCATCATCTATCAATACCTGTTCCGGTAAGAATTTCAATCAATGGATCAATGATTTTCGTATCGACTATTTACTGGAACGAATTCATTCAGGACAAAAATTATCTACACTGGCAGAGAAAGCAGGATTTGTTTCTACCGACTCTTTTTATCGTAACTTTAAACGGAAAACCAATCTTACTCCAAGTGAATATCTGAAACAGAATCCCCCACCTTCTAAGTAAGACGTAACCCAGAAGTGACGTTATGCCTTCCTTGCTGATTTGGAAAAAGAAAAAGCGTTGAAATATTACTACTTCAACGCTTTGTTCTTATTCTGTGACCGCGACAGGATTCAAACCTGTAACCGGCTGATCCGTAGTCAGCTACTCTATTCAGTTGAGCTACGCGGCCAATCTTTATGTTTCCGTTTAAACTGTGATTTTCAGATGGTGACCGCGACAGGATTCAAACCTGTAACCGGCTGATCCGTAGTCAGCTACTCTATTCAGTTGAGCTACGCGGCCAATCTTTGTTTCTGTTTAAACTGTAATCTCGAATGGTGACCGCGACAGGATTCAAACCTGTAACCGGCTGATCCGTAGTCAGCTACTCTATTCAGTTGAGCTACGCGGCCATTGTTTCGTGATTGCGAGTGCAAAGGTAGTGTTTTCTTTTAAACCTGCAAGACTTTGCTACATCTTTTTTTCAAATTAATCTAACATTTTTGGATTGAAGATCAAGTAACCGATATTCAGTCCGAAGTTGAAATTCTTCGCCGGATAGCTATATCCATTGGCATACAGACTAATAGAGGCAAAAGGTAATTGCAGAACCAGAGCAGCCTCTCCCATATACTTAAATGAATGAAGAAATTTCCCATAATAAGGAACTGCCATATAAGAGTTATTCGTAGTACGAATTTCTTCCTTCTTTATCTCATATAATGGAGCAAAACCATACAGGTCGAGACGGAAATGAAGCAATTTACTGAATTTATAAATCGGTGAAATCCCTGCTGCAAAATATTGATTCGCCCGAAAAGCTTCATTAAAGACAATCTGGCTATGCGGCGTGGGAGTAAAAGCAGGAGCTTGAAGAACAGATGCCGTATAGTTATTCATCAAGTTCTTGCTGGATATAACCAATTCTCCCCGGAATCCCAGGTTAAAACGGTTACTCAATGTTTCATAATGCTGCCACTCCCCTTTCAGCTGTAACCAACTGTGTACTTTTCTATTGACAGGTTGGTTCTCCGGGGTCAACGTAGAAGGTGTATAATTTTCTGTACCCGTAACGTACTGGGCAATCAGAAACTGCTTTCGTCCTGCTATCGGATATTGCTTGGCATCCAACGAATTTCTTTCAATACTGAGTGAACCGCTGAAAAGGTCATACCGGCTATGATCGAATGTCGAGTTTGGAAACATCATACTCGTACTCTGAAAATAATAATCATTCAGGCGTCCATAAGCAAAGCCTATTTCTGATTTAGCCCTGTTAAGGAACGGGAATCCGAGCTTAAGCTTCATATATAGTTCTTTCTGTTTGATGAAAGCCGGCAACACATCTTCATAAAACAGCGATTGGCTTTCCGAGTATCTTTTGTCGGAGTACACTCCCTGCCAGTTCAGATAAGTAGGTATCTTGGTTTGTAAATAAATGCGTCCGCTGAGCATGATACCGCTAAAAGAATTACCGACCTGAAAGTTCGCATTCACATCGGCTGCATAACGGCCTAAATATTGGTAACCTAAACCTAGAAATAACTGGTTTGCCTGATGCGACGAGACATTTCCTCCGAAACCAACGGTAATTTCTTCTTTCATTTTAACATCCAGATAAAGATCAAACTTCTTTTCTCTTCGGTTGTAAACGGCATGAGGCATGATCTCTTTGATCTTTGAAGAGGTTAGCATTTTGAAGTAAGCCCGTTTGAACTCCTCCATCGAGAACTCATGGTTCATATCACGGTGTAACTGTGCTTCGATATATTTACGTTGCGATTCCGAAACGCCTGTCACATATATATTCTGAAAAATCAGTGGAGGCAAACTTTCTTTATAGGCAACTCTTCGCATATTAACTTCCGTGAGTGGAACCCTGCGGGGAACTCTTTGTTTAATAGAATCCATCATACTCATTGTCCGTTTATAGCCTATATCCATCAACTCTTTTGCTTTCTGAAAGTCTAGTAATGAAACAGTCGGGAAACTGAACTTTACCATCATACCATCTTCTTCCGGAACATCATACTCCGTTTTTTGCATGATCATCGTTTCTATTTGACTATATGCGTTGCTGGAAGGCTTATTATTACCTCCGGCTACCGTCGATCCGAAAATAAAATCCGGATGAAAAGCCTCTTTCATTGGGCCTACCGGAAAATTATCGTAAATACCGCCATCAAAAAGGGGAATGCTATCTTTCCAGATTGGTTGAAAAAAGAAGGGGAAAGTCATAGAGGCACGTACTGCATCTCCCAAGTCTCCATTCTTGAATATGATTGCTTTCTTACTGTAAATATCGGAGGCTACACAACGAAATGGCACAAACAGGTTGTCAAAATTCCATCCGGCTTTAGCTGTTGCCTGCGAGAAGAGTGCCATAAATGCCTGGTTCATCTGAATCGGGTTGATAAGGCTTTGTGGCAGAAAATTTGCTTTTATCTGTAACGAATCTGTCATATCAATAGAGAAATGGCCGAACTCAGGCGTTGGATCCGGTCTTTTAAAATAATATTTATATTCATTCTCGACTGTTCCGGTTTGCCAATAACCGAATTCTTCCGATAACATCAGTTCCAGCATCTCTTCGGGAGAATACCCCATAGCATACAAACTGCCAATAATGGAACCAATGGATGTACCGGCTATATAATCGATAGGTATACCATTCTCTTCAAGTGCTTTGATGACTCCTATATGTGCAGCACCTTTTGCTCCTCCTCCACTTAAAACCAATCCAACTTTCTGTGCATTAACCGGTTGTAAGAATATCAACAAAATGGTTATCAGAACAGCTACTTTCTTCATACTTACTTCTTCTCTGTTTACATCTTCAAAAGTAAAGTTATTTTCTCAGATAACAAGGAGACTTGATCGCTTATTCTGTTAAGAAATAGAGGTGGAATAGAAAATTATTATGAAATTCAACAGTATTCGGAAATTAATTGAAATATAAATGATACATTTGCGAAGATTTGTAAAGGGTAAAGTAATAATACAGATATGGGAATACTCATCGCGATAAACTTTATAATCTTGATGCTAACCTCGGATATGGCCATATGTATCCCGGTGTTTCTGGTTTTATCCATTATAATTATCTTACTGATATATAAAAATCAAAAACTCATTCATGAAAATAAGACCTATAAAGCCGAAACGCATTCTTTCAGTCTGGATATTTTAGATAATCTTCCTTTCCCTGTTTTTGTAAAGAATATAGACGACAATTATAAATATGCCTACTGGAATAAAGAGGCTGAAGTACAATCGGGTATCAGACGGGAAGAGGTGTTGGGACAATCGGATATGGAGCTCTATGGTCCCGAGCGAGGTATGAAATATCGCCGGATAGATGAAGAATTGGTAAGTAAAGGACAGAATTACCGGGCAGAAGAGGACTATGTAACTACTGATGGCGTATTACATAATACGATAGTTAATAAATCGATCATCTCTCACGAAGGGAACCGCTGGCTTTTGATTGTTCGCTGGGAGATTACACAAATGAAGGAATATGAGAAAAAACTCCTTCAGGCAAAAGAAGAACTGGAAAATGCGGCTAAAACCCAGAATATGGTACTTAACAGTATCAACTTCGGCCTGATCTATACAGATAAAGAATATAAAGTACAGTGGGAGTCTACTGCTAATCTGAAAGAACTGGCCAAAGGTCGCAGATACACCCCAGGAAAAGTATGTTATGAAACTGTTATGGGGAGAAAAGAGCCATGCCCCCGTTGCGCCTTGAGTGAGGCCATGACTAAGAAAGAACCGGTACGCCATGAATTTTCAGAAGGAGATACGACGGTTGAAATCAGCGCTATTCCGATATTTGACGATACAGAAACCAATGTTCTGGGAGGATTGATGAAAATCGAAGATATTTCTGATAAAAAGAGAATTGAACACTTGATGTATGAGGTAAAAAAAGCAGACGAAGCCAATCGCCTGAAATCCGCTTTTCTGGCCAATATGAGCCATGAGATCCGTACTCCGTTAAATGCAATAGTCGGTTTTTCTAGCTTATTGACAGAAACAGACGATCCTTCGGAAAAAGAAGAATTCATCCATATCATATCGATGAACAATGATCTTTTGCTTCAACTGATTAATGATATTATCGATATGGCAAAGATAGAATCAGGCTCACTGGACTTCACATACGATCAAGTGGATATAAATGAATTGATGGAAGATATCTGTCATCAGATAAAGCTGAAAAACACATCGGATGCCATCCTTATATCTTTCGACCAAAAGTTACCCCAATGTGTGATCAATACAGACCGGAGCCGTCTGACGCAGGTAATAATCAATTTCCTTACCAATGCTTTAAAATTCACAGAGAAAGGTTCTATTCTATTCGGATATACGATGGATGAATCCGCCGCCGAGATCCGCTTTTATGTAAAAGATACCGGAATGGGCATACCGGAAGATAAGAAAGACCAGATCTTCGATCGTTTCGTAAAATTGAATACCTTCGCACAAGGTACAGGCCTCGGACTTCCTATTTGTGCAATGATTGCAGAAAAATTCGGAGGAAGTATAGGCGTAGAATCCTGTGTAGGAGAAGGTTCCTTGTTCTGGTTGAAAATTCCTGTGCAGAAACCTTAAGTATTCCAAAGGCTATAAACAAAAAAAGCTGTTTATGTGTTTTCTTTTTCATACTTTTGCAACCTAAAACACAAAACAGTCGATGTTTAAACATGTAATAGTTTTCGCAGGAGTGATCCTGTCTGTTTCTGCTTTGCCCGGAAAGGCACAGAATATAACGCCATCCGATACTGTCCCTAAAGAGGTTGTTATTATTGATGGAGAGCAACTAAACGATAAACAGTTGAAGCGCTATTATAAACAGTTGCGCAAAGATTCCATTCGTGCACAGAAAAAAATATGGTGGTCCGTCCTGGGCGGTCCTTCTTATACCCCTGAAGCTTCTTTAGGCGTTGGCGGTGCTGTATTAGCCAGCTTCAGGCTCAATAAGAACGATACGATTTCCCAACGATCTTTCTTGCCTGCCGGTATAAACCTTTCATTAAATGGAACAATCGTGGTTGCCGGTGCCGGTACTTTCTTTTTCAATCAGAATAAATTCCGTATTTATGCCAGCTATGGATACAGGAATGAGCCTGCCCATTATTATGGGAAAGGATACGAAACGATCGAACATGTGGATAGAAGTGACTCGACTACCCGTTATCACAGAAGTTATTTCCAACTCTATCCCCGTTTTGTCTGGGAAGTACGACCGCATTTTTACCTGGGAGGTTTGTTTGATATCAACTATACGAAAGCTTCCGATATAAATCCGGTAATGGAAAAAGATCCTTATTTCAATGAGTTTAAATTGAAATATCTGAATGTGGGTATCGGAGGTTTGATCCAGTACGATACGAGAAACGATGTGGCAACCCCGACGAAGGGTGTATTGCTCAGTGCGAATATCAAAGCTTTCGGGAAGTATCTTGGAGGAGCATATAATTACGAGATACTGGAACTCGAATACCGTCACTTTGTGAATGTATTCCGTCCCCGAAGTACCTTGGGGTGGATTGCTAAAAGCCAGATTGGTATGGGAGATGTCCCTTACTCCGAATTACCTTCATTCGGTTCGCCTTTCGACCTGCGTGGATACTACTGGGGTAAATACAGAGATAAATCGATGGCCTATGGTATCCTCGAATATCGGCATATGTTCGGTTCTCCGGCAAAATACAGTAGTGGTAACTTTTGGGCAAAATGTGGTTTTGTAGCCTGGATGGGGACTGGAACAATCGGTAATACCCCTTTTGACTGGAATAAATGGAAACTGAATTTCGGTGCCGGATTACGTGTTCAGATGCAGCCGGGTAAAAACTTCAGACTGGATATCGGAAAAGAACCCGGCCTGGATGGAGTTCAGGTTTATATGAATATGACGGAAGCATTTTGATAAGAGAAAGAGTCTTTGCCACAAGCATGGCAAAACTCTGCCACAAGCATGGCAAAACTCTGCCACAAGCATGGCAAAACTCTGCCACAAGCATGGCAAAACTCTGCCACAAGCATGGCAAAACCTTTATATTAAAATGATAATTTCATCGAGAAGCGAACACCTTTCGTCTGTATACCCGGATTATCACGATAAGTCAAACGCCATACATAATCAAGACGAAGGAACTTAAAGATATTTTCAATACCAACTCCGGCTTCCATATATGGTGTATTACCTAGAGTATACGAACCTTCCGGGAACAGATACAGATCTTTGCCACCGTAATAAGGGTTGTTTTTATCTGTCAGGTTACCCCACATTCCACGGAATGACAGCACTTCTCTCCATTTCAACTTTTTGATTAAAGGGAGGCGGTTTAAGATAAGCCCGTTCATAAAATAGGTTACATCCCATGAAGCGTATTCATCACTGATAAACTCCATTGCATTCATATTGGTATATGATTCCGGCTGAATGGTATAAGACAAGTTGGCATTCGGCAAAATCAGCAATGGATAAGGAACTTTGTCCCATACCTTACCAGCTTTACCGATAATGTCTACATATCCGAAAGCGGAAAACCAAAAACGTTTCTGAATGCCTATGTCTGTACGATTGTATGTATAATCAGCTCCCAACACACCTTTTCTGGCAGTGATATGATTCAATGTAAGTATCGGGGCATCGAAAGTGATCGGATATCGATAGTTACGTGTCTGATAGAACTTCTCGTTCGGGGCAAAGCGGAATTTAAACTCCATCTCTGTCATCGAATAGGACTTGATTGGAGAGATATGACCATCGGCCTCGATTCTGTCAAAAACAGCATAATCTGTTGCGATCTCTTTTTTATTACGAAGGGTCACACCGTAAGCGATACCATTATAATGTTCCCGGTAATAAGCAAGTTCGGCATTTCTCAGATAAGTAGCACGGGTATCTCTCTGTCGTTTCCAGGCAAGGAAAATATTATCCTTGTTAGTATACATATATTGTTGTCCCAACTGATTGATATCATAAGTATACTGTAACCGGATCGAGTTAACCGGGAACTCCTTACGGTATTCCTTTTTATCATTAAAGGAATATTCGATTAATCCGTCATATTTCAGTTTTCTATCCGTAGTTCCGTATGCAGCATATCCTTCAAGGAAAAGACGTTTGCTGAATGCGGTAGTGGTAGTTCCTCCTACACGGAAACGAGCTCCTTCAATGGCGTTACCACTGATGAAAGTATTGGCAGGGCCGAATTCAAACTTATTCTTTACAGGATCAGTGCTGGTTCCAATGTATCCTGATGTCAGGATGGTTATGATCTTTTCAGTTACATAGAAGATAGGAACCGAACGTAACTTCGCCATCAACTTTTCAACAGTGTTTTGTTTACGCGCTCCTGCTTCTTCCGGGCGATTCAGATCCCAGAAATCATCCGGTTGCTTGTAAGCATCCTGCAAAGTGATTATCGGTGCACTTTCTTTGAAAATATCCTGATTTTCAGGAGGCAGGAATGAATGATCGCTATATATGTTCAATCTGCGGGCATACATACCTTTTGATTTCTCCGTCAGTTTGAAGTCTACATTTATGTCGTCTTTGGTAATAATGCGTGTGCCGTCTTCTGTCCGTTGGAATGTCTGTTCGATGGTCATTCCACTGACAAAGTTCAGGTTGATATTCTTTGGAACATTCAGGATTGCCTTCTGAACGAAGAAGGTGGAGTCGAGTGTAACGAAGAGGTGGCCGGTAAAACCGAATCCTTCCGAAACAAACGGTACAAAACCGAGGTCGACACACTGCTTTCCGTTTACCTGAACAGTATCCAGCAAATAATATTTGTAGAAGTTCGGCCCCATCGTAGAAAGCGGACTCACGAAACGTTGAAGGAAAAGAGGTATATCGTTTTTGAAGATATCCACTTCACGAAATACTTCGCCGAGGAATTGTTGCATACCATCACGGGAGAAGATCTCGTCCACCCCTGCAGCCTTTGCTCCCAGTACAACCCGCTTTTCTGATTTAGGATCTTTACGATAAAAGACACCTTCTACTTTCTCCTTTTCCGATACAGGAAGGATTGTTCTGCCGACATCCAATGTGTCGATGTAATCTACCAAAAAGTCGAACTTACCACCTTTCCCGTTTTCCTTTTTAGGCTTCGGGTGGTAATCGTTCATGGCAAACACCATCTTTTCATACTGGCTGTAGCTGAAGTAATCATGATTACGCGGATTATTACTTTCCCGTGAATCGATAACATTTTTCACGAAAGTAACGGCAGGATTTTCTTTCTTGCTGTATTTCTCCTTTTTTGGTTTAACGATAACTTCGTTAAGAGCGATACTGGAAGGAGCCAGAGCCACCTTGAAGTAATTCTTCTTCCCGACAGCTACTTTATACTCTTTTTCTTCGTATCCCAGATAGGATATCGATAATGTTCGGGCATTAGACGATGTCGTTAATGTAAACTTACCATCATCATCAGTAGTTGCCCCTATCGTCGTACCTTTAAGTATAACTGAAACATACGGTAACGATTCTCCAGTTATTGAGTCCGTTACAACGCCATTTATTATAGTGTTCTGACCCTTTGAAGCTAATGCTATCATTACAAATGTCAGAATAAAAACAATCTTCTTCCCCATCACCTTTTAATTAACTCTCTCGTTAAGACTCCGCAAAATTATAACAGATTCTTCTTTCTTAATGTTCCAAATTGAACCGAATATATTCCAATTGACAACAAATCTCATTAAAAAGACTCTACCTTATAGAATAATTAGGATTCTCTTATACAATTAATAACAAAATTCCTCCTCTCTATTACCGATAGTTTAGGTATTTCTATTAATGTATAGCCTGCTTTTTTGTAAACCTCTTTCATTACGTAGTAAGTATCTATTGCCTCATTAAACAATTGTTTTCGTTCTTTATCCGTACAGTATATTTCTTCCCAGGGAGGCAGTATAAACACCAGATTGTTATATCTGTACTGATCTACTGCTTGTTCTATTTTCTCAGTATCCGCCAACCCGATCAGCCGGGCATAAGCCAATGTATCACAGCTTTAAATCCCGATCTTTTAAGTTCCTCTATTAGTGATGTTTTACCTGTGCCTGGCCCACCAGTAATAACATATAAACCTGTTTGCTTCTGCATGATTTGTTTATTTAATTATTATGGCAAAAGGAAACTACAATCCGGAAGAAAAGCAATATTAAACCCGAATTGCAGTGGCAAATATAAGAGATTATTTCGTTACTGCTATAAAATCTCTCTTAAATTTAACAATTCACTTTTGTTTTCTCCTGTCAATCTTGTTACCTTTGTCCACGAAAAGGGGGTGCCATACTGTAAACGGGCTGAGATTATACCCTGTGAACCTGATGCGGGTAATGCCGCCGTAGGAAAGACAGATAAAGGCTTTTCCCTCCTTTTGCGTGTAAAAATGAAAACAGATACAACGTATCGCTATCCGACAGCACTTACAATCGCCGGTTCAGACAGCGGCGGCGGAGCCGGTATACAAGCAGATATTAAAACATTTTCTGCATTAGGAGTCTATGGCGCTTCTGTGATAACATCCGTTACTGCCCAGAATACACAGGGAGTCAGAGGTATTCAGGCTATTTCTCCCGAGATATTGAAAGGACAGTTGGATGCAGTCTTTGAAGATATTACAATTGACGCAGTCAAGATTGGCATGTTGCATAATAAAGCCGCTGCAGAGATTGTTGTAGATACGATAGATAAATTTTCTCCTTCCTATATAATTTTAGATCCGGTGATGATCTCCACCAGCGGTAATAAGTTATTGCACGATGATGCTATTCATATTATTGTACGCGAACTATTCAAACGAACGACACTGGTGACACCCAATATCGATGAAGCTGAATTTCTTTCGGGTATAAAAATCTCCTCTGAGAAAGAAATGGAGCAGGCTGCCAATAAACTACTTGCGCTGGGATGTCGTGCCGTCCTGATGAAAGGCGGTCATTTAAAAGGAGATAACATGACTGATATATTGTATGTTACCAATTCAACTCCTCTCCGACTTTCGGCAGAAACAATAGCAACAACAAATGGGCACGGAACCGGTTGTACATTGTCTTCCGCCATTGCGGCTTATTTAGCATTAGGTAAGAATCTACGGGAAGCAGTGAAATTAGCCAAAGAGTATATAACAAAAGCCATTTTTGCCGGAAAAGATGTAACAACCGGTCATGGACACGGGCCTTTGAATCATTTCTTTGCTCCGATACCTTTGGCAAAAATAAAAACGAATGGGTTATGAAACTGATCGTTATTACAACACCTCATTTCTTTGAAGGTGAAAGCCGGATATTATCCCTTCTGTTTCAGGAAGGGATGGAAAGATTACATCTACGTAAACCCCAAAGTAATATAGATGAATTACGACGGCTGCTGGAAACTATACCACCGGAATACTATCCACGTATTGTATTACACGATCATTTCGAACTGGTTCTGGAATATAAACCGGTTGGTATCCATTTGAACAGCCGGAATTATTCGGTTCCGGAAGGATTTAAAGGAAGCATCAGTCGCTCTTGTCACTCGCTGGAAGAAATCCATGAGAACCAGAAACTGGCTTATGTATTTCTCAGTCCTATTTTTCAAAGCATATCCAAGGAGGGTTATGGTAGTGGGTTCCCAATGGAAGTACTACAAAAAGCGGCCTCTGATGGTATTATCAATGAAAAAGTGATAGCCCTCGGAGGGATGGACCAAACGACTATCCCTTTGATAAAGCCACTTAACTTTGGCGGAGTAGCTGTTTTGGGGGCCTTATGGGGAAATGAACCTTCCGGAAACCAAATTGAACCAATTATAGAACGATATAAACAATTAGCTTTATGGCAATAGAATATAAAATAAACGGACCTGCAAACAGAGGCCGTTTCATTCCTCATACGAATGGGGAACGTCTGATGTTTATCACTCACCGGACATCCAAGTATACAGAAGCCGAGGAAGTTAAAATGGTTCTGGACGGAGGTTGTTCATGGGTTCAACTCCGGATGAAAGAGAATATGAATATTTTCACAGCCAGGGAGATCGGTCAGTTAATCAATATGCATACTACCCCATGTGTATATTGTATCAATGATAACATAAAAATAGCTTTACGGTGTGGTGCAACAGCCGTCCACCTGGGAAAAGAAGATATTCCGGTGTCTGAGGCCTGGAAGAAAACCGACGAGTTCCTTACTCCGGATGAAACCTTTTACATCGGTGCCACGGCTAATACTTTTGAGGATATAAAACGTGCCGTTGAACAAGGAGCCTCTTACATCGGATTAGGCCCGTTTCGTCATACGGAGACAAAAAAGAAATTAAGTCCGGTCCTGGGATTGGAAGGATATCAAAAAATAATACAACAATGCAAGGATGCCGGTTATAATATACCGATATTTGCAATCGGAGGTATTTGCCTGGAAGATGTCGGGGCATTAATGCAAACCGGCATAACAGGTATAGCTGTCTCCGGGGCAATTATCAATGCGGATGATCCTGTAGAAGAAACACGCCGCTTTATTAATGAAATAAATAAATACTAAAATATACATCAATGGCAAACAAGAAGAATACGATGCGTATAACCTATCCGTCATCGGAGAAAATATATGTACCGGGTGAGATCAATAAGATCAAGGTGGGAATGCGTAAAATCAAATTGCTGGATACTGTAACCGTTGAAGAAAACGGGGAAAAGACTTTCAAAAAGAATAATCCGGTAATCGTATACGATACCAGCGGTCCTTTTTCCGACCCGAAGATAAATATCGACATAACAGCCGGTATTCCCCGTATCCGTGAAGAATGGTGCAGTAAACGTAAAGATATCGAACAATTAAGCGAACTTACATCCGAGTACGGTCGTAGTCGTCTGGAAGACAAGAGCCTGGATGAGATCCGTTTCCCCAAACATCATCTGCCCTATCGTGCTAAAGAAGGGAAGAACATTACTCAGATGTACTACGCTAAACGCCGCATCATAACTCCCGAAATGGAATATGTGGCTATCCGCGAGAACCAGCAGATCGAAGCACTGGGTTTAAAATCATATATAACGCCCGACTTTGTCCGCAAGGAAATTGCAGCCGGACGTGCTATCATCCCGGCCAATGTCAACCACCCGGAAGCCGAACCGATGATTATCGGAAAGAAGTTCCTGGTAAAGATCAATACCAATATCGGCAACTCGGCTTTGTCATCGGGTATCAGTGAAGAGATAGAGAAAGCTGTATGGAGCTGCAAATGGGGAGGCGATACATTAATGGACCTTTCTACCGGTGATAATATCCATGAAACCCGCGAGTGGATTATCCGTAACTGTCCGGTTCCGATGGGTACCGTACCTATCTACCAAGCTTTGGAAAAGGTGAACGGTGATGTGGAAGCTTTAAACTGGGAAATCTATCGTGACACTCTGATTGAACAGGCCGAACAAGGTGTCGACTACTTTACTATTCATGCCGGCCTGTTGAAGAAGCATGTGGACTTGACTGCTACCCGCTTGTCAGGTATTGTTTCGCGCGGAGGTTCCATTATGGCCAAATGGATGCAGCTACACAATCAGGAAAACTTCCTGTATACCCATTTTGCTGAAATATGTGATATCCTGAGCCGTTACGATGTCGCAGTATCCATTGGCGACGGACTTCGTCCGGGTTCTATCTATGATGCAAACGATGCAGCGCAATTTGCCGAATTACATGCCATGGGAGATCTGACAAAAATTGCCTGGGAGAAATTCGTGCAGGTTATCATTGAAGGTCCGGGACACGTTCCAATGAATAAGATCCACGAGAATATGAAAGAACAGCAATATGCCTGTCACGGAGCACCTTTCTACACGTTAGGCCCGCTTACAACAGATATTGCTCCCGGTTACGACCATATTACTTCTGCCATAGGTGCAGCGCAGATAGCCTGGCATGGCACAGCTATGATCTGTTATGTTACACCGAAAGAGCATCTGGGATTACCAAATAAAGAAGATGTACGTAACGGAGTTGTCGCATATAAGATTGCCGCTCACGCTGCTGACTTGGCAAAAGGACATCCCGGTGCCCAGGTTCGCGATAACGCATTAAGCAAAGCCCGTTTCGATTTTCGCTGGAAAGACCAGTTCAACTTGTCGCTCGATCCGGAACGTGCCTTGCAATATTATAAAGAAAGTGCAGTTACCGATGGTGAATACTGTACGATGTGCGGTCCGAACTTCTGTGCCATGCGCTTGAGCAAAGACTTACACAAAGAATGTAAAGATTAATACTTAGCGGGCGGTCGTAAGGGCCGCCCCTACTAAACGCTCTGCAAGCGCATACCCTTCATTATATAAAGCTTCCAACCGATCCGGATTACTGTCTGTCCGTCCTACTTCTATCTTCTTTTCCGGACGGATCACAAAAACCTTTCCTTCCGCTTCCAGTTGATCGATATAATCGAGTACCTCATTGTATCGTTTATATCTTAGTTTTAGTTGTTCGCGTATAGCAGGATACTGTTTATAAATAAAACCGGGAAGATAAAAGTCTTTGTCTTTTTTGCGGTATCCTTTATTGCGGGTCAGAATAACGACATTCTTATGAAAACCTTCATCAATAGCATGTTGGATAGGTATAGCATCGCAAACACCACCATCTACCATCGGAATACCATCCACATACGCTACCGGACACAATACCGGCAACGAGCAGGAAGCACAACAAATATCTACCAGACGGTCTTTATCCTGTTTCTCTTCAAAATACTCCGCTTTACCCGTTAAACAGTTGCTGGTAACCATGACAAAACGATCTTTCGACTTGAAGTAAGTATCGAAGTCGAGCGGATAATCCTGTTCCGGATATGTATAGAACAAATATTTCATATCGATATAGCCCCGACCACTCAAAAAGTGTCGAAGGCCTATATAATTATATTTTTTCAACAGATCGATATTACTGTATTTTGAACGTCCCCGCTGGCGGGAAGCATACGAAATACCGTTGCTGGCTCCTGCCGATACGCCAATCGTATAGGGAAACCAGATATCGTGATCCATAAAATAGTCTAATACACCGACCGTGAAGATGGCACGCATCCCCCCGCCTTCCAATACAAGTCCTGTTTGATTATCTATTACCATAACTCTAAAATTAATAAGCCATTGCCTGGTTCACACCGGACAATGGCCACAAAAATATAATAAATCAGCGATAAAAAATAGTCTCTTTATAGAATAACTTCGTTCACTAATGGACGATTAAGACGGAAGTCTTCGATATTCTGTAAGGTTGTTTCCGCAATATTATGCATTGCCTCTTTGGTAAAGAAGGCCTGATGAGAAGTCACGATCACGTTATTGAAAGAGAGCAAACGTGCCAGTACATCGTCATCAATAATTTTGTCGGATTTATCTTCGTAGAAGTAGTCACCTTCTTCTTCGTACACATCCAGTCCGGCTGCCGAAATCTTCTTTTCTTTTAACCCTTCTATCAGTGCATTGGTATGGATCAGCTGACCACGACCGGTATTAATGATCATTACGCCGTCTTTCATTTTATCGATCGATTGGTCGTTGATCAGATAACGGGTTTCTTCCGTCAGCGGACAATGCAATGAAATTATATCCGATCTATGATATAATTCATCCAATGTTGTATACGTGATCCCTTCTTCTTCTGCGAATTTATAGTCAGGATATAGGTCATAAGCAAGAATATGCATACCGAATCCTTTCAATATCTTGATCAGTATCTTGGCGATCTTTCCTGTTCCGATAATACCGATCGTTTTTCCATGCATATCGAATCCCATCATCCCGTTCAGCGAAAAATTACCATCACGAGTACGCCAATAAGCACGGTGTATTTTACGATTTAACGAAAGCATTAATGCCAACGAATATTCGGCGACTGCATACGGTGAATAAGCCGGGACACGTACTACCGGAAGTTTTCCTTTGGCCGCTGTCAGGTCTACATTATTGAAACCGGCACAACGTAGCGCCAACAGTTTAACACCATTATCAGCCATTGCATCGATAACGGCTGCATCAGCTGTATCGTTTACAAAGATACAGACCACATCAGCCTCTTTCGTCAGGACAACATTGTTAGGGTTAAGATGTCCTTTAAAATATTTGATATCGTAATTAAAATGCTCATTTACTTTATCGAAAGAAGCTATATCGTAAGGTTTAGCTCCAAAAAATGCAATCTTGTATGACATACTTGTTTTATTTGTTTTAATTAAAACAGAATAAAGAGGTAGAATGTTGAAGAAAAGCGTTGGTATATTTAATAAATACATCTACTTTTACTTCCGTTTTAAACAAGAAGAATATATGCATCAACCTGTTAGGAAAGTAATAGTAACAGGTGTCATTCTTTTAGCGGTTTTGGTTTTACTTTTGTTTTCCGTACGGAATATATTCATACGGCAATACATTGGTCATAAACTGGAAAAGTTAGAAAAGACACGCCGGATATCTATTCATTATGACGATATTAAGATGATTGGTCTGAGCGGTATACAGATCGAAGGGGTGTCTGTGATCCCGCAGGATGCAGATACTTTTTTACAAAGCCATTCTTTCCGGATGAAGCTGGACCGTTCTTCTCTTCTTCTTTTAAAAATTTCTGTAAAGAGTATTGAAGCCGATGGAGTGAACATTTCCTTTATTAAAAAGGATACAACTTCTAATTTTGATTTCCTGTATCATACTGCCACTTCCCGGAATGTTACAGTCCGTACTGAAACAGAACAGAATTTTGCGCGAAAGACAAGCCGGCTGTTTAGTCTGCTCTTCAAATTACTGCCTGACAATGCGACTTTACGTAATCTAAGTGTTTCTTATCTGAATAAAGGGGATGAACTCGTGATAGAAATACCTTCGCTGGTCATTAAAGATAGTCGTTTCACTACCGGAATACGAAGTACGGAAAATGGAGTACAAAGCGAATGGGTTTGCGAGGGGGTGTTACAGGAGAGAGAAAAAAAGATTGAAGCCAGGTTACATGCCAAAGAGAATACGAAGATTACCCTCCCCTTTTTGAACTACCGCTGGGGAACACAGATACAGTTCGATACATTGGCGTTCAAACTGGAGGAACTATTACAAAAGAACGATTTACATGCTGTCCGGGGACAGGCGAATATCAGTGGGCTGACACTTCATCAACGACGTATTTCTCCCGACACGGTTTTACTGGATCGGGGAACTATCGATTGCCAGGTGAATATCGGCAAGAACTATCTGGAGCTGGATAGTGTCTCCCGGATAAACTTTAACCAATTGGATTTCCACCCTTATCTAAAAGCAGAGAAAGATTCCGATTGGCATATAACCGCTTCAGTAAATAAACAAGATTTTCCCGCGAATGATTTATTTGTCTCTTTACCTAAAGGGTTGTTCAATAATCTGGAAGGATTGAAGGCCAATGGAACATTATCTTATCATTTTCTATTGGATGTCGACTTTTCCTCATTGGATAGCTTGCAACTGGAGTCATCGCTTACTGCCCGTAATTTCCAGATCACTCAATATGGGAATACCGATCTACGCAAGATGAACGAACCCTTCGAATATACAGTTTACGAGAATGATGAACCGGTACGCACATTCGAGGTAGGTGAAGGCAATCCTTCTTTCCGCCCTTTCCTTATGGTATCACGTTATTTGCCGCTGGCGATTATGCAGAGTGAGGATGCTGGTTTCTTTTACCATAATGGTTTTATCCCGAGTGCGATTCGCGAGTCCCTGATACTGGACCTGAAAGAACGGCGTTTTGCCCGGGGCGGAAGTACATTAAGTATGCAGTTGGTAAAGAATGTCTTTTTGAGCCGTAACAAGACAATTGCCCGTAAACTGGAAGAGATATTGATTGTCTGGCTCATAGAGAGTAACCATCTTACTTCTAAGGAACGAATGTTTGAGGTTTACCTGAATATTGTCGAATGGGGACCGTTTGTCTATGGTGCGGCCGAGGCTTCGCATTTTTACTTTGCCAAAGAGCCATCGGCTCTGTCTTTAGGAGAATGTATCTTCCTTGCCAGTATCATACCCAAACCGAAACATGTCCGTTACTGCTTTGACGGCTTACAACTGAAACCTTATTATACGGAGTTTTATCAGGTGATACTTAGCCGTCTGGTTGATCGTGGATTAATAACACCCGAAGAGGCTGAAGGGGTACGGCCGGAAGATTTGAAAATAACAGGTCCTGCTAAATATTACTTAGCAGGACCCGATAATGATCAGACAAATTAATGACTGAAAGCATTTATCTTTTATTCGGTTTGTTGTTTATCATTCTCAGGCTTTCCTTCTTGCAGTTTACGTTCTTTTCGATCTTCCCACCAGACAAAAGATAAACCGATAATAATTACCCCTGTGATAATCATATATACATATATATTCATAATTATACCTCCTTCTTTTTATTTTCTGAATTACTAATTAAAGCAAATCCTACAAGTATTAAGAAAAATGAGAAAAATGCTCCTAAACTATATATTACCCATCTATTAATAGGTTCCTTTACAATACTACTCAAGATAATTCCTCCTATTACCAGTTTGGAGATGTCGAGGAAGAATTCTCCTACTCTTTCTTTTAATTTCATAGTTACATGGTTTTAATAAGTTAAACATGGCATCAAAGATAAAGATTGTTTATCAATAAACAAATGAGAACGAACATTTATTATCCAAAGTCTATAACAACATTCGTACCCTTGTTCACTTCGGAATGTATGTCCACCTGAGCCCCATAGGAATTCAAAATGCGTAGTGATAAACTAAGACCGATACCATGTCCGGCAAACTCACGGGTATTACTCGCACGATAAAATGGCTGATAAATACGTTTCATCTCTTCCGAAGGAATACCGATACCTGAATCTTCGATGGTCAGGACAGAACCTTTCAGACGCATTTCGACGGGTTTCTCACCTGAGTATTTACAGGCATTGTTCAAGATATTGCCGATAGCGATCTTTAATAGGTGGGGATTCGCTTCCAGGCAATAGGCAAAGGTATCGGTTGTAAAACGGACCCGGTTACCGACAAACTGCATCAGGAAATCAGCCAGCATAATATTTTCAGTGGCATTCTTTAATATCTCTTTATCACCGTGAGAAAGGAAAAGAAGATGTTTCATCAACTGGATGATACGTTTAGTTTCCGAAGCGATACGCTGTAAAGCAGCCTGGTATTCTGCCGGAGTTCGTTCTTTTAATAAGCTGATTTCACACTCTCCCTGTATAGCAGTAAGCGGATTATTCAACTCATGCGACGCATTGCTTATAAAAGCTTTCTCACTTTGGTAAGCAGCATCGATACGGTCGACCATACGGGTTGCATACAATTTTCCGACAAAGTAAATAAGTATGGCACTGATAACGATCAGGGCAAGCAATAGCCAACCGATACGCTGTTGGATATCGCCCCCATATTGATTGTTGGATATCACCAGAACAATAAAGTTCCCTTCGTTATCCGGATAATAAAGAGCGGCACCCATTTTCTCTTTTTCATGAAAGGTAATCACTTCGCCGGAATAGAGCCGGGCAATCTCCTTCTCGGTCATATACCGCGATAATGCCGTATGCGACTCGGCTATGCTATCGGCATTCAATAATATTTCAGTAGCTACCGGCAAGGTTTCTTCATACCGTTTTTGTATGCGGGCATAACTTTCTTCATCCACTTCATCCTTCTCCCAATGCTTCTCGGCAGTGGCATAGGCCTTTTCTGTCAGGTAGGAATAATACAGGCGGCTAATATAGTTTGTAGCAATAAAATAGAAAACAATAGTAACAAAGGCAATGACGCCGACGGTTATTGCCGTATAAAAGAATGCGATCTTGTTTCCCGTTTTCATGCTTCCATCATATAACCGACACCCACAACGGTACGGATCAGTTTATGGTCGAAATCCTTATCTATCTTAGTCCTGAGATAATTAACATAGACATCCACTACATTCGTATTGGTATCGAAATCTTTATCCCATACATGTTTCAGCAGAGTCAGACGATTGAGGGCCGTTCCCTGGTTCAGGATAAAATATTCCAATAGACGGTATTCCTTTACGGTCAGGTCGATAACCTTCTCTCCCCGTATCGCACGATGGCCGGTCGGATCAAGACTCAAGTCACCACATTGCAAAGAGGCGGTGGCTGTTTCAACTCCCGATCGACGTAAAAGGGCCTTTATGCGCGCCTCCAGTTCCTGAAAGCTGAAAGGCTTGACAAGATAGTCGTCGGCCCCTGCATCGAGGCCGCTGACAATATCGTCGGTAGTTCCTAAAGCTGTCAGCATAACGACTGGCGATTGATAGCCATATAGTTGCCGGTATTGGCGGCATAGCTGTAAGCCGTTCATTTTAGGCATGATGATATCCAGGATCAGAAGCTGGAAATTTTCCTTCTGCAATAACTCCCAGCCGGCTACACCGTCGTAAGCAACACTTACTTCGTGACCGAATTCCTGTAGTCCTCTTTCAATGAAAGAGGCGATATTCACTTCATCTTCTACTAATAATATTTTTGCCATCTGATATCTTGTTTACTTAGGAGCACAAATATACGCAAATTTACAACCTCCGTTGTATTAACTTTCCCTCTTTATCATATAACATCCGGCTATAAAAGGCTTCGACCATAAGCGGAAAGACGAAGAGAGTGAAGAAGGTTGCCCCTATTAACCCACCAATGATAACAATAGCTAACGGGCGTTGACTTTCGGATCCTATCCCATGACTAAGTGCAGCCGGCATCAAACCGATTGCCGCCATCGAAGCCGTCATCAGTACAGAACGGACACGGTCTTTCACACTCAATTTGACAGCATCCGGCAAGGGGGTTCGTGCTTTCAGGTTCCCTTTGATATCAGAAATCATGATAACCCCGTTCTGGATACAGATACCGAATAAGGCGATGAAACCGATCCCTGCCGAGATAGAGAAATTAAAACGGGTAATCAACAGGGCAATGATCCCTCCTACCGCTGCATAAGGCACATTCAATAATACCAATCCGGCATCACGGGCATTACCGAACAAGACGAACAGGATAACGAAAATAATAGCAATACTGACAGGAACCACCTGTGCCAGTCGTTTGGTAGCACGTTGCTGGTTTTCAAAGTCGCCCGTCCACTTTAATGTGTAGCCGTCGGACAGTTTCACTTGTTTGTTCACCTTCTGCTGGGCTTCGGCTACGGCTGTCCCCATATCACGTCCACGAACGGAGAATTTCACAGCACAGAAACGAGCATGGTTATCCCGGTAAATGATCAAAGGACCGGTTATCGTGTGGATATCGGCAAGTTCTTTGATAGGAACCATCGTTCCGTCGCGGGCAGGGACGAGAATCTTTCCGATCTCGTCTTCACTCCGGCGGAAGGAAGATTCATAACGAACCATTATATTGAACTTCCGTTCATCTTCATAAAGTAAAGAGGCACTTTTACCACCTATCGCCATCTCGATGATAGACTGTACATCTTCCTTGGCAACCCCATAACGTGCCAGGCGCGATTCATCGAGCTCGATACGCAGTTCCGGTTGTCCGATATTACGGATCACACCGAGGTCTTCTATACCCTCGACAGTTTGCAGTACTTTGTAGACTTCGACAGCTTTCTTTTCCGATTCGTAAAGGTCTTTACCGAACACCTTTACGGCAATAGAACCCTTTACGCCACTTGCCGCTTCTTCCACATTATCGGTAATTGGCTGGGAGAAGTTAAAGTCGACACCCGGATAGATAGCCAGATTTCCTTCCATCTTTTCAATCAACCGGGCTTTGGTCAGCTTACTTTTCCATTCTTTTTCAGGATAGATATCCACATGAAATTCTATGTTGTAGAAACCGGTGGCATCCGTACCGTCGTTGGGCCGTCCGGTCTGCGAAAGAACCTGACGTACTTCCGGATAGGAAGCCAGGCCACGGCGCATCTGGTTGGCCAGTTTAACGGATTCGTCGAGCGAGATACTTTGTGGTAAGGTAGCACGGATATAGATAGAACCCTCATTTAATTGGGGAAGAAACTCTGTACCCAGCAACGTAAAGCTCCATAAACCGACAGCGGCTACCAGGGAGGCAATACCGATCGTCGTTTTCTTATGGGCATGGCAACGGTCAAATATAGAAACGGATACCCGGTTTACCCACGACAGGAACGGGTTATGTTTTTCGCGTACATTCTTCTTCAATAACATCGACGAAAGTACCGGAACCAGTGTCAGGGTAAAGATCAAAGCTCCTAACAAAGCAAACCCTAACGTATAAGCTAACGGGCTGAACATCTTTCCTTCCACCTTCTGAAAAGCGAAAATAGGAACCAGCGCCGTAATAATGATCAATTTAGAAAAGAACACCGCCTTAGCACGGTCTTTTGCCGTATGACGGATCAGTCCCATCTTACTCATCACATTGAAAGCCGGCATACCTACTTCGCGTGCTTTCTTGTCGAGTGCGACGAAAAGCCCTTCCACCATGACGACTGCCCCATCGATAATGATACCGAAGTCGATGGCTCCCATCGAGAGCAGGTTTGCACTCATTCCCATCGCCCGAAGACAGATAAAGGCAAAGAGTAGCGCCAACGGGATAATAATGGATACGATCACCGTTGTACGCCAGTCTGCCATAAAAATCAACACAATGAAAGTGACAAGCAAAATACCTTCGATAAGGTTGTGTGTTACTGTGCGTACCGCCAGATCCACCAGGTCTTCACGATCATAAAAAGCAACGATCTTTACATCTTCGGGAAGAGCATTCTCCTGGATATCTGTAATCTTTTCTTTCAGGGCGGCAATAACCTCTCCGGGATTTTCTCCCTTCCGCATAACAACAATTCCCTGAACAACGTCGTCTTCATCCATGCGCCCCACCTGTCCCAGACGCGGCAGGCTCGATTCGCTTACGGTAGCCAGATGTTTTACCAGGATAGGCGTACCGTTGATATTCTTGACAACGATATTCTCTATTTCTTTCGTATCATTGATCAGGCCGATGCCTCGTACCACATAGGCCTGCGAACTTTTGGTAATCACGTCGCCCCCTACATTAATATTACTCTTGGCTATGGCATCATAGAGTTCGAGGGTGGTTACATTATAATTGATAAGCTGGTTCGGATTGACACTCACTTCGAATGTCTTCACTTCACCCCCGAAGCTCACAATATCGGCTACTCCCGGAACAGCACGCAATTTACGTTCAATCACCCAGTCCTGAAAGGTTTTCAATTCGCGTACAGAACGCTTATCGCTTCGCAGGGTATAACGGAATATCTCGCCCGTAGGCCCGTACTGAGGTTGAACTTCCGGCGTAACACCTTCTGGTAAGTCGGCGTCATTCAGCAGGTTATACACTTGCTGGCGGGCATAAAAGTCGTCGGCATCATCATCAAACATCACGTTGATTACCGAAAGCCCGAACAGAGTGGTACTACGGATGTCCGTCTTTTTCTGTACCGGGTTCATGGCTATTTCGATAGGGATCGTGATAAACTTCTCTATCTCTTCCGCACTACGTCCCGGCCATTGGGTTATGATCGTTACCTTCGTGTTGGTAACATCGGGGAAGGCGTCAACGGGAGTATGAACGAAACTGACAACGCCGGCGATAATGGCAATAACAGTGCAGAAGAAGATAAAGAATTTATTCTTTAATGAGAAGGCTATTATATTGTCTATGAATTTATGCATCGTTCCGTTACTTTAAAGCGTTATAAACCAAAAGAACATTCTTGTCGATAATACGATCGCCTTCCTTCAGGCCAGACTGCAGGTAGCAGTTTTTCTCTGTTTGCTTGAATACGGTTACTTCACAGGCATGCAGTTCGTTATTTTCGTCGACGCACACCACATAATACCGCCCGTTCTCAAAAATAACGGCTCGGGCATTTACGCAAGGCATTATTTCGCCTTCCTGGTTACTTTGCACATAAACGTTGGTAAACATAGCCGGCTTAAGCATATAATCATCGTTTTTCAGCTTTACGCGTATATTCATGGTCTTACTTTCATCGTTCAGGATATTATATACCTTATCTATCGTTCCTGTGAACTCTTTATTCCTGTATGCCAGTGTAGTGATACGTACCGGAGCACCTTCACGAACTTTGCTGATATCACTCTCGTACACATCGGCCATCACCCATACATTGTCGAGGCCGGAGATCGTGAAGAGTTCTTCGGTTTGGTCGGAACGTATCTGCATGTTACGGCTCACATTCTTGTCGATGACAAAGCCCGAAACAGGGGCTTTTATCTCATAAACGGAATTACCTGTAATATGATAGATGGAATACACCTCCCCGATCCGTTTCTGTTCGGCCAGTGCATTACTCACCTCCTGCTCTGCCTGAAGCATATCGCGCTCGGAAGCCATTCCGCTTTTCAACATATCTCGTGTAGCATCGAGGTTACGGTTTGCCAGGATCAGTTGCTGCTCCGCCTCCTTCCGTTGCTTTTCATAATCGGCCACCTCGGAACTGCGGATCACAGCAAGTATATCGCCTTTCTTTACATAATCGCCCACTTCTACGTTTACATCCGACACATTACCTCCGAAAATAGGATACACATTCGCCACCTGTTCAGGGTTGAAGCTGACACGGCCATTCAAGATCAGTTCGTTGTTGAGAGGGATTTCGTGTACCGTTTCTACCGATACGACTTTCAGCAGGCTGTCAGTCAATATGAGAGGGGCCGTTCCATCTTCTTGTCCGGTGGTTTTACTACCGCATGCCACTAGCAGTGGAAGTAAGAGTACCAATACTATACAATTCTTATTTTTCATATATTTACTTATTATTATTCGTTAATAATTGAAGACATCGCTGCCTGTCACGGTGTTGATCTCTTCCATGGCGAGGAATACGTCTTTCTGTGTCTGGTATAATTGCAGGCAAGTTTCTTTATATGCCTGATAGTAATCGATAAATTCAAGTAGGCTGATATTGCGTTTACGATAATTACTGTTTACTCCGTCGATGATCGTTTCGAAATCGCGTTCCAGTTCGTAATTCGATGTATTATACAGCTTCACAGCCTTTTCCAGACGGGCATAGCTGGTGAAGAGTTCCTTCTCTGCCTGCTTCCGTGCAAGTTCCTCCCTATTGGTATTTTGCAGGACGGAAAGACGGGCCGATTTGATATTTCCCTGGTTACGGTTGAATATCGGAACCGATACGCTCAGGCCGATCGCAAAGTAATTATCGCAGAAGTTACCTGCCCGGTCGTAAGAACCTTTCAAGCTGACTTCGGGAAAAGCGAGCGATTTTTGGAGACTAACATTGGCACGCGACACTTGTATATTAGTACGTGCCATTTTTATATCAGGACGTTCAGCCAGACGATTGTTCAGTTCGATAAAAGGGATGGAGGCTATATCGACCTGGTTCAATACCGATTCATCGAAAATAGGTTCGAAAGACTCGGAGACATTCAGTCCCAACAGTAGTTTCATATCGCCTTGCAGGGAGATCAATTGATTGGATGCTTCGTTCCTCTCCTGCTGCAGGGATAACAGAAGAGCCTGTATCCTCGACTTTTCCAGTAACGAGATATTTCCTTTCGCATTCTGTTCTTTCATTACTTCCAATAATTGTTGCAGGTAAACGATCTCTTTATCGTAGACGGAGAGTGACTTCCCGGTGTAGTATAGTTCGATAAATTTGCTGTTAAGCTCGCTACGTAGCGTCCGTAGAACTTCTTCAAACTGATAGACAGCCATTTCCTTGTTCAGCTTTTCCACACGGACACGTTTGTTGCGTTGCCCGGCAATATAGATAAGTTGTTCAACTTCGACAACAGCCTCTCCTTCCCGTCCCATATCGAAATATTTGCCGTTCAGACGATTGTAAACATTCTGCTCGAGTGAGATGACAGGGTTTTCAAAGAGACGTGCCTGGATAACTTCGGCTTCGGCCCTGTCGATATTGTAACGTTCGGCAATCAGTTCCAGGTTGCAGGTGGTGAAACGTTGTCCGGCTTCCTGCAAATTAAGTTTTGTCGTCTGGTCGTCAGCTCGCATATTAAAGGTAAATACCTGTAAAATAAATGATAGGAGAATGACTCGTTTGTTCATTTGCTTCTGTTTTTTGGAAGCAAAGGTATAAGGAGGGGGGTGTTTTAGCCTTGTGTATCCGATTAGAATATTCTTAAGTGAAATTAGATTTTGATTAGAAGATTGTCAGCGACTTATTTTCATACGGTAAGGAGGAGTTGGTTGTAAATGGTCGATATCGAGATAAGGAGGGCATTTGGGATAGATAAGATCTAAATAACGCAGATCGATCGCACAAGGAACCTCTTCCAGACGGACACGGGCAATTCCTTTTTTCTTAAATCCCAGCAATTGGGCAGCACTGGCAGACACATCGATAATTCTTCCTTTACGATGCGGACCACGATCGGTGACACATACGATAACGCTTTTCATATTATCGAGGTTGGTGATACGAAGGAAAGTACCGAAAGGATATGTGCGGTGGGCAGCTACCAGTTCGTCTTTGTCATGAACACGGCCACTGGACGATTTCCGGCCGTGGAAACGTTCGTGATAATAAGAAGCAAACCCTTCCTCTTGCCCCCACGCAACCCCTACGCTTTGTAAAGCGATGAAAAGGAGTATTATATGGGACAGGCGGAAGGGCATGTGCAAATATAATAACTAATTTGTATTTATTGGAGAAGTTTTCCGTCATATTCACCGGTCAGCGTATTCAGGAAGGCTACGATCTTTGCAGTTTCCGTATCTGAAATATGGCGTCCGATCTGGAATTCATGCATTACCTGAATAGCATCCTCGATGGTAGTGATTGTTCCGTCATGCATATACGGCGGAGTGATCATTACATTACGTAGCGTCGGTGTTTTGAACTTATGGCGATCGGCCTCATTCTTTGTTACAGACCAGCGTCCGTTGTCACCATCTGTCAAACCGGTACCACGGTAATCGAAATAGTTATCTTTGATACCCATATATTCGTACGACTGTCCGCCGAGGTTCATACCTACATGGCAGGTTGCACATTTGTTATCTTTAAATAACTGGTAACCTTCCAGTTCTTCAGCGGTAAGTGCATTCTTATCACCTCTCAGGTAATTGTCGAAACGGCTCGGGGTAAGCAATGTCTTTTCAAATTCAGCAATAGCCTCCGTTACGGTCGATTCGGTAAAACCTTCCGGGAATACTTCCAGAAAACGTTTACTGAGTTCCTTATCGTCTGCCAGTTTAGTACAGATTTCATCAAATGAAACGCTGCCCATCTCTACCGGATTCAATGGAGGTCCCGCAGCCTGTTCCTTCAGGTCGGCAGCACGTCCGTCCCAGAACTGAACGAAATTAAGCGCAGCATTGTACACCGTCGGGGCATTCACTCCACCGAATTGCCCGTGGATACCTTCTGAATATTGTTTGCGATCGACACCTCCTGTATTCAGTCCGTGGCAGGTAGCACAAGAGATCGTGTTATCACCCGACAAGCGAGTATCGTGATATAAATCAAATCCTAAAGCAACTTTTGCCGGGTCGGTTGCGATGGAAGCCATCAACGGTTGAACCGGTTCGTTTGCAAACTCTTCGGCAACAGTAGGCGATACATAGTTGTTTTTACGAGCTTCTTTCGCCCAAGCGATAATAACCGCCTTTTCGTCATCGTTCAGATTAGTACCCCAGTGCATGGTGTAATATTTAGCAGGAGGCATTGAACCACTGAGTGCAGTGTTCTCTACTTTTGCCAAATCCACTTCGGACACGGCTTGTCCGTTGTCAAGGGCCGTAATCATGGCGGTCAGGTCCAGATAGTGTGTCCCTTCTTTCATATCAGCCTGTACGACCGGACCGATAATCGGAAGTTTACCGTAGAATGGAATGTTTGCTGTGGCAGAGTGACATTCCAGACATCCGTTGTTACGAATAATAGAGGCTACCTGCTTTGCCTTGTCGCCTTCAAGTTTCTTATACTCATTGGATGAGCATGAAGGCATCGTTAAAGCTAATGTAAGTAGTCCGACAGGAAGTACTGCCATTTTACTAAGACTAGTGTTGCGCATAATTATTGGTTGTTTAAGATTTGTTTAATGCAAATGTAGATATATTTATTAATATATGTTCAGTAAGCCGATAGGTTTTATTTATCGGGTGATAAGCATAGTCTATGAGGAAATGAGTAATAAGGGACTAATGTGCCAATTTAGAAATAATTGAACCTACTTTTGGCTTGATCCAAAAGTAGTCAAAAGATCAAGGCTGCACCAGGTTCGCTACTTCGCATCCTACGTTCGCTGTCGCCTCCGAACTCGCTTCGCTCAAACAGCGGATGCTCCGGCCGCTCTCTCCGGCTGCTGCGTTTAACGCTCGCCAGCTGACGCCTTTCATAGGAAGCAAAGCTTCCTCTAGGGATTGCCGATACCGTCTGTTAAAGTCGAAAACACCTGTTGTATTATAAAGGTGTCGGTATCGGCAATCCCAAAAGAACGCTTTGCGTTCTCTGACAGGCCTTCAGCGGGTGAGCGTCCGCGAAGGGGAAAGACGAAGCGTGAGGAGGCTGCGCTGTTTGAGCGAAGCGAGTTCGCAGACGACAGCGTAGTCTTTCACCATAGCAGCGAAGCCGGTGCAGCCTTGAACTTTTGGTTACTTTTCTTTCAAGAGAAAAGTAACATTCAAATCTGACAATATTCGAACCAAACTTTATACTATCCTGTTTTTTATATAGCTTTGCACAACTATGTATAACAATTAAAGCAAAAAGAAAATGTTTAAGAACAAAGCTCTGTGGATTACGCTCGCCATTATCGTGGTACTTTTATTTGCCGGTTACTCCTGGGTGAAAGGCACATACAACACAATGGTAACGCAAGATGAAGGAGTAAAAACAGCTTGGAGCCAGGTCGAGAACCAGTATCAACGCCGTATGGATTTGATCCCTAACCTGGTAAATACCGTAAAAGGATACGCAACACATGAAAAGGAAACGTTGGAAGGTGTAGTAAGCGCCCGTGCCGAAGCAACCAAGACGACAATCGATCCTTCTAACCTGAATGAAGAGTCGATGAAGAAATTCCAGGCTGCACAGGGTGAATTGAGTAGTGCCCTCTCCCGCCTGATGGTCGTACTGGAACGTTACCCCGACCTGAAAGCCAATCAGAACTTCTCTGAGTTGCAGGCACAGTTGGAAGGAACGGAAAACCGTATCTCTGTGGAACGTAAACGTTTCAACGAAACGGCACAGTCTTATAATACCTACATCCGTACTTTCCCTACCAATATCCTGGCCGGCATGTTCGGTTTCCAGCCTAAAGCCTATTTCAGCGCGGAAAGTGGTGCGGAGAAAGCTCCGAAGGTTGAATTCTAATCCAATAAGTCCGGATAAAGAATGAATAATCTGAATAGAATACCGGTGAGCCGACACCTGCTGGCTGTCCTGCTTACCGGCATATTGCTGATTTCCCTTTTCCCTTTGCATCTTTCGGCTGCCAAGGATTATACTGTCGAGACGATACCCAATGTACGCCTCTCCGACCGGTATAACCATGTGAGTAACCCGGACGGAATTATCCAGCCACAGGACGTGGACCGTATCAACCGCCTTCTGCAGATTGTCGAAGACAGCCTGGGAATAGAAGTCGCCGTCGTTGCCGTTGAAAGCATTGGCGATAACGATGCCCGCATGTTCGCAACCGACCTGTTCCAACATTGGGGACTGGGAAAGAAGGGAAAAGATAACGGTTTATTGATCCAGCTTGTCACCGAGCCTACCCAACGCTCTGTTGTCTTCGAGACAGGCTACGGTCTGGAAGGAGTACTTCCAGACGCTATTACCTACCGCCTGCAACAAAAATACATGATCCCCGACTTGAAAGCCGGAGATTATAGTACAGGCATGCTGAAAGGCGTTGCCGCCGTAAAGGAATATCTGATGGCGAGCGACTATGAGCGTGCTGCCATGACAGGTGGCGGTCGTAACCGGCAGGCAGAGGATGACGGCCTTTTTATGTGGCTGTTCATCATTATGATTGTTGTATTCCCCGCCGGAATCTTTATCCTTGTCTCTTATCTGAAATACCGTCCGCGTATCTGTCCCCGTTGCGGACAAAAAACATTGGTATATGTAGGCCAGCAGGTTATACAGAGAGCGACTTACAGTTCCGAAGGATTGGCAGAAGAGACTTACCGATGTAAAAATTGCGGTTATACTGAAAAGAAAAATCGTAATATCAGCCGGCTGAGACGCAGTACAGGCCCTATCATCATTGGTGGTGGCGGACGAGGCGGCGGTTTCGGTGGAGGCTTTGGCGGTGGTGGAGGTTCCTGGGGCGGAGGACGCTCGGGAGGTGGTGGTTCCATTAGCCGTTTCTAACCGGAAGGTCGGCACTAACTAAAATAAAAGTCGGTAGGTATTAAGATAAAGGTTATTACCTTTTATTACCAGGGTGTACACCCTGCCCGATCATCCTGTACATTATAATAAATTACCCTGTACACTCCAGGAAACCAAGGTGTACAGGGTAATTTTAGTTTGTTACGACCTTTGTACTAATTGTTGCCGTCTTTGATCTTTGTTAGTCGTATGCTACGGATTAACCGTCATCAATGAAGGCAGATATGAACCCAATTCCCAATTTGCCTTCATGTCGCTATTTGTTGATAACTAAGTTATTACAATCAAAATGAAGGCATGAATGCATTTTTGGGAAAAACTCTTATTCTTCGCGAATGTAATACTCCGACAAAATATCCCTTACTTTTTCAGGGGTAATTCTTCCGTATACCTTACCTCCTATCGTTACGACAGGGGCCAGTCCACAGGCACCCACACAACGGAGACAATCTAAGGAGAACAGTCCATCGGGGGTAGTCTCCCCTATTTTTATCTCCAGCTGACGTTGGAATTCATCCAGTACTTTCTCTGCTCCACGCACATAACAGGCTGTTCCCAGGCAGACGGAGATCGGGTATTTCCCTTTCGGAGTCATGGTAAAGAACGAATAGAAGGTAACTACGCCATACACACGCGACACCGGGATATGCAGTTCGGCGGCAACCATCTCTTGTACTTCACGGGGAAGGTAACCGAATATTTCCTGTGCGGCATGCAGTATATTGATCAATTCACCGGGATCGTTGTCGTGATCTTTGCATACGGCATGCAGTTCTTTTACTTTTGACTGGGGCAAATGTATCTTTTCCATGGCTTATTCGTCTTTATCGGTTTCCAAAAACATATTGACTACTTCTTTACGGTCGAAGTAGTGAGTATGCAATAACTTATGAGCCCTTGGTCCGCAAGGTTCACCCAGGTATTCTTTATACAACTGCTGAATGTAGGGGTTTTCATGGCTCTTACGAAGCGGCTTGTTTTCGTCTTCGCTATAAAGGGCAGCAGCCCGTTTGCGGAGAACTTCTATGCGTCCCTGATGGAACGGTTGCCCGCCACCTCCGATACAACCGCCGGGACAGGCCATTACTTCGATGACGTGGTAAGGGGATTTGCCACTCTTCACCTCTTCTACCAGTTTGCGGGCATTGCCCAAGCCATGAGCGATACCGATCTTCACAGGTGTACCGTCGAAGTTGATCGTTCCACTGCGGATACCCTCCAAACCGCGTAATTCCTTAAATTCGATTTTCTCCAGAGGCTTCTTTGTATATAGTTCGTAAGCCGTACGGCAGGCTGCTTCTATTACGCCTCCGGTTGTTCCGAAGATAACTCCCGCACCGGTCGACTCGCCGAGAGGATGGTCAAAATCGCTGTCGGGAAGTTCGTTGAAGTTGATATTCGCATAACGGATCAGACGGGCCAGTTCGCGGGTATAGATGGAGATATCTACATCCGGATTTCCTTCGCTGGCAAACTCGGGACGGCTGGCTTCGTATTTTTTAGCTAAGCAAGGCATAATGGATACCACCACGATACTTTTACGGTCTACGCCCAGCTTTTCGGCGAAATAGGTTTTGGCTATGGCTCCGAACATCTGTTGCGGACTCTTTGCCGTTGAAAGGTTACCCAGCAACTCAGGGAAATGTTGCTCTACGAAACTTACCCAGCCTGGACAGCAACTTGTCATCATCGGTATCTTTACCTCCTCGTCGCCCGACAGGTATTTGCCAAGTCGTTGCAGTAGCTCCGTACCTTCTTCCATAATGGTCAGGTCGGCAGCGAAGTCCGTATCGAACACATAATCGAAACCTAACTGACGGAGGGCGGACACCATCTTTCCGGTGACCAGTGTTCCCGGTTCGCAACCGAAGTCACGTCCCAAGGCGGTGCGGACAGCAGGGGCGGTTTGTGCAATCACAATCTTGGTCGGATCGGCCAAGGCATCGAGTACGGGTTGCTGCGTATTACGTCCGCTCAAGGCATTTACCGGACAGACGGATACACATTGTCCGCAATAAGAACAGGTACTTCCGGCTATATCGCGTTCAAATGCAGTCGACACGGCGGCATTGAAACCACGGTTGACGGCTGTCAGTGCACCGACGGTCTGTATACTGTTGCACATTGTCTCGCACCGGCGGCACATGATGCATTTATTCATGTTGCGTACGATTGACGGCGAACGGTCGATCTCGAAGGTGGATTGTTCGCCTTGGTATCTTATCTCGCGAATACCCAGGTCGTGAGCTATCGTCTGAAGTTCGCAGTAACCGTTACTGCTACAGGTAAGACATCCGGCCGGATGATTCGACAGGATCAGTTCCATCACGGTCTTACGGGCATTCATTACTCGCGGCGTATGGGTTCTGACAACCATTCCTTCCGTACATTCTGTTTTACAGGACGGTGCCAGGTTACGGCGGCCTTCTATCTCCACTACACAGATACGGCAGGCTCCGGGATTATTCTCATAATTCAAATCTTCGAGTTTCATGTGGCAAAGTGTCGGGATACGGATACCCATACTCCTTGCAGCGTCGAGAACGGTGGTTCCTTTGGAGACTTCCACTACTCTGTTATCTATCGTTAGTTTTATATTTTCCATATTCTTCTCTGTCAACTGTCAATTATCCACTGTCAACTTATTTAGTGTACGTAAATAGCATCGAACTTACATTTCTCTATACATGATCCGCAACGGATACATACTTCCGAGTCGATCGTATGAGGAACTTTCCGGCTGCCGGTAATAGCATGTACCGGGCAGATACGGGCACACATGGTACATCCCTTACATTTCTCCGGATTGATGAAGTATTGAGTAAGTTCGCGGCACTGGTGAGACGGACAACGTTGTTCGTCGACATGCGCCAGATATTCCTCATAGAAATTATCCATAGTGGAAAGAACCGGGTTGGGCGAAGTTTGTCCCAATCCGCAAAGAGCGGTATCCTTGATTACCATCGCGAGGTTACGCAGTTTGTCGAGGTCTTCAACAGTAGCTCTTCCCGTCGTGATCTTTTGCAGCATTTCATGCAGACGTTTATTTCCTATACGACAGGGAGCGCATTTACCGCACGACTCTTCTACGGTGAAGTCGAGATAAAACTTGGCCATAGCGACCATGCAATCGTCTTCGTCCATAACGATCATACCGCCCGATCCCATCATTGAACCTGCAGCTATCAGGTTGTCGTAGTCGATAGGCAGGTCGAGATGCTTCTCGGTCAGACAGCCGCCCGACGGTCCGCCGGTTTGTACGGCTTTGAATTTCTTTCCGTCTTTAATACCTCCGCCGATGCCGAATATGACTTCGCGAAGGGTTGTACCCATCGGTACCTCTATCAGGCCGACATTGTTGACTTTACCGGCCAGGGCAAACACTTTGGTTCCTTTGCTTTTCTCCGTTCCGATACTGCTGAACCATTTGGCTCCTTTCAGAAGGATAACCGGGATATTGGCATAGGTCTCTACATTATTAACATTGGTCGGACAGCCTTTATACCCGCATTCACTGGGGAACGGCGGCTTCACGGTTGCTTCACCACGAAGGCCTTCCATACTGTGGATCAAGGCAGTCTCTTCCCCACATACAAATGCTCCGGCTCCGTAACGTATCTGGATATCGAAAGAGAAATCCGTTCCGAAGATGTTTTCTCCCAGGAGGCCGTATTCTTTGGCTTGCCGGATCGCTATTCTCAGCCGTTCGACGGCCAGCGGGTACTCGGCACGGATATAAACCAGCCCTTTGCTGGCTCCGGTACAGTATCCGTTGATAGCCATTGCTTCAACAATGGAGTGCGGATCGCCTTCCAGGATGGAACGATCCATGAATGCACCGGGGTCTCCTTCGTCGGCATTACAGACTACATATTTCTGAGGAGCTTGTACCTTGCGGGTGATCTGCCATTTAAGTCCGGTCGGGAAACCACCGCCGCCCCTGCCACGCAGTCCGCTGGCGATGATCTCTTTGATCACTTCATCGGGTGTCATTTCCGTCAGGGCTTTACCCAGGGCGATATAACCGTCGCGGGCAATGTATTCGTCGATGTTCTCAGGATTGATAAAGCCACAGTTACGCAAGGCAATACGTAATTGTTTTTTATAGAAGTTGATATGTTTGGAATCGAGTATCAGTTCTTTTGTTTCCGGATTTACGTAGAGCAGACGTTCTACTTTTCGCCCTTTTACCAGATGTTCGTTCACGATATCTTCCGCATCTTCCGGTTTGACTTCTACATAGAAAGTGTTATCCGGTATCAGTTTTACGACAGGACCTTTCTCACAAAAACCGAAACAACCGGTCCGGATCACCTGTACGCTCTCCTGTAAACCGTTTTGCCTGACTGCTTCCTTTAAGTTTTCCAGTATAAGTTCGCTTTGCGATGCACGGCAGCCTGTTCCTCCGCACACCAGAATATAGTTGCTAAATTGTGCCATTATGTAAGTATTTGGATAGGTTTGTTATTCGGGACCGACCGAGTTATAATTGACAGGTATGATGTCATCTACTAAAATACCTTGTTTGATATAATTAGTAACGATCTCGTCAACTCTTGTCCTATTGACACGCCCGAAGACGATCGGTTCTTTACCGGGAATAGTAATTTCGACTGTGGGTTCTGCATAGCAATATCCCATACATCCGGTTTGGGTAACCAGTGCATCCACACGTTCACGATCGAGTACTTCAATAAAGTAACTCATCACTTCTTTGGCACCCGCCGCTATTCCGCAGGTGGCCATCGCGACCTTGATCTGAACCATTTGTTCGGGATTATTACTTTTCTCGCGTAAATCGAGGGAGGCGCGTAAGGACTCGCGCATCTTCCGAAGGTCATCTAACGTTTTTACTTTGCTCATCACGTATGCATTTAAGGTATTAGACCCTGTCAGGGTATAACGCAAACATACGTATTTCTCTTTAATTTACGGTAGTGTTTTGACCTAAAAAAAGAAAAAGTTTACTTATCTTCAACGGCTCGTGACTGAAGAACTTTTGAGTTCGGAGGTACACTATGGGTCAGCCAAATGTTACCTCCTATCACTGATCCTTCTCCAATCGTGATGCGTCCAAGTATCGAAGCATTGGAGTAAACAGTTACATAATCTTCAAGAATAGGATGCCGGGGGATATCGAGAGGTAATCCTTCATCGTCCAATGTAAAGTTTTTCGCCCCCAAAGTGACTCCCTGATATAAGCGCACATGATTTCCAATAATGGCAGTCTGGCCGACAACGATACCGGTTCCGTGGTCTATACTGAAATACTCACCGATCTGTGCTCCCGGATGAATATCGATCCCGGTATCTGAATGTGCCATTTCTGTAATGATACGTGGCAGAACAGGCACTCCGAGTTTCAATAATTCGTGGGCTACACGTTGATGCAGGATGGCACGTACTGCCGGATAGCAAAAGATGATTTCGCTAATACTCTTCGCTGCAGGATCACCATCCAGGATTGCTTTAATATCTGTCGAAAGCAAATATTTGATGTGCGGTATCTGATTGATAAAGCTGATCGCGATCTCCGAAGAACGGTCTTTGGAGTCGCAGCAACGATCTACTTCAAAACATAATCCATTGTATATCTGTTCCTGCAACAAATCATATATCTGCTCCAGATATACCCCTGTATAATATTGTATAGAATCGAACTGTGCCTCCTGCTCAGAACCAAAGAACCCCGGGAAGATCACTTTCCGCAGTAACCGCATGATCTCCTGAAGCGAATGAACGGAAGGTGACGGCTTCTGATGCAATGGAATGTATTTATATTCCGGCAAATCGGAAGCCGACAAACGTTCTACGTTTTTTTGTATCTGGTTTAATATATCGGCTCTAGTCATATTAGTTGTCCCATGATGGGTCGTAGGTCATAAATTCATTTGCATAAATGTCTAATCCTAAGATATAGATGGTATCATTCAGAACGAATATATCAAAGTTTCTACTATTTCCTGAACAAGTAGAACGTTGAAACCAAACTTTGTCATCTATACTATATTGCCAGATTACACCAAATTCGTCTACAACATATATGCTTCTGTTATAGATTACTCCAGTAGAGATATTACCCATTTTTCCGGGAAGTTCTTCTACTAATGGTTCCCAAGTAGTAAAATCACCTCCATTAGACTTCCAGAATCCGCGATTCGCCGTCTTTTCGCCTAAACCGATATATACATCATCCTCAAAAATTAAGGCAATGCCATCACTTAGTGGTGTTTTGAAATTACCGAAATCATGCCATTCGTTTTTGTTAATATCATAAGCGCAAATGGTATCAGTAGCTATAGAATTTATTTTTCCGCCAACTAAATAAATATAATCATTATAATAAAAAGCAACCGCCTTATTACGTACATTCCCATTTTCCAATGGAGCCAAAGGAGTCCAAATATTATCCTTATATGAATTACACTTAGTGATATTTTGAGTAAGTGTATTTCCACCAAATACATAAGCTGTATTACCATTTGTACAAACAGCCATATTCATCACTTCAACTTCATAAGGCTCAAGAGGTTTCCATATATTACTGCTAGCTCTATAGCCGTATAATTCATTTGTTCTACTGCTCCCTAAATCTCCTCCAAGAATAAAGACCTGATCATCTAATGTGAAAAGAGAATAATTCGTACGGCCAGTTCGATTATCATCCTTTTTTATAAACTTCTCCAGATTATCTGTAGTGAAAATAGGTGGCGTGATAAACGAAACCGCACTACTTGATCCCGTACCAAATTTATTTTTAGCATAAGCTATTACATAATACTTTTGATTTCCTTTTAGTTTAGGAAATGATACTTCAAATTTATTATCTGCATCTAGTTCATCTCTGTTTAAGGTTATTTTTCCATCACATTTTTCCGGATTTGGAGTAGCTGATAATGAATAGCAGATAACTATTTCTGAAACACTATCCCTACCATCATCCTTTAAAACACCACTCATTGTAACATTTCCATCTTTCATTACATAGTTTGATGCTTCATCCATAAAAATAGTAGGAGCATCACTTTTCGCAGAAAATTCAATGCTATCCGGAGTATAAACAGTACCAAAAGCATTTACTGCATAACTATGTACAAAATATTGCGTCTGTGCTTTCAGGTTAGGTATTACACCTACAAAGAATCCGTCTTTGTCTACAGTACATTTTATGGTTGAATCCTCTTTAATATTAGGCCTGCCAACTGCTTTAACATCACTCCAACAAAAGCCTATAGAGTCTAACTCTCCATCCCCTTTTTTCACTAATTTAGCTCTAACCGTTACCTGCGTATAATCAGTTTCAATTACTGACAGGAAACCAAGTTCAGGATGTCCGTCCAGAGTTTTAAAACTTTGTCTGTCGGTATTGAATTGTCCAAAACTATTTTCCACAATCGCTTCAATAACATACTCTGTTTCAGGATCCAGCTCTGTTAACATATGGATAAATGTAGAATCTGTCGGCATTTCATCCATATCAATCTTGATAATTGAATCTAATTCAGAGTTCTTATATAAATTGAAACCGATCATTTTGATTTCGCCTTCACCTTTATCTTTAATTAAACCTCCCACTACGGCAGAAGTAGCTGTAACATCTGTAACTTCAGAGGTAATGACACTACCAATACCAGCCTTGGTATTAATACCTAATGTATCTCCATAGGTTATACCTTTCTTATTCCTTGCAAATGGACTAATGTAATAAACAGTATCATTCTTTAATCCCTCTATTTCCTGTTTGAATTCTCCTTTCCCATTTTCTACATTAGTCTCTTTTTTAGTCTCAACTTTGTCAGTATTTTTCAACCAATAGATAAAACCACGCTCTGTGACCGGATCACCATTTTCTTTTTTCACTGTAGCTCTTGCAACAATCGTCGTAGCTGTGATATCAACGTTAGCTGGTGTAAATTTCTCTAACTCCGGAGCAAAAGCATTTTGGAGACTCGGATCCATATCCGGTTCTTCCAGACATCCGGATAAACTTATAGCAAACAAGGTGAATAATAGTAAGTATAATTGTTTCATGTTATTATCAGTTAAAAGAATACACCAATACCGGCATTAAGATCAATATATTTAAAATTCAGAGTATTACAACCTGCACTAACAAACACAGGCCCGAACTTTACCATAAAATCCAAATCAACAACGACTCCTTCATAGGAATAGTCTGTGTTCTTAGCCCAGAATATATTTTTATTATTGGAATCGAAATGATCAGTAGTTATATATTCATATAGAAGTTCTCTCTTTCCATATCCTAATCCAACAGAAGAGTATAACCAGGGAGCACATTTAATAACTAACCCGGCCGAAGCTGCTATATTGTTGGATTTCTTCTTATTGGTGAAATTTACGGAAAAATCATCCGGCGGAGGAAGCAATTCACGATCTCCCCGACACTCACCCGTATAATCATCAAACGACATATTCGTCCTGAACCTGGCATACCATCCAAATCTTTCACCTACCCCTCCTACTGTCAGACCATAAGGTGCTTCAATAGAAAAAGCATATCCGGCGAAGAACTTCATTGGTTCTCTCGGCTTTCTCTCTTGTATGGGAACATAGGTTATCGGTTCTACCGGTTTACGAAGTTCTTCCAACCGGTCACTCCAATAGGAAGCCAACTCGTCACTGATAGGAGTTCCTATACCTTCGTTATAGTATATTATTAGTTGAGCAACTGCTATCGAGTCATTGTCTGTTGCTTTTACAGTCAGACAATTCAAACATTTGGTCATTAAACTGCGCATAGAGGCACGCATTTTTTTATTTGTCTTCCATATAGCAGTCAACTGATCGATACTGTATGAATCGCAATTGCTGATCCCTTCTTCGTACCACATCCTTGCATCACTATAATCCTGGCGCTTCATTGCTTCGTCGCCTTTTCTATTGTATTCTGTCCGTTGTTGTGCCAGTAAACATTCCGGAAGCACAATAACTAGTAAGATAAGTATCCAAAGTCTTTTCATAAACACATTTAATAATACGGTACACCTTGATTAATCAACACTCCTTCTGTATTATATATGTCAAACAAACCGTCGGCACGCTCAAATGCCCGTCCATTATCTGCTTTTCCTACATTCTTGTAATTACAAGGAATGTGCTCCATCGCTTCAGCATCAATAGCGCCATAATTCCCCGTTGATTTCTTTCGTACAATTGTATATTTTCCAAAAGACATCTTTTCTTCATATTGGGCTTTTCGCTTTGCCAGATTACTTTCGTTTTCTTTGAGTTTACAATCTCCAATAAGATCGAATAACTCCTGCGTCATTTTGATCTCTGAAGCCTTGGTAAAATCAGCTTTTGCACCAGAGAAATCAGCAGTTGTCATCTTCTCTTTTCCTGAATTGATCAAAGATAGATATTCAGCATTAATTTCTTCCTTTGAGCGTTCCGGTAACCTGGTTACCGGTTGTTCAACATTTCTCACTTCGGGCTTAACCTCCGGTTTTACAGAAGCCGGCTGTTGTGCAACAACCTCAGGCTTAATCTCCGGTTTGGTTTGGACTTCCTGTTGATCTTTATTTGTTTTACCATCGTTTACACTTTCAGTTTTTGTTTTTTCTTCAATAACTTCGGGTGCATTACTTTCTTCCATCATATTCGATATAACCGGATCCTCTACAGGATCTGTCTTCCCTTCCGGGGTCGCATTTACCATCTCTGCTACCGGAAGTGTCGGTTTATGCCGTTGTACAAAGAGAGCTACCGCCGAACCTATACTTGCAAATATAATAATAAGTAAAGATATTAACGTAACTTTTCTTTTTTTCTTTTTAGGCACAACGGGTATATCAACGTTATTCAATACCGTTTCATCGTCTTCCACTCCTTTTGATTGAGGCAGACGAGTTGTAAATAAGATTGTTGTCTCGTCTTCCTCAAAATACTCGGGTGACGATATATTTTTCTTTACTGTCTCGTCTTCAATCTGGGGAAAGTCTAGTTCCGCAAGCATTTCCGATACAGACTGGAAACGGTCTGCCGGAATAATTTGCATCGCTTTGATAATGGCGGCCTCTGTCTTAGCAGAAATGGTCGGATTCAGTTCACTGGGAGCCGGTAAGGGACGTGTTGCCCGCAGAATAGATTCTGTTGGTATCTTTCCGGTCAAGAGATTATACATCGTTGCCCCTAACGAATAAATATCCGGACATGGAGAAAAATTTTGGGTACCTTCATTGTCGTATTGCTCTATAGATGCAAAACCTTTCGATAAGGTTAACATAGTGGTACTTGTTTCCTGCTGTTCGATATCATATCGTTTACTTACACCGAAATCAATCAGTCGGGCTTTCCCATTCTGATCAATCAATATATTACTGGGCTTGATATCCAGGTGAAGAATATTTTTCTCATGAACAAACTGTAGAGCCTCCCCGATCTGATGAACATATCTCAACACTTTAGCTTCAGGCAAAACTCCTTCCTTATCCATCATATATTTAAGGCTATTACCCGAAATATACTCCATAGCAATATAGGCAGTATCATTTTCTTCAAATACTTCCAATACATTAACAATATGGGGATGATGAACTTCAGATAATATCTTCGCTTCTTTGATCAGCTTTTCTTTGAACTTATCAAAAAGAGCCCTTCCCGTTTCAGAATGCACCCTGACAGCATAAGACTCAGGATCTCTGTAACAGTAATCTTTGAAAAAATATTCTTTTACGCATATAGGAACCTCGGTCTTGATAGTTCCCAGCGGTCCTTTAACCTCTGTAAACCAAACGCCTTTGTAAGTTATACCAAAGCCGCCCTGACCAACTATATGGGTAAGCCTATATTTTCCATTTTGAAGAAGATGTCCGTTTGGCAAATTCATAACTTCTCGTGCAATTCTCTTTTTAATCTGCCAAAATTACGTTATTTATATAAAAGAATAAAGGAAAGAGAGAATATTTTGTTTTATTCCGATAGATTCACCAACATTTTGAACTGGTAAAATATAAAAGGAAAAGTTATCCCTGGTTTTTCCGCAACAAGAGGCCATGATAGCATCTTTTATGTCTTCCGGATTACTGTGAGTGGAAAAGATATATGATAAATCCTCATTCTTAAGGCGTTCCAACACACCATCGGTACACATAAAAAAGAAATCGCCAGCTTGTATATCGTTTAATAAGGCTACATCAGCTTCTGTTGGATGTTCTGTTCCCTGTATAGCACGAATAATTACATTTTTCTGAGGATGGGTGACTGCTTCTTCTTTACTAATTTTTCCTAACTTGACGAGGGAATTTACCAATGAATGATCTTCTGTCTGGTAGATAATCTCCCCACGGCGAAACTGATAAATCCGGCTGTCTCCGATATGAGCAAGCGTTATACCTGAAATTCCAACAGACACCATAGTTAATGTTGTGGCCATTCCTTTAGCCTCCGGATGTGAATTTACATAATCGTCAAAACGTGCTTCTGTATACCTGATCGCTTTATTGATAAATTCTTCCGACGGTTCTTCTTCCAGAAAAGTAGAGAAAAAACTTTGAAAAGATTCGCAAGCTAATGAGCTGGCAATCTCTCCTTTTTCCGATCCGCCTACTCCATCGCAGACCAGAAATAACTTTTGATTGGAATTTACCATTTCTGGTAACGGATAGATAGAATCCTCGTTGTTTTGTCTGCCGCCTTTTTCACAAACGGCCCAAGGTTTACCAATCGTTATAATCATAGCACGAACAAATTTTATTCATTAAATCGAAGAACAGTATGGCCGATAATGATCTCGTCATTATTTTTTAGCACTACTACTTCTCCATTCTCCAGGTAATTGCTATTATATAACGTATGGTTCTTACTATTATTGTCAGAAAGATAATGTTTATACCCCCCTTTAGGGTCTTTTTTAACTTCTATTCGTATATGCTCCCGGCTCATTGATTTGTCAGCGGTCACGATTCCTATTGTTGCACTGGATGCATTAGACTTACGACCAACGATTGCAATACCTTCGTAGAGAGGAAAAATTTGCTCGGGAGTTGCCGGATCACTCACAACTGTTAGTTGTCCCGTACTGTTCGATACAGGATTAACAAGAATTGTATCCTGATCAGCATCAATATCATTCTTTCCCAGTTGAAGCAAAGAGACAGGAATCGGCTGTTTGCACTTCGGACATTTAAAGGAGGTAAGATCGAGGGGTAATTTCCCCTCGTCTACCTTTAATCCTACGTGACAATGTGGACATCTTACTGAAATCATAGCATAAATGATAAATCAGCTTCATCGATATCAGTAGAGAAAGTATCATGCATATCAGCATCAGACAACATTATAGTATCATCAGATAATGTAATAAAATCTGAAACATCCATACTATCATTGTCGATAACCACGACATCAGATAAATCATTTTCCCCATCCACATCTACAACTACCGCATCACTAAATACGGAGTCGTCACCGTCGAGTGTAACGAATGTGTATTCCTCCTCTTGCATACTGGTTTGATATTAAATAATCTTTCTGGAAACAAAAGTAGGAAAAGTAATGGATTAATAAATATCTAATTCTCTCTTATAATCAAAGGATTGGGTTTTCTGTACAAACGGTGCCCTTTTGAGATACGAAACTTATTCATTGACCCACTTCGCTTTACAGGAAGAAACAGGACATTGCTTTCTGTTTCTTAGCGATTCCCAAGGTATTTCACCAAGAAAAGTACCACATTTAGGGCAAACATAATCTATTTTGAATTGGTTTGCTATATCTTGCAGCTGCTGTGGGGTCTTGGATGCTTGCTTCGCACCCAGATAGATACCTACTGTCGGTGCACAAATGGTAATGAACAAACTCAATCCAAACAACTCAGGACTCCCCTTACCTAAAAAACCTATTATAACGCCTATTATACCAGGTAAAGCAAAAGGTAACGACTGGAATAGTCTTGTTTTGAATTGGTTAGCAGATTGTATCTTAACTTTTGCTTGAATATAATTATCATATACATTCTTTAATGCTGCAAATTCTTCACTATAATCATTATTAGATTTCGATGCTTCAGACAAGTTCAATATATATCCGGTTCCAAGCACGATCTTATCTGTCGGTGTAACACGCTTTTTGACGATCTGTGAGCCATTGACGAAAGTTCCGTTAGTAGAGCCGAGATCTTCCAACAACCAACAGCCATGATCCTCACGAACCAGACAAGCATGATGTCTACTTACATGAGGATCATTAACTATAAAATCATTATCTTCAGCTTTACCAATTTTAATCTTCATCTTTAATTTCTTTTGGTTCTTCTGATTTACCCATCTCCCTTTCCAACGATTCTTTTAGCACTTTTAAAGGATCTTTGGATATTATAAGTTCACGAGGTTTACCCTCTTCAGTTAATAATAGCAGTTTTTGTTTAGGTAAATTGATCTGCAAAATATGATTTTTATTGATAATATGACTTTTCCCAACTCTCATTAATATCTTGTTACAGCCGGCTACCTGCTTTTCAAGAATTTCTTCTATTTTACCAATATTAATAGCAAACGTAAATTGGATCCCATTGGATAATAGTAATTTAGTATAATTTCTGTCAGCTTCAAAGTAGAGTATCTGCCCTATCTTTATTCGTAACAACTCATCCCTCGTCTTAATTATTAAATACCGCTCCATACGTTGATATTGTTTTTTTATTTCATCAAGTAACAAATATACGGTATTTTATCTTTATACCGGCAATAATTTATAAAGAAATATAAATGGAAAGAGGAACATTTATCTGAAATATTTCTCTTTTATTCTTGAATCTTAAGTCGTTTGACAAAGATTAGTTAACGTTTAAATTTCAATCGCTCTACCCGAAAGAGGCAAACGAAGGAGCTATATTACTTCAAAGTAGGATAAAGAGGGTTTCCCGTTTCATCCACTTCAGTCCAGTTTTTTACATTTACACTTGAAAATGTAACTGTATTACCATCTATTATTGCATTAAACAAATAGGAATCACCAGCTTTTAGCTCTCCTCCCGGAACCGGAACATCCACAGTATAAGATTTTCTCCATTAACCATCACATCCATCGCCCCGGGTACGGAGGAGTAATCATTGCTGAAACCAGTTTATTCAATTTAATTCCATCTCCTTCCGTTACTTCAATAACAACCTGGGTTGCTGGTTGAGAAATTATCAGACACTGCATAAAAATCGAAAGCACAATTTTCCAGATACATTTTGTATCCATTTACTCCCATCAATACTCACGGAGAAGATGTTATATACAATCAAGTGTGGGATATGAGGCTTATTAACACAAAAGAAGGATATTCTGAAATAGAATATCCTTCTTTAACAGGTATAAATACGAAGTTTTATCCTTTTAGTTTTGCTTGAATTACGCGTAATAAACGAGCCTGGATTTTCATTAATGTTGCAACTTCTTCACTTTCGAAGTCGATATCGGATATTTTTATTTTCTGTTCTACCACGACATCTTCATTCTTAGAACCATTCTCAATTTCTACAGATAACTCATCCAGCTGAGCTTTGATTTTCTCGATCTTCTTTGAAAAATTTACTTTACGTGCCATAAGTCTTTACTATATTAATAGATAAAATGAAATATTTAATACAAATGTAATTATAATTTGAAGATAACGAAATAAATACCTTATAATAGTATATATTTTAAAACGAATTAAGAAGGATATTCAAAAAGAATACCCTTCTTAATTTATCGATTTATCACTTATTTATTACAGTAAATCTCAATCTTCTATCGCTGCCTGCGCCGCTGCGATACGTGCAATAGGCACGCGGAAGGGTGAGCAGGAAACATAGTTCAAACCTACTCTGTGGCAGAACTTAACAGAAGAAGGTTCACCTCCATGTTCACCGCAAATACCACATTTCAGATCCGGACGGATAGCACGACCTTTTTCTGTAGCCATTCTTACGAGTTGACCAACACCATTCTGGTCTAACACCTGGAATGGGTCTACCTTCAGGATCTTCTTTTCCAGATAGATAGGAAGGAAAGAGGCGATGTCGTCACGAGAATAACCGAATGTCATCTGAGTCAAGTCGTTTGTACCGAATGAAAAGAATTCGGCAGAAGAAGCGATACGATCGGCAGTCAAAGCAGCACGCGGAATTTCGATCATTGTACCAACTTTAAATTCGATACGATCTCCTGCTTCAGCAAATAACTTTTCTGCGGCGTCACGGATTACTTTTTCCTGTTCTTTAAACTCATACAAGATACCTGTCAGCGGAACCATAATTTCCGGTTTAGCAACAATGCCTTCTTTCTTCAATTCCAGTGCTGCACCTAAGATGGCACGTGTCTGCATTTCTGTGATTTCAGGATATGTATTACCCAAACGGCAACCACGGTGACCCAACATCGGGTTATGTTCACAAAGCGATTCAACACGCTGCTGGATAGTCTTTACAGAAACTCCCATAGCAACAGCCATTTCTTCCTGGCCTTTCAGATCGTGAGGAACAAACTCGTGCAAAGGAGGATCGAGCAGGCGGACAGTGACAGGCAGATCATGCATAGCCTTAAAAATACCCTTGAAGTCAGCTTGCTGATAAGGTAAGATTTTCTTCAATGCATTCTTACGTCCTTCTGCATCTTCTGCCAGGATCATTTCACGCATTGCCTTGATCTTTTCACCTTCAAAGAACATATGTTCCGTACGGCATAATCCGATACCACTGGCACCGAATGCACGGGCTATTTCTGCATCATGAGGAGTATCCGCATTGGTACGAACCTGTAGTTTTGTATATTTGTCAGCCAACTTCATCAATTCTGCAAAGTCATCGGAAAGTTCAGCTGCAGTCGTTTCTATTTTGCCTTCAAATATTTCTCCGGTAGAACCGTTGATAGAAAGGAAATCACCTTCTTTCAGCGTAACACCTCCTACTTCGATTGTCTTTTTCTTATAATCGATATTCAGGCCACCTGCACCGGATACACAGCATTTACCCATACCACGGGCAACTACGGCTGCGTGTGATGTCATACCACCACGGGCTGTCAGGATACCTTCGGCTACAGCCATACCGGCAAGATCTTCAGGAGATGTTTCGATACGAACCAATACAATCTGTTTTCCGGCAGCATGCCATTCGGCAGCATCTTCAGCAAAGAACACGATCTGGCCGGTAGCAGCTCCCGGAGAAGCAGGTAATCCTTTAACCAATACTTTTGCTTTTTTCAGAGCAGCCTTATCAAATACAGGGTGAAGCAGTTCATCCAACTTATTCGGTTCAATACGGGCCAATGCTGTTTTTTCGTCAATCATACCCTGGTGGAGCAGATCCATAGCAATCTTAACCATAGCAGAACCGGTACGTTTACCGTTACGAGTCTGAAGGAACCACAGTTTGCCTTCCTGTACAGTAAATTCCATATCCTGCATGTCACGGTAGTGATTTTCCAGTTTCGTCTGCAAAGCATCCAGTTCCTTATAGATTTCGGGCATAGCCTCTTCCATAGAAGGATACTTAGCGACTCTTTCTGCTTCAGGAATACCTGCACGTTCGGCCCAACGTTGTGAACCGATCTTTGTGATCTGTTGCGGAGTACGGATACCGGCCACAACATCTTCACCCTGCGCATTGATCAGATACTCACCATTAAACAGGTCTTCACCGTTACCGGCATCACGAGAGAAACATACACCCGTAGCAGAAGTTTCACCCATATTACCGAACACCATAGCCTGAACAGTAACCGCTGTTCCCCATTCGGCAGGAATACCTTCCATCTGGCGATAGAGGATAGCACGTTCGTTCATCCATGAGTTGAATACAGCGCAAACAGCACCCCACAATTGTTCATAGGCACATGTCGGGAAGTCTTTTCCGGTTTGTTTCTTAACGGCAGCTTTGAATTTAGCCACCAATACTTTCAAGTCGTCAACGGTCAGTTCGTTATCCAACTTCACGCCTTTGGCCTCTTTTACTTCTTCGATGATGGCTTCAAACGGGTCGATATCCTCCTTACTGGTCGGTTTCATACCCAAAACAACATCACCGTACATTTGAACAAAACGGCGATAAGAGTCCCATGCAAAACGAGCATTACCTGTTTTACGTGTCAACCCTTCTACTACTTCGTCGTTCAATCCCAGGTTAAGGATCGTATCCATCATACCCGGCATAGAAGCGCGTGCTCCTGAACGGACAGAAACCAATAATGGGTTTTCTACATCTCCGAACTTGGAGTTCATCAACGTTTCTACATTAGCGATAGCCTTTTCAACGTCCGACTTCAGTAACTCTACTACTTTTTCCTGGCCCAGTTCATAATATTCCGAGCAGACATCTGTAGTGATTGTAAATCCCGGAGGAACCGGAACACCAATTAAATTCATTTCGGCAAGGTTTGCACCTTTACCACCCAGCAGATTTCTCATATCCGCTTTTCCTTCGGCTTTTCCATTTCCGAATGTGTAAACTCTTTTCTTTTCCATGTGTCAGACAGTTTTTATTTATTAGATTTCAGTTTTGCTATCTCTACATTGCAATGGTGCAAATATATGCTATTTGCGAGTACACAGGATATGGAAAGTTAATTAATTTTATATGTTTTATAACCATTCCTTAGTATTCATATCAGCTAAATATGTACATTTGCGTGGCGAAAATTTTAAACACAGATAAAATTGGCAAGAAATAAGAAGCAGTTACCCTTGTTGGAAAAGGTAACAATTACAGACGTAGCCGCTGAAGGTAAAGCGATTGCACGAGTGAATGACAAAGTGGTTTTTGTTCCTTTCGTCGCTCCCGGCGATGTTGTCGATATCCAACTCACCCGTAAAAAGAATAGTTATGCCGAAGGTAAAGCAGTATACTTTCACGAGTATTCAACGGAACGCAGTACCCCTTTTTGTGAACATTTCGGTGTTTGCGGCGGGTGTAAATGGCAACATCTCCCCTACAAGGAGCAGTTAAAGTATAAGCACAAGCAAGTAATCGACAATCTGACCCGTATCGGAAAGATAAAAATGGAAGAGATTTTCCCTATCCTGGGATCTGAACGCACCACTTTCTACCGGAACAAACTTGAATATACTTTCTCCAATAAGAAGTGGCTGACGGAAGAAGAAGTAAAGTCCGGAGCTACATTCGATTGCATGAACGGTGTCGGTTTCCATATTCCCGGAATGTTCGACAAAGTGCTCGATATCAACAAATGTTGGTTGCAGGATGATATTTCAAACCGTATTCGTCTTTGTATCAAGAACTATTGCCTGACACACGAAGGATATCCTTTCTATGATCTTAGAAATCAGGAAGGTTTCCTGCGTACATTAATGATCCGCACAGCATCGACTGGCGACCTGATGGTTGTCGTTGTATTCTATCATGAAGACAAAGAGCGCCGGGAAGCTTTATTATCCCATGTCGCTGAACAGTTCCCGGAAATCACTTCCTTATTATATGTAATAAATGAAAAGTGTAACGACACGATCACCGATCAGGAGATTTGTGTTTTCCGTGGTAAAGACCATATCATCGAAGAGATGGAAGGCCTTCAATTCAAAGTCGGAGCAAAATCATTCTATCAGACAAACAGCGAACAAGCCTACAACCTATATAAGGTAGCCCGTGAATTTGCCGGACTGACCGGAAACGAAATGGTGTACGACTTATATACAGGAACCGGAACGATCGCTAATTTCGTATCACGCCAGGCAAAGAAAGTCATTGGGATAGAATATGTTCCTGAAGCCATTGAAGATGCAAAAGTAAATTCAGCCCTGAATAAGATTGAAAACACACTTTTCTATGCAGGCGATATGAAAGATATTCTTACTGCCGATTTCATAAACCAACACGGCCGTCCGGATGTTATTATTACTGATCCGCCACGTGCCGGCATGCACGATGATGTAATCAACACCATCCTCTTTGCCGAACCGGAGCGTATCGTCTATGTCAGCTGTAACCCGGCAACACAGGCACGCGACTTAAGCCTGCTCGATGTGAAATATGCCGTAAAAAAGGTACAACCTGTAGATATGTTCCCACATACGCATCATGTGGAAAATGTAGTATTACTGGAAAAGAAAGAATAACATATATAATAATGTATAGGAAAATCGTCTCCCTTTTGTATATCGCTTTGCTTTTGAGTAGCTGTTCCGGCAATAAGCAACAAGAGCAAAAGGAAGACGATTTGGTGTCTATGGACCTTCCCCAATTGAAGGCTGCCGGCGAGATCACCGCCGTCACGCTTTACAGTTCCACCTCTTACTTCCAGTATAAGATGGAACCGATGGGATACGAATACGATCTGATCAAAGACTTTGCACGTTCCGAAGGCTTAAAGTTGAATATCAAAGTGGCGGAAAACGCAACCCGCCTGATCGAAATGCTCGAAGCCGGTGAAGCTGATGTCGTAGCTTATCCTATCCTGGTGAACAATAAATTGAAAGAAAACTATCTTTATTGCGGACGTGAAGAACAAACCAGCCAGGTATTGGTGCAGCGTGCCAACAAAGGCGACACAATCCTCACAGACGTAACACAGCTTATCGGTAAAGACATCTATGTAAGGCCGGCGACCAAATACTACCAACGTTTGAAAAACCTGGATGAAGAATTGGGTGGCGGTATACATATAAAAGATATAGAAAAAGATACGATTACCACCGAAGACCTGATATCGATGGTTTCGCAGGGAGAGATCCCCTACACTATCAGCGACGATAACATCGCCCGCCTGAATAAGACTTATTTCTGGAACATCAACGTTTCACTGAAAGTCAGCTTTATGCAACGCTCTTCCTGGTTGGTTCGTAAAACCAGCCCGAAGCTGGCAGAAGCAATCAATGCCTGGGCCTCCGATAAATCAGGCTCACATGTCTATAAGGCTGCGATGAAGCGATATTTCGAGTTAAGTAAGCAACCGCTGACCACCGATCTGCCCCCCGTAAAGAACGGACATATCTCCCCATACGACGACCTGTTTAAAAAGCATTCCAAGAATATAGGATGGGATTGGCAACTGATCGCTTCCATTTCTTATCAGGAGTCACATTTCAATCCTTCGGTTGTTTCATGGGCAGGCGCCGAAGGTTTGATGGGCATTATGCCGAACACAGCCCGGGCACTTGGTGTTACTCCGCACGAACTGAAAGATCCCGATATCGGTATCCGTACCGGAGTGGACTGTTTGCGAAAGTTTCGTCAGGGCTTTTCAGAAATAACAGACCCACAGGAAAAGATCAAATTTACACTGGCTTCTTACAATGCAGGGATCGGACATGTTTACGATGCACAACGCCTGGCTGAGAAATACGGAAAGAACCCATTAATCTGGGAAGATAATGTGGCAGAATATATTCGTCTGAAAAGCGATCCGGAATACTATAACGATCCGGTCTGCAAACATGGTTACCTGCGTGGATCGGAGACATTCAACTATGTCCGCGAAGTATTACAACGGTTCGACTATTACAAATCAAAGACCAGCTAACATCAATCAGTCCAGATTTTCTGCTATCATTTCTTTTATGGCAAGTATGACTCTCGGATGATTGAGCGGAATGTCCTCAAAAACACTTAGAAGTTCTTCCGTACTCAATTTAAATTCCTGCTCTCCTTTTTTATACATAAAATACACATTGATCCCCGGATTACCGGTTATCAACATAGCCACTGTCCCAGGCAAGTCCCCCCAGGGCGGGCAGTCTATATGGGAGGTATTAAAACATGCCGTAACCTCTGTACCTTCCCCCGGTTGGGATATGATCTTTACACTCCCGCCTGTCTGTTCCGCATTCTGAATAAGGAAAGGTATTCCCAATCCGAATTTACGGGTTGTACGGGTTGTATAAAACGGACTGGTAACACGTGAGACTGTTTCGGCATCCATTCCACAGCCATTATCGGCAATACGGATCGTTTCGGTATCTTCATCGATACTGATCGCCAAAAGAATACGGGTTGCTCCGGCACGTACACTATTGGAAGCTATATCGGTAATATGGAATGTAAGCGTATTCATTTATTATAGCGGATTAGCGGAATATATTGCATGGCCCCGGCTCTTACTGTAAGCCATCTTCAGATTATCGAATAAAGGTTCCGAGGCCTGTATCAAACAAGGTTTAGTTCCTATCTGCTCCGGATAGTGAGCATCGGAAGCCGGATACGACGTATAGTTCGAAAGATACTTCTGTTCGGATCGTAAACGGGCAAAACGTGAAGCATCCGTATATTCTATAGCATCTAAAGGCAATGACGGATCGATAAACCCCAACTGGCTGATCAGGCTAAAGGAAGGCCGCTCCACATGCGCTGCAATAAAGAGCCCTCCCAATTTTTTAACAAAGGCAGCTACCTGATTTACATTTTGGTCGAGTGCAGAGATCAGAAGATATGGGGCCTCTCCCATTATTTCATCGTTCCGGTTCACCCAAACCTGATCACCGAAACGTTCGGGATCATTCAGGACAGTCGGAAGATGCCGGTCGAGATATTCCTGAAAAGCAGACCGGGAATCCTCAGTTCCGAACAGAGCCAGACAATGCGCTTCCTCACGCGTGCAAACTTCCGCCCCGGCAAACACCGTCAGTCCGGCTTCTACCCCCAAGGCCTGTATTTCGCGACATTGCAAAGTACTGTTATGGTCGGTTATGGCAATGATATCCAATCCACGGGCAAGTGCAGTTTCGACAATGACCGTAGGACTCATATCCAGACTTCCGCAAGGCGAAAGACAAGTATGAATGTGTAAATCAGCCCGGTAAAGCGTCATCTGTTTTGTAGGAGTTGATAGATCTTACCGGAAGCGATGAAAGCAGAAAGCGATGTACCCAATACGGGAATCCCTTCATCTCTGCCCTTCTGCAATGTTTCTTCATCCGGTGAAGCACCGTTGACTACCAAAACGGCTGCCGCATCTTTCAGTGTGCCGACAGCTACGATATTCTGATGGGTTTGCATGGTTATCCATAGCATCCCCTCTTCCATATGTCCCATTACGTCACTCAACAGATCACTGGTATAACCACCTTTTATCTCCGTATCCAGATTCTCTTCGCCACAGAAAACAGTAAGTTCCAGTTCTTTTATCAGATCACTGACCTTCATATTTTGCTCCTTTCTTATAACAATCTTTATTTAAACGATCTTTCCCCCAGGTTTTTTCAATCAGACGAAAGGCATGTTCCTGATCCAGTTTACCATGCTTCTCCATGTTACGCTGCATAAAGACACAGTCGCTGAACTGAGCTTCATGGCGTACTATATCTTCAGCCAGGCTCTGGCAGTTCGGATTTCCGCAAGCCCCGCAATCGATACCCGGCAGGTAACACATCAGGCGACGTACCTGTTCCATCTTCTTCAATACTTCTTCGATACTGCCATCATAAAGCAGTTTCGGATTAGGCTGAAGCGGACGGATGGTAATGTGCTGTTTCAAATAAGCCAAGGCACCGAAACGTTCGGAGGCGTAGATAAGCGGAGCTTTGTCGCGCTTCATCGACCGTTTCATGATTCGTTCGGAAGTCAGGAAGCGGTTAGCAACGGCAAGCACACCTCCGGCACAGCTACGGTCGCAGGCTCGAAGCTCGAGAAAGTCAACATTGCGAACCTCGTTGGTGGTTTCCATCCGTTCCAGGAAATCGATCACATTATGTATTTCATCGATGGCAAGACAACGTCCGGAGAAGTGTTTAGCCTCCCCTCCCGTTTGGCTCCACCGCATTTCTTTCTTAGTAAGTGCCGGCGGAAGAACACATTCGGGTTTATAGCCCTTCGGACGGTTTTGCAGGATATGATATACCTTATTATATAATGTATCCATATTAATCACCCCGTTGATCGTGGAAGAATACCCATCTTCCCCTTTCAGGGCTGCAATCTTGGCGGCACAAGGCGTGACGTAAAAGAGGCCGATCTGCTCCGGCTCGTATCCTTCTTCCGTCAATACCTGGTGGTAATAGGTTGCCGTAGCATTCACCGGGGTCTTCACCAGCAGGATATTATCGACCAATGCCGGGAAACGGATCTGTATCAGACGCACAATAGCCGGACAGAAAGAACTGATCACCGGCTTCTCTTCGGCAAGTTCCATTTGCCGGAGCATTTCGCGATGGATCATGTCGGCTGTGAATTCTACCTGATAGACATGAGTAAATCCAAGCTCATACAGCGCACTGAATATCTCTTCTTCTGTCGTATATTTTGAGAACTGACCGATAAAAACCGTAGGAACCAGGGCCACACGGCACTCGTAACCAAATATTTTCTGAAAGTCATCCTGTTCCACAGAGATCGCTTCCGTCGGACAAGCTTTCAGGCATTCACCGCAATCGACACACCAGTCTTTGCGGATCACGGCTTTTCCATCGCGGATACGGACTGCCCGTGTAGGACATTTCGTCATACAATGGGTACAGCCGATGCAACGATCGTTATCGATCTTCAGTGCATGATAAAATTTGGTTTTCTCCATGATGCATTACTCCTTTGTTGCGAACCAGGTAATCATGCGTACGGTCGTTCCTACGCCTACCTTGCTCTCTATTGTTAGTTCGTCCACATTTTTCTTCATATTAGGAAGCCCCATTCCGGCACCGAATCCCATCTCCCGTACAGCCGGTGAAGCAGTAGAAAAACCTTCCTGCATGGCCTGGGATATATCGGGAATACCGGGGCCTTCGTCTTTCAGGACCAGAGTGATCTTGTCGGCATCCAGCGTAGCAGATACATTTCCCCGCCAGGCATGGGCTACCACATTGACTTCGGCCTCATATAAAGCGACAACGATCCTTTTTATGATACGGGAATCGATTGATAATTGCTTTAATACCTTCTTTATCTGGCTGGATGCATATCCGGCTTTCGAGAAGTTTCCCCCTTCGAGTTCAAAACTAAATTGCATGCTGATTTCCTCCTATCTTTAAAACACAGGCAAAAGGCCGCTGCTATACAACTCCCCCACTGTATGATACATGGAATGTTCCGTCTCCAGCAGAATCATATTGTTCTCCGCCGCCACTGTCAACATCTCGTCTGTCGCCCGTTTTCCTCTGACGAAAAGGATACAGGAGACATCTGCCATTTCGGCCGTACGGATCGTTTGCAGATTGCATAGTCCGGTGATGAGAATTACTTCATTACAATCCACCGTCAGCACATCACTCATCAGGTCGCTGGCAAAAGCGCACTGCACTTCATGGTCTAGCTTATCGCTTCCGCATGCTACGGTCGCTTCGGTAAGTTCTTGTATCTGCTGAATCTTCATAATGTATGCAAGGTTTAATTTCGTGACGCCAATGTAAGAAATATTTTTTAATAGATACCTGTTAGTTTATATTAATTACTATCTTTGGTAGCAATAAATAAAATTCTAAAGTTATGTTTAGCAAAGAAACGTATATGGCCCGCAGGGCTAAACTGAAACAGACTATCGGTTCAGGTTTGTTGCTTTTCCTCGGAAATGATGAATCGGGTATGAACTATGCAGATAATACATACCACTTCCGCCAGGATTCCACCTTCTTATATTTCTTCGGACTTTCCTACGCCGGATTGTCTGCCATCATCGATATTGACAACGATAAAGAAATTATTTTCGGCGACGAACTGACCATCGATGCAATCGTATGGATGGGTACGCAGCCTACCCTGAAAGAAAAGAGTGAAGCTGCCGGTATAACCGAAGTTCGTCCGTTTAAAGAAATAGAAACTTATCTGAAAGCTGCACAGCAGAAGAGCCAGCGCGTTCATTACCTGCCTACTTACCGTGCCGAACATCAGATCAAGCTGTTCCAGTGGCTGGGTGTAGTACCGGGCGCAGAACAACCTTCCGTTCCTTTTATCATGGGCGTTGTTAACCAGCGTAATTATAAGACAGCCGAAGAAATCGTTGAAATAGAAAAGGCTTGTACGGTAACAGCCGATATGCATTTGACTGCCATGCGTACCGTTCGTCCGGGAATCCGGGAAAGCGAAGTGGCAGCAGCTGTTGCTGAAGTGGCTTTTGCAAACGACTATCAACTTTCTTTCCCTATTATTGCAACAATCAATGGCCAGACATTGCACAACCACGACCATAGCAATATGATTAAGAGTGGCGATATGCTGTTGTTGGATGCCGGTGCAGAAACGGAAATGGGTTATGCCGGTGATATGTCGTCTACCATTCCTGCCGACTCAAAATTCACTACCCGCCAGAAAGATATTTATGATATCCAGGTAGCTGCACACGAGGCTGCTGTGGCAGCACTGCGTCCGGGCATTCCTTTTGTAGATGTTTACGAGTTGTCTTGTAAAGTGATCATGGAAGGTCTGAAAGATCTTGGTTTCGTTAAAGGTGATCCGATGGAAGCAGTAAAGGCAGGTGCTCACGCTATGTTCATGCCGTGTGGATTGGGTCACATGATGGGATTGGATGTACATGATATGGAAAATCTGGGTGAAGTATATGTAGGTTACGACGGACAGCCGAAGAGTACGGAATTCGGCCGTAAGTCCCTCCGCCTGGGACGTAAACTGGAACCGGGCTTCGTTCTTACTATCGAACCGGGTGTTTACTTTATCCCTGAACTGATGGATTTATGGAGAGGCCAGAATAAATTCACCGAATTTATCAATTACGAAAAACTGGTCACTTATAAAGATTTCAGCGGTATCCGTAACGAAGAAGATTACCTGATTACCGAAGACGGTGCCCGTCTGCTCGGTAAAAAGATACCTTTGCACACGGAAGAAGTGGAAGCACTGAGATAAGCATTATGCAGTTGCCTGGAATAAATGAACTTGTTTTATCACTCGTTCTTTACTCTACATAGTAGAAAACAACGTTCAAACTGTTCACCGTTCACCCATCAGAGGCTAATGCGTTGTAAAACAGTTAATAAAACGTTTAAAATACAGGTGAAGGGGTTCCTGAAAAGGTGAAGGGTTGGCTTAAACCCTTCACTTTCATTTTTTTCATATTACTTATTATTAGTACTTATACTTATGCCCATTAGTCCGTAAGTCAGGACCGATTAAGCCAAACATTATCTCCTATTCGCTTAACGACCTGGGTCGTTAAGCTTACCGAGCACCGTCATCAAGCTTACCGACAATGGTCTTTCAGTTTATAAGTTATAACTAAAGGATTAGTTGGTAGTAGGTTTAAAGATAATAGACAATAAGAGGAATAATAGAAAATCCCCGTAAAGAAGTTATTACCTTTCTTTACGGGGATTTTCTATTACTCCTTATCTTTCTTAATAAGCAAACATATCAGCGTTAACAGGTATTTCTTTACCATCGGCAGTCAGTACCTTCAATTGAAGCAGGCCGCCGTTGCTGTCGAAGTATTTCACCTGGATCGGATGCAAACCTTTCGCTAATGCTTTCTGGCCTACCACTTCACGCGGAGAGTGAGGGCCGTCATTATCGACAACCATTTCCCCGTCGATCGTCAGCGTACTTCCATCGTCGGACATCAGGTTGAAGGTGTAAATGCCATCTTCAGGGGCATTGAAATAACCGGATACAACCAGGCCGATGTTACCTTTTACATCAGCCGGGATAGTTACTTCAGACACTTCATAAGTGCCATTGACCGGAGCCTTTTCAATATCTGCACATTTATTGCCTTTGAACTCATGCCATACGGCCTGCAAACCTTTCTTTGAAGGAGTTGCTTCTACGGCCGGAGCATATTCGCTCTTGATATAACGGGTCTTTACGATATCGCCTTTCTTTCCGTTCGGACGGAAAGTGCGGAAGGTAAAGTCTGTTGTTTCCGTTACTTTGATCGGTTCTGTATACTGCGGAGACTCTAATGTCGGGATACTACCGTCGGTTGTATAATGGATTTCTGCACTCGGATCAAGACAAGTTATCGTTACGGTTCCTTCGCCAATGAAAGCATTCGTATTGTTGAAACCTTCCAGGTCCGGCATACGATAATTCACATTCATGATGTTCAGGCGTGGGAACTGTTTCACCATTCTTTCCTTGAAGCCGTCCCAGTTCTTTACGGAAGGATCGCTCCATGCCAGTTCGGCCATTGCCATCATACGGGGCATAATCATGTACTGTACACGTTCGAACGACGGAATCCATTCACACCACAGATTAGCCTGAATACCCAGGATCAAAGCCTTTTGTGCATCATTCAACGATTCGAGCATCGGATTGAAGTTGTAAACGCCCGGCAGGGAATTTTTATCCTGTTGATAGTCGAAGTAAAAATTAGCGTTCGGTGAAAGGATAGCATGGTTACCTTGTGCCGTTGCATCAGGAACCGATTGCGGATGCCAGGTACGCCACCACATGATTGTTGCCGTCGGAGAAAGTCCGCCTTCCAGGATTTCATCCCAACCGATCATTTCTTTTCCGTTTTCGTTGAAGAATTTCTCCATATTATGAACGAACCAGGCCTGCAACTCTTCTTCTGTTTTCAGTCCGTTATCTTTCATCCGTTTCTGGCAATCCGGGCATTTCTTCCAGTTTGTCTTTTCCACTTCATCCGCACCCAGATGGACATATTTATAAGGGAAAAGAGGGATTATTTCGCTGTAAACATTTTTACAAAATTCAAGGGCCGAGTCTTTACCCGGACAAACCGGAGAAGAGAAAATAGATCCCCACCCTGTTTCATTGAAACAGGAAACACCTGAATAGTTGCTTACAGCAGCCAACATGTGTCCCGGCATATCCACCTCGGGAATTACATCGATACCACGAACGCCGGCATATTCTACGATCTCTTTAATATCATCCTGTGTATAAAAACCTCCATATAAAGTATCGCCCTGTGTTATACGTAACTTCCCGGCCGGTAATTCAAAGTCCGGATTATCCTCCGCTTTAGCCCGTCTCAAGCATTCGCGATCCTGACTGTTAAAGGTACGCCAGGCTCCTTTTTCCGTAAGCAACGGATATTTCTTTATTTCGATACGCCAACCCTGGTCGTCGGTCAGATGCCAGTGGAATTTGTTCAGCTTATAGAGAGCCATCATATCGAGCAATTCTTTCACTTCTTCTTTTGTTGAGAAATGACGTGACACATCCAGCATCATCCCTCTCCACCCGAAACGCGGTGCGTCTGTGATCTGGACGGCCGGAACACCCCAGGTAATATCCGCTACTACTTCCGGTGATTCGATCTCTGCCGGCAGAAGCTGGCGAAGCGATTCGATACCGGAGATTACGCCACCATATGTATTTCCTTTGATCTGAATTTTACCGGAAGACACATCCAAAGTATAGGCTCCTTCGTTTTGCCCTGCAATATCACTGACTGCAAGGGAAATGTCGCCATCTCCTTCGCGTACATTATATATATAGCCGGTTGCACGGGATAACAAGTCGGAAAGATAGTTGGCTGCCGGTAATAATTGTTTGTCGGCAACACCGATATTCATACCGTCTTTCAATGTGAACTCGCCATTGACATTCTTGATCTGTTTGGGGATAGGAATAATAGATACATCATGTGCCACAGGCGTTGTGGGCGAACATGCACTCAGCAATAATGCTCCGGTAAGGGAACAAGCTGCAAAAAATTGTTTATACATTTTTATTGTGTTTATTTGTTTGGTAATAAATTGGAAGCAAAAATACAAAAAAAGAGCTGTTCTTGTTGGGTAGAACAGCTCTTTTTAAATAATAATCTACTGATTAAATCTTATTCATAACTTCAGCCAATTGATCCGGAGTTACATTTGCGGCAATGATCACTCCTTTGTCGTCTATCAGAAAGTTCTTCAAACCCTTTTGCAGGTTAAACTTACCATACAACTCTGACTTTTTTCCCAGTTCTTCACGAAATTGCTTTGTGCCGCTAAGCTTGTCTGCCTTTACCGTCTCGGTAAAGATTGATTCTTTCTCATCGAGAGAAACAGAATACATGGCAATTTTATCCGAACTTAGTTTATTAACTTCATTCCATAATTGAACGTTACGGGCTCGCGATTCAGCATCGTAAGCTGCCCAGAAATTCAGCAACGTGTAACGCCCGGAATGATTTTGGAAACTAATATTACTTTCATTTCCTAAAGACTCTATTCTCGGAGCCAGATCACCAGGATTAGTACCCACGGTAGGTCTCGCTTCTTTTGTAGCGGACGACATTGTTGCCAATGCAACCGTTACAATGAGAACATAAGCTCTTACCTTCATAATGTAATTTTTACGTTAAACTTAATCGGAACATAATCTCCTACGGATAATTACCGGTCTGCAGGCGGTTCTTTGTCAGTTTTCCTTTATGTCCGACTCCTGATTTTCAGGAAAGTAAACAAGTGCTTTTCCTTCGCTAAGGAATTGCGTTCTTGTTTTTAACGGTGGCAAAGATACAGGTAAAGAGTCTCTCCTTCCAAACGATATAACATAAATCGAGTGAAATACAAGGTTTTTTATATGTTTTATTGCATGAAAATCTAGGAAAATAGCTGTTTTATAGCAGGTGGTTAACAATAATTTGCTTTTAAAACAGGGGTAAAATAGATGTTATTTTAACATGAGAAGGAAAAACAAGAACATTAAGTCTGGTTTTAAGGAGATAAAGTCCGACTATAAATCGGACTTTATCTTAGTTTTGTTATTCTTTATAAGGAGAAGGCATAGGCATTCCCTCTTTTATATATTCATCGTAAACGATCGTCGGATGGTCTTGCAGTGATGTCGTATTATATTCCGCTTTGAAATTATCCCGACGGAAATTCTTCAACTTCAGGTTTTCCGTACTGTAAGTACGCAACGTTTCCTTTTTGTTTCCTGTCAATGAACTTTCCACAACTACGGAATCGAGAATGTTCATTTTGGGAGTCAATGTAGGTAGTAACGTCTGCTCCAGCAACCCGCGGTAAGCGCCGATATATTCACACCAGTAAGCGTTGCCTTGCTTAAAAACACGATACGTGTAGTTAGACCATGCTGTTCGGATGTGAATCTCATGTTCCCAGATTTCAATACATGCTTCTGAATCATAGTTAGGATCTTTAATCGTAACTCTTTCCAAGCCATGTGTTTTTTCAACTACTTTGGTTCGCCATTTGTCTGAATGCCGTATTTCGGCAATAATCTCAGGCAGCTTTTCCTTAATTTCAAACTGAATTTTCATCTCGATTTGCCTGCCAGTCAGGACTTATTAAGGTTGCCAGGTTCTAAATTAAATATAACGCGTCTCTAAAAATAACAATTTCATTTGAATTTTTGTTTATTTATATGGCGGAATTTGCATATAACTTGTTTACCTTTGCCTTATAAAACAAAAAACATGGGACTAAAAGACGAAATTATACTGATAAATATAAACGGGGCTGACCGCCCGGGTGTCACCGCCGCCCTTACCGAAATTCTGGCAAAGAATAATGCTGTCATTCTTGACATCGGTCAGGCTGATATTCATAACAACTTATCATTAGGTATTCTTTTCCAGAGTTGTGGAGGAAATTCAGGTGATATTTTGAAAGAATTACTCTTCAAAAGTTATGAATTGGATGTAAATATTCGTTTTAATCCTATTACAGAAGAAGAATATTCCAAATGGGTGAATATGCAGGGAAAGAACCGGTATATTATAACCATTCTGGGACGTATGCTGACGGCAAAGCAAATAGCGGGTGTCACTCGTATTGTTGCCGACCAGGGAATGAACATCGATGACATCAAACGTCTGACAGGACGTATTCCTTTGGATGAAAACTCACGGACTCCGAAGGCGAGTGTGGAATTTTCCGTTCGCGGCACACCGCGTGATAAAGAACTGATGAAGGCTGAGTTCATGAAACTCTCCTCCGAACAGGTAATGGATATCTCTTTCCAGGAGGAAAGTATGTATCGCCGTATGCGCCGTCTTATCTGTTTTGATATGGATTCGACCCTGATCGAAACGGAAGTGATCGACGAGTTGGCTATCCGTGCCGGTGTTGGCGACCAGGTTAAGGCTATTACGGAATCGGCTATGCGCGGAGAGATAGATTTCAGCGAAAGTTTCCGGCAACGTTGTGCCTTATTAAAAGGATTGGATGTCTCTGTTATGCAAGACATTGCAGAAAATCTGCCTATCACAGAAGGGGTTGATCGCCTGATGCGTATTCTTAAAAAGGTGGGCTTCAAGATCGCAATCCTTTCCGGGGGATTTACTTATTTCGGAAACTACCTGAAACAGAAATACAATATAGATTATGTATATGCAAACGAGCTTGAAGTGGTAGACGGTAAGCTGACCGGACGCCATATCGGAGATATCGTCGATGGTAAACGGAAAGCTGAATTGCTTCGTTTGATCGCTCAGGTTGAAAATGTGGATATCCGTCAGACCGTAGCGGTTGGTGACGGTGCCAACGACTTGCCTATGATCAGTATAGCCGGTTTGGGCATTGCTTTCCATGCGAAACCAAAAGTAAAAGCAACCGCCAAACAGTCGATTTCAACGATCGGGCTGGACGGAATATTATATTTCCTGGGATACAAAGATTCATATTTGGAAGAACAAATGTAATTTAAATAAAAGCGTTTATGATAAGACACATTGTAATGTTTAAACTGACAGAGTTTGCAACTCCGGCCGACAAACAGGCTAAAATGCAGGAAATTAAAACAGGTTTGGAAGCTTTGATCGACAAAATCGATGTATTGCGCATGATCCGTGTCGATTTCAACGTAAATCCGGAAGAAACCTGGGACGTTATTCTTACAACGGAACTCGATTCACTGGAGGATGTGAAGACATACGCAAACCACCCCGAACACGTAGCAGTCTCAAAGGGCATTATCGGTCCGGTAAAAGCAGACAGAGCTTGTGTTGACTACGAGTATTAATAAGGCTTTATGAAAGATTTTGATATTGAAGAGCGGGTAAAAAACGCTGTTCAGAACTTTGAATCGGGATACAACTGCGCACAGTCTGTGTTCCTGGCCTATTCGGATGTTTTCGAACTGGATCTGAATATGGCAAAAAAAATGTCTGTCTCTTTTGGCGGCGGTGTAGGCCGGATGCGGGAAGTATGTGGAACGGTAAGTGCTATGGCTATGCTGGCCGGGTTTAAATATCCTGTATTGGACCAGAATGACCAGGAAGCCAGAACAAAGAATTACGCAATGGTGCAGAAAATGTCTAACATGTTTAAGGAAAAGCATGGTACGATTATTTGCCGCAGTCTTTTGCCTGCTGCTGAAGCCAACCAGACTGTTCCTACCCCTTCCGAAAGAACAAAAGAATATTATGCCAAACGTCCTTGCAGCAAATATGTGGCTGATGCAGCCCGGATAGCAGGACGAATGCTGAAAGATGAATTGGATTGATGGCTCAGGCCATCAATCTTATTTGAGAAACATACCCCAGGGTTCTTATTTCACTGAATAAGTTCATGTAAGATGATTGTGCCTTAACATTTACTTTATAGGTGATGATCGCCTTATTCAGCTCATACATAGATTCAAACGAAACACTTACGATATAAATGTTTTTCCCTTCCAGTATTTTACGGACTGCTTTCAGATCCGGAGTCGACGTTGTACAAATAATTGTCAATATTTTATTTACACCGTTCAGGAACATCCTTCTTTCAAGTCTTTCCAGGCTGACTAATATAACGAGTGTCAGTCCCGTACCAATTAATGCCGGAACATACATCCCTGCTCCCACAGCCAGTCCGATAACTGCAACGACCCAGATACAAGCCGCTGTAGTCAGTCCGTGAATACTTCCGTGACTCTGCATAATAGCCCCCGCTCCCAGGAAACCGATTCCGGTAAGTACCTGTGCCGCAATACGTCCCGGATCTCCATTCAGAAAGTCAGGATAACATTGGGGTATCCAGATGGAAATAAGCATGGCTGCCGCTGAACCCATACAAATCAAGGTAAAGGTGCGCATTCCAGCCTCACGACGACGAAACTGGCGTTCTATACCAATAACAGCTCCCAGCAAAAAGCTGACAAATAGTTTTACAGCCGCAGTAGCCGGTGTAATGGTTGTATTTTGGAGTATCTCGTTAATTTGATCAAGCATATTTATTTTCCGTTTTAGTTATTGGCAAATATAGCTAATTATTTGAATATCTCTATATACTTGCCGGGATGGTATATCAGATAAGATAAAGACTTCGGAATTTCAACTATTTGGGGTAAATTTGTCGCATAAAAAAGTGGTATATGAAACAAACATTGAAAGAAAACGGAGGCCTTCCTCCATTGATATTATGGACATTATCTATTGTAGCCGGCATTTCGGTAGCCAACCTTTACTATAATCAGCCACTTCTGAACATGATACGTCAGGATCTTGACGTATCCGAATTTACCACCAATCTGATTGCTATGATTACACAGATTGGTTATGCATTGGGCTTATTGTTCGTTGTGCCATTGGCTGATATGTATAAACGTAAAACGATCATTATTACCAACTTCACTATCCTGACCGTATCATTGCTGAGTATTGCTTTGGCTCCCAATATTCAGATCATTCTTATTGCATCCTTGTTTACAGGAATCTGTTCAATGATACCGCAAATATTTATTCCTATAGCAACTCTTTACTCCAAACCGGAAAATAAGGGACGAAATGTAGGGTTGGTAGTCTCCGGATTGCTTTCCGGGATATTGGTATCGAGGGTAATAAGCGGGCTGGTCGGTGACCTGTTTGGCTGGCGGGAAATGTATTATATTGCAGCTGGCCTGATGGTTGTATGTGGTATTGTCGTAATTACGGTTCTACCTGATATACAGCCTACTTTTAAAGGGAAATACTCGGAACTTATGAAATCCTTGTTTTCGCTGTTGAAAGAATTCCCCTCTCTGAAGATTTATGCAATCCGGTCCGGATTCGCATTCGGTTCTTTTCTGGCCATGTGGTCGTGCCTGGCATTTAAGATGGGACAGGCTCCTTTTTTTGCAAATAGCGATGTTGTCGGGATGTTGGGACTTTGCGGGGTAGCCGGGGCTTTATCGGCTTCACTTGTAGGTAAATATGTGAAAAAAGTGGGTGTCAGGCGTTTTAATTTCTGGGGATGCGGGTTGATCCTGTTTTCCTGGTTATTGCTTTATTGGGGTGGAAACTATTATACTTCTATTATAGCAGGTATAATTATTATCGATATAGGTATGCAATGTATCCAGTTAAGTAACCAATCAAGTATTTTTGAATTATGTCCGTCTGCCTCAAACCGGGTCAATACGATCTTTATGACTACTTATTTTGTAGGAGGTTCGTTAGGCACATTTTTTTCCGGTACGGCTTGGCAGATGTTCGGTTGGGCAGGAACAGCCGGCGTTGGAGTATTACTATGTTGCGCCTCTTTAAGTGTGACTCTGCTGGCGAAGAAATAAAAACGGAGAGGTTTATCTGGGTAAGCCTCTCCGTTTTGTTTATCAACTTATATTGATTACTTTACTTTCGAAATTTCAATAACCCGGCTTGTCAGTTGCTTGCCCGAGAACACTGGAATACCCACTTTCATAAGCAGTTCCCCGGAAAAAGTCTTTCCGTTGCATCTCAGGATAGACTCTGTACCCGGCACCAGGTTGATTTCCTTTACTTCATACTGTGTCTCAGGATTCAATCCCTGCAGACGAACCGGCTGTAAAATCTCACCGTAACGGGGATGAACATCAAATGCAAAAAGAACAGCCTTATCTGTTGTTTCATTAACATACATAACTGCTGAATGATTGCCGTCATAAGGAGAGACCAAACGATACAGGTCACCGTCCATAAGCGCACCACTTAAGCGATTGAAATTCTTAACCGCTCCTCTACAATACTCTTGCTCTGCCGGAGTCATCTCATGAGTGCGGATATCAAATCCGAGTTTACCCATCATGGCCACATCAGTACGGAACTTTATACTGGCACTCTTATTCCAGCTTGTAACATGTGCAGCCATTGTCTTTGAAGGAAAGAAATGAGAATATCCCCATTGGATAAAGATACGTTCAACAGGATCGGTATTATCGCTCGGCCAGAATTCCGTGAAATACTTCAGAGCTTCATAATCGGTACGTCCACCACCACCGGAACAAAGCATCATCGGCAGGTTTGGATATTTGGCCTTAACACGTTCAAGCACATTATAGAATCCTCTTACATGTTCGATATAAAGATGAGATTGTTGATCTTTCAGATACGGAGAATAAATATTAGTGATCGGACTGTTACAATCCCATTTGAAATAGGCGATACCCGGATATTTTGTCATCAGGTTGTCGACAATTCCAAATACATAATCCTGCACTTTCGGATTACTAAGATCCAATACAAGCTGGTGTCTGAAATAATATTCGTCTCTGTTTGGCAAATGAATGACCCAATCTTTATGTTTTTCATACAATTCGCTCTTCGGATTAACCATCTCCGGCTCGATCCACAAACCGAATTTAATGCCTTTATCAGTTGCTTCCTTCACCAGTTTACCGATACCGTTCGGTAATTTTTCTACGGTTTCTCCCCAGTCTCCTAATCCCTGACGATCGCTGCTACGGGGATATTTGTTGGCAAACCAACCATCATCCAATAGGAACATATCGACACCCAACTCCTTCGCTTCATCCATGATATCGACCAGCTTGTCTTCATTAAAATCGAAATAGGTAGCTTCCCAGTTATTCAGTAAAGTAAGACGTGATTTATCTCCATCTTTTACCTGATATTTGCGAGCCCATTTATGAAAATCACGACTGGCTTTACCCTTTCCTTCAGCACTGAAGGTAAAAATAAATTCAGGGGTACGGAATATCTCATTGGGTTTTAGTGAATATTCTGATGCATAGTCATTTATACCGGATAGGATACGTAATTTGTTTTCGTTGTCAACCTCGAATGTAAAACGAAAATTTCCAGTCCAACCGATCGTTCCGAAAAGAACTTCTCCTTCATTTTCCCTGGCATTTTCTTTCAGAGACAATAAAAAGAATGGGGAATTAAACATATTTGCACGGCTTCCAAGCTTTGTATCCAATACTTTTTTCCCAAATGAAAGTTGTTGTTCGGTCATATTTACTTCATGTGCCCAATCCCCAGCAAATTCAGTCAGGAAGTATTTTTCACTATTCATATGGAGAAGTGAAGAAGCATAGTTATATAGTGTAACGGGCTTTTTCTCCTGGTGCGAAATCTCTGTAAAAGATTTGATGATATTTTCTTTTGCATAAGAAACAAAGTGAAGATCGACGGTTACAGGGTATATGTCATCCTTAAGTTTGATGATTGTTTCCGTTACGTCCGGCTGAATTTGTTTAGTCTCATAAGAGATATATTTTAGCAATAAAGAAGGGTTACCATCATTATGCAAAACACGGATAGCCGGTTCAAAATAGTCTTCCATACCATGTGTAAGATAGGCTTCACCACCCAGAGGCAGTTGATCGATATCACTATTGAACCGGAGCTTCTGGCCTAGATACGATTGATATAAACGGCCATTGTTACCAACCTTATATATAAGGCTGATATTATCGGTCGAAATTGGAATAATAACGTTGTCACCTGCTTTTAGCGACATAGATATGACCAGTAGGCATATCAAAGAGAATAGTCTGTTTTTCATGTTCTTTTTTTACTTGATTGTGGTCTATATTTTACTAAAACGAAGAAAAGTGCCTGTTTTGGTTATAACAGACACTTTTCTTATTGAAATATCATATTTCTAAAGCTCCAATAAGTTCTCTCGCGGATTTAAATCCATGTCTGTCGAGATACTCATTCATACCGTCAATCACTTTTATCGATACGGTTGGATCAACAAAATTGTAAGTTCCGATCTGTATCGCCGTGGCCCCGGCCAACATAAATTCCACCGCATCCTTCCAGTTTGAAATACCTCCTAAACCGATGACGGGTATCTTTACCGCCTTGTATGTTTGCCATACCATCCGGAGGGCAACCGGCTTTACACAGGGACCGGACAGACCACCAGTTATTGTAGATAATATAGGTTTACGCTTCTCTGCATCAATAGCCATTCCAAGCATGGTATTGATAAGCGAAACAGAGTCTGCACCTTCGGCTTCGACTGCTTTTGCAATCTCAGTTATATCGGTTACATTAGGAGAAAGTTTTACAATAAGGGTCTTGGGATAAACCTTACGAACCGCCTTCACAACTTCGGCCGCACCGCAGGTCGTTACGCCAAAAGCCATACCGCCTTGCTTCACATTCGGGCATGAAATATTGAGTTCGATAGCCGGAATTTTATCCAGTCCTGCTATCTTTTCTGCACATTCCACGTATGTTTCGACAGACGATCCACTTACATTTACGATCATATTTGTGTCAATATCCTTAATTGAAGGATAAATGTGATCCACGAAATATTGGGCTCCTTTGTTTTGCAGACCTACTGCATTCAACATCCCGGAAGGTGTTTCCGCCATACGGGGATACAGATTTCCTTCGCGTGGTTGGATGGTTGTTCCCTTTACAAAAATACCACCCAGTCTTGAAATATCCATAAAGTCTGAATATTCGACTCCGTATCCAAATGTACCCGAAGCAGTCATTACCGGGTTTTTCAACTGCAAATTACCTATGTTTACATTTAACTCTGCCATGTCAATTTCTCTATATTAAATACAGGACCTTCAGTACAAACACATACATGACCTTCTTTTGTATTCTCCACACAGCATAGGCAAGCACCTATACCACAGGCCATTGTATTTTCAAGCGAGGCTTCGCATGTGATCGATTCAGTAGCGGCATATCTGGCAACAGCTACCATCATCGGCTTCGGTCCACATGTGTAAATTCTATCAAAATGAATGTTTTTCAATACGGAATGGTTTGTTACATAGCCTTTTTCACCGAGAGAACCGTCTTCGGTAGTTATGTGAACAGTTCCTATCTTCGTAAACTCATCCAGTTGTAATACATCATCCTTAGAGCGTGCTCCTAACAGGAATACAGGTTCAAAACCGGCATTCTTTAAGGCTGATCCCAAACATAGCATCGGAGCAGTACCAACACCACCACCAATCAACAGAAACTTCTGATTTTTACTTTCACCGGTAGGAATTGTAAAACTGTTACCCAACGGCAACATAATATTAACAATATCTCCCGGACGGTATTCTGCCATACGACGTGTTCCATCGCCAACCAACTGGATAAGCAACCACAATTCATTGGTTGTTCTATCTATAAAGTTAATTGAAATAGGTCGGCGAAGAAATGTTGTAGGAGAGTTATCCACCAGCACCTGAACGAACTGACCGGGAAGCATTTCCGGCAAAGTATCGTCGCTGGTTAATTTTAGCAGGCAATAATTTTTATGAAGGCGGTTGTTTTCAGTAACCTTCATATCTAACATGTACTTCTTCATATAATATGATTACTCAATTTCTATACAAAGATACATGAATAAGATGTATATAGCAATGCTGACCTAGTCTTTCTTGTTTTTTTCAGGAGTAAAAGTCTCAAATGTATTATCTGAATAGAATATCATTATTTTACTCACATTTCTGGATGGTTGTTCAGGAAGCACAATTTGTTCTATTACAGGCTGTTTAGGCATATTTACAGGTGTCTCAACCCTAATTTCCTTGCGATATTCCGGAGAATCCGATAGAATGGACGGTTTTATCGTCGTATTTGTAAACAAATCGGGCTCAGTTAACACATGTTCGCGCATCATATTGCCTTTGCCGAATAAAAGCCAGTCGGAATCTACATACGTAAACCGTTCCAGAATTTTTACCAGCACATCCAGGCTGGGATTATTTCTACCGGATATAATATGTGACATAGCTGATCGCTGGATACCGATTGCTTCGGCAAATTTGGAAGGAGTTAGTCCTTCATGTTCCATTACTGCTAAAATACGATCTTTCATAATCAAAATATGGATTATATATCAAAAATAGCTGCCAATATGACTGTTTACAAAAATTCAATACAGAATTAAACCATGACACAAATATAACATATTATTTCCAATTGTGCAATTTATATTTATAATCACGAACAGGTAGAATTGTAACTGTAGATAAACATTTGTATCTGATACGTTTGTAAACCTATACAAAATGGCACAAAACAAGGTTAAAGTAGTGTTAATGAATTTATATAATAAATACCTGTTATACAATTGGTTATCACATCATTTATTGTAAAATAAAGAAGCTATTTCACATTTATATACGGAATCATTGACAAGAATTAATGTATACAATTAATATACTGGGGTAATGAGCTGGTTTTTGATATATTATCATATATATTTACTGTAACAGTATTTAAACCTATTTTTATTGATTTATATTAGTAATGTATACTGAAACATTTGTACCATCACGCTATGTGACACAAAAGTAATTATTAAAAGTGTTTAAATGTATACACATCCCTTTGATTACAAATGTACCACCTTAGATATTGTACACATTTATAAATTAGTATCTTTTACTTAGAGGACCCCGCTGTCAATATGTCTTGTTTTTTGTTACAACTCTTTCTCTACGTGATATGCTTTTGTATCCTACACCCTAAAAGCTTATTTTTTCGTGATATTTGTAAACAACTATACGAGAAGATATAAATATTAAATTCTCAAAGGGGTAAAACACAGGTGAAATCATTGAAAAACAAGAAAGGCACCCTGCTTTTTTATGTTCGAAAATCTGACTGTTCTAGAAAAATAAGGACAAAAAGCCGTTGTTAGGACTTGTTACGGCCAGAAAAGAAAAAACTGCACATGGCGAATTCTGAAGTTATCGCCATGTGCAGTTTACACTACTGATTCTATTTTTAATGAAGTATTTTATATAATAATTCTTTGAGTAAATCAGCATCCGAAACAGAAGAATTGTCTACTCCTTTTGATCTGGCATCGGTTGTTCGAATGTCGCTGATCAAATTAAAAACTTTCATGGCCGGATAATTTCTTAATCCAGTCATATAATCCTTCACCTGAAAAGTTCCCCTTAAACCTAAAGCCGTCATTAAACCAGCTTCCGATCTGTCCTTTGTATAATAACAGATCAACAGGTTTGAGAAATAATTAAAAATTACAGGAAGGGTCATCTGTATCGGATTACTTTTCGGATTCTTTTCGAAATACTGAACAATCCGGTTTGCTTTTAATATGTCCTTTACTGCAATCGCTTTTATTAACTCGAAGTTATTGTATTCTTTACTTATTCCAATATTTTGTTCGATCAACTCCGGAGTGACGCGTTTTGAGGCCTTTTCAGGCAAGATCAGTGCCAGCTTGTCCAATTCCTTACTTAGGCGGCTTAAATCGTTACCAAGGAAGTCGGAAAGCATTTGAGCAGCCTTTGGATCAATCCCGATGGAATGCTGTTGCATAAACGAAACGATAAACGCCGGCATTTTATAATCCGGTATTTTTTTCGATTCAAACAAAACGCCTGTTTTTTCAGTCGCTGCAGCCAGTGACTTTCTTCTGTCCAGGTTCTTATATTTGTAATTAACAACCAGTACCGTCGAATTAAGTGGATTTTTGACATAGTTGGTAAGCAATTCTATGTCGCGGACCAGTTGTGCTTCACGTACGACTACCAACTGATATTCCGACATCATCGGAAACCGACGGGCTGCATTTATAATCATAGCCGCATCCGTATCGGCCCCATACATTACCATTTGATTGAAATCCCGCTCAGATTCACCCAACACATTTTCTATGAGCAGATCTGTTATCCTGTCCATAAAAAAAGGTTCTTCGCCCATTAATATATAAACGGGCTGAAACTTTTTAGCAACGATATCCCGGCATATTTCCTCAAACGTATTTTCTTTTTTTGCCATAATAAAGCATTAAATATTACCAACTGAACCGAATATGACGGACTGTTTTTTTATCATCTATAATTTGATGAAGGGCTTCTATCCCTAATTTTACATGTTCCGGAGCAAAATTGCGGGTAACTGCCCGGTCGCTTGCCTCTGTTTTAACCCCATCTTCTTCTAAAGGTTTATCTGATATCATCAATAAAGCCCCCGTTGGAATTTTATTGGCAAAGCCTGCCGTAAGCAAGGTTGCTGTTTCCATATCGATACCGGTGGCATGCGTACGCTTCAGATATTCCTTGAATGAAGTGTCGTATTCCCAAACACGGCGGTTTGTTGTATAAATCGTACCGGTCCAATAATCTTTTCCCTGGTCGCGAACAGCAGAGGAAATAGCACGCAACATTGAAAATGCAGGAAGCGACGGAACTTCTGCCGGCAGATATTCGTTGGAAGTTCCTTCACCACGGATTGCAGCGATCGGCAAAACATAATCACCCAGATTATTGGCTTTCTTTAGTCCACCGCATTTACCGAGAAACAGAACCGCAGTTGGACTAACAGCCGACAACAAATCCATGATCGTTGCCGCATTTGCACTTCCCATTCCAAAGTTAATAATGGTAATGCCTTCGGCCGAAGCATTCGGCATAGAGCTTTTCAACCCAAGTATCGGGACATTAAAATTTTCAGCAAATAGCTCGACATATTTGGTAAAGTTTGTGAGTAAGATATACTTATCAAAATCTTCCAGCCTACGCTCGGTATAACGAGGTAGCCAATTTTCAACGATTTCTTGTTTTGTTTTCATAAATCATTACCTTTGAGGGTAGAATTATAGTGTATAATATAAACGACAAATATAATAAATGCTATCATTAAACCTGCCAACATTCGCAGCGAAAGTAAAGGAAAAAGACGGGAAACCTGTTATATTCGATCCTGTACGCCGCAAATATGTAGCTCTGACGCCCGAAGAATGGGTGCGTCAGCATTTTGTCAATTATCTGATAACAGACAAAGGATATCCGAAAGAACTTCTGGCGAATGAAGTTCCCCTGAAACTGAATGGAACATCCAAGCGATGTGATACAGTTGCATATAACCGTTTTTTAGCTCCTTTAATGATTGTGGAGTATAAAGCCCCCACCATAGAGATAACGAAGGCTGTTTTCGACCAAATAGTACGTTATAACATGGTATTGCGCGTACGTTACCTGACAGTCAGTAATGGCATCAACCATTTTTGCTGCAAAATCGATTATGAAAACCTTACTTATTCTTTTTTGGATGGGCTTCCCGAATATGGGATTCTGGAAGTCTGAAAATTGAAAGGAAAAGGCAATAACATCATTCTTATTTACCTGAAAAGGGTACAGATAAACAAGTATTTAGTTTCTTCCACAAAGCCTCTCCCCTTATCCTTCAGCATATCTCTGTCGGATAAGGGTTCATCCCCCCAATCGGTACCTGGAATTTTTTATCAGATATTTGCTACGTGATGTATGAGGAATAATGATCATTTTATCCCCTGCAAAACTGTCCTGCTTCCCCGCAAAAACAGAATCAGAAATAACCGGAATAATACAAATCACATTATTAATTCGAGGTAGTCGGTTTATCTTACCGGCCAATACCGGCAAACACAAAAAAAACAATACTCCAAGGAGCATAGCTATCCAAAAATCAGAAGTATATATGGTGATAAAAGAATGTAACATTTCCGTATATTAAGAATTATACGGAACAAACATAGCAATATTTATTTAAAAAACAAACTTTTGTCGAATAAATATTGCTATTATGAGTAGTTTTCTTAAAAAAGGTCTATAACGCGTATGCTGTTCTGTCGCGATATATTTCAATAGAGTCAATTCGCTGTGTATCTGTTTTTTGAATATACACGGAATTGTCAACACCATGGATAGGCTGCTGAATCTCTTCTTTTTCATTGAAAAGAAGAGAATAACCTAGTATTACTGCGAAAAAAGATAGAATCAACAACTTCATAATCTTGCTCAATTTTATGTCTATATTAGCTAAGATGTAATAAGAACGGAAAATGCTGCATGATATTACAAAAAAAGGGAAGAAAATATTATTTCTTCCCTTTTTATTTATTGAGGCTTGTAAATACCTACTGTTTTATGCACCAAAATCATCGAAGTGTAACATTTCGCGAGGTACACCCAGGTTGTCAAGCATATTTTCTACCGCTTTCGACATCGGGCCCGGACCACACATGTAATATTCGATATCTTCCGGAGCTTCGTGATCCTTCAGATAAGTATCGTAAATTACTTGGTGAACAAAACCAGCTGTATACTTCACGCCTGCTGCATCAGCTGCTGGATCAGGACGGTCAAGTGCCAAATGGAATTTAAAGTTCGGGAATTCTTTTTCTATTTCCAGGAAGTCCTGCAGATAGAATACTTCATTCAATGCACGAGCACCATAGAAGTAAGACATCTTACGATCTGTAGTCTTCAATGTCTTAGTCATATGCATGATCTGAGCACGCAACGGAGCCATACCGGCACCACCGCCGACCCACATCATTTCTCTCTTAGAGTCGAAGATCGGATGGAAATCACCGTAAGGACCGCTCATTATTACCTTATCACCCGGTTTCAGGGTAAAGATATAAGAAGAAGCGATACCCGGCATGATATCCTGGAAGCCAGGACCCTGATCTTTCGGTTTGAAAGGAGGAGTTGCGATACGCACTGTCAACATGATACGGTCACCTTCTGCAGGATAGTTGGCCATTGAGTAAGCACGGATAGTCGGTTCAGTGTTCTGACATTTCAGACCGAACAAACCGAAGTTCTTCCATGCCGGCAGATAACCTTCACCGATCAGGTCTTTATCGATATCCTTGTCATAATCCATAGAATATGCAGGGATCTTGATCTGTGCATAAGAACCCGGAACGAAGTCCATGTGTTCACCCTTAGGCAGAGCAACAATAAACTCTTTGATAAAGGTAGCCACGTTCTTGTTGCTGATTACTTCGCATTCCCATTCTTTTACACCGAATACTTCATCAGGAACTTTGATCTTGATATCTTCTTTTATCTTGGTCTGGCAACCCAGTCTCCAATGATCTTTTATTTGTTTACGAGAGAAGAAACCAACTTCCGTAGGAAGAATGTTTCCGCCACCTTCCGGCACCTGACAACGGCACTGTCCACAGCTACCGCTACCACCACAAGCAGACGACAGGAAAATACCTTCACTCTGAAGCGTATTCAATACAGTTCCCCCGATGGGAACTTCGTATTCCTTTTCTCCGTTAACAACCATCCTCACATTGCCCGATGGTATTAATTTTGCTTTCGCAAATAAAAGCGAACCAACAAGGATCAGTGTAATCACAAGGAAAACAACAGCTCCGACTGCAATGGTAAGTCCGCCCGACATTAATATAATCATCTTTATTCTTGTTTAATGCGTTAATACTTAGATCTTAAGTCCTGAGAAGCACATAAATGCCATACCCATCAGACCGGTAATGATAAAGGTAATACCCAGACCTTTCAAAGGCTTCGGTATATCCGAATAAGCCAGTTTTTCACGGATAGCAGCCATACCAACGATAGCCAGCATCCAACCGATACCAGAACCTAAGCCGTATACAGTAGCAACTCCTACATTAGGAAATGCCTTTTGTTGCATAAACAGAGAACCACCCAGGATCGCACAGTTCACAGCGATAAGCGGCAAAAAGATACCCAGAGATGCATACAGTGCCGGAGCAAATTTTTCTACGATCATTTCAACCAACTGCGTAAATGAAGCAATGATGGCGATGAAGATGATCAGAGAAAGGAAACTCAGGTTTACTCCTGCATATTCAGCGCCTAACCAACTCATGGCGCCTTCTTTCAATATATAATTTTCGAGCATATAGTTGATCGGTAACGTACATACCAGGATGAACGTTACAGCCATACCCAATCCTAAAGCAGTCTTTACGTTCTTGGAAACAGCCAGGAAAGAACACATACCCAGATAGTATGCGAAAATCATGTTGTCTACGAAGATCGAGCGGACAAACGTGCTTAAATATTCTTCCATTCTATTATTCGTTTAATAGTTTGTATTAATTTTCTTGAAGCTCTTTGTTCTTAGAACGGTGAACCCATATAATCACGGCAATCACGATCAAAGCCATCGGAGGCAGAATCATCAAACCGTTGTTTACATAGCCGAAATCGTAGAATGCCTGCGGGATCACCTGGAATCCAAGTAATGTACCAGAACCCAATAATTCACGGAAGAAACCTACGATCACCAGAATCAAACCATATCCCAGACCATTACCGATACCGTCCAGGAAAGATTCCCATGGGCCGTTACCCAGGGCGAACGCCTCCAGACGTCCCATCAGGATACAGTTGGTAATGATCAGACCAACGAACACAGAAAGCTGCTTATTTACATCATAGGCAAATGCTTTCAATACTTCACTTACAATAGTTACCAATGCGGCAACAACCACCAACTGTACGATAATACGGATACGGTTAGGAATTGTATTACGCAGTAACGAAATAATCACGTTAGCAAAAGCCACAACAGCCGTTACGGAAATACCCATTACGATAGACGGCTCAAGCTTGGATGTTACAGCCAGTGCAGAGCAGATACCCAACATCTGTACGATGACAGGGTTGTTTGTGCTCAACGGGCCTAACAATACTTCTTTATTTTTACTTGACATTAATCCCATCTCTTACTGATTTTGTGAGGTTAAAAACTTAACATAACCGTTCAGGCTATTGAATAACATGTGATCTACCCCCTGGCTGGTAATTGTACCACCGGAAATACCGTCTACATAATCCTGACCGGCAACACTCTTACCCGGCTTAACAATCGCTACGGATTTGAATTCGCCGTTTACAAACAATTTCTTACCCTTAAATTCATTGCTGAAAGCAGGTTTGGCAATTTCAGCACCCAACCCCGGAGTTTCCCCCTGATGGCTGAAGTCTGTACCAAAAATTGTATTTTTGTCATTATCAACGGAAAGATATCCCCACAGAGGTCCCCACAAACCAGCACCTGACAAAGCCATGATGTATTTGTTTTGACCATCTACACTGGCTACGAATACCGGATGTTGTTCAGGTGTTGCAGTAAATGCGTCACCTTCTACCTTTTCTCCATTTTCATTCACAAGGAAAGATTCTTTGATCAATTCATTGTATTTTGCTTCAGCTTCATTGGCCGGAACAGATACGTTGATTGAACGCAGGATCTGTTGTCTCTTGTCGTTATCTTCATTCTTTTTCTGGAAACTTCTCAGCGACTGCGAAGTGAAAGCTAACACAACAGCAACCAGAAGAACCATTACAGAAGCGTATACTACGGTATATACATTACTATCTCTATTCATAATTCTACTTCTTATTATAATGTTACTTCACTGCTCTTTTCAAACGACGTGTGATGTTGCTTTCTACCACATAGTAGTCGATCAGCGGAGCAAATACATTCATTAACAGGATAGCAAGCATCATACCTTCAGGATAACCCGGGTTCAGTGCACGGATAATGATAGCCATCGCTCCCACTAAGAATCCATAAATATATTTACCTGTTTCAGTACGCGCTGATGTTACAGGGTCGGTTGCCATAAACACGGCGCCAAAAGCAAAACCACCCAGGAACAAATGATCGATCGGAGATACACACATTGCAACTGTAGTACCGATCATATTGAAGATAGCCGCCATCAATGCACCACCTACAAATACAGACAGCATTGTCTTCCAGCTTGCGATCTGAGTATACAGAAGGATAACAGCACCGATCAGGATAGCCAATACGGATGTTTCACCGATTGAACCCGGAATCAATCCCAAGAACATATCCCATGTAGACAGTGGGTTACCCAACACGTCAACAGTCTGGAATGAACCGATCATGTCTTTACCGGCAATAGAAACCTGCCCCAGCGGAGTAGCTCCGGAGAAACCGTCTACTACTGTTCCTGCACCCAGTCCGAATGTATCGGCTGTGCGAACGAATACCTGGTCGCCAGACATGGCAGCCGGATAAGCAAAGAACAGGAATGCACGTGTTACCAATGCAACGTTAAATACGTTATAACCTGTACCACCGAACACTTCCTTGGCAAAAACAACTGCAAAAGCAGTAGCTACAGCGATCATCCACAGTGGAGTATCGATAGGAACGATCATCGGGATCAATATACCGGAAACCAGGAAACCTTCCTGAATTTCTTCTTTTTTCACCTGGGCTACAGCAAATTCGATACCCAGACCTACTACGTACGAAACAATAATTTTAGGCAGTACAGCCAGGAAACCGAAGATGAATGTCATCAAAAATCCGGGATCAGCACCAACAGCCAGATTGTGTTGATAGCCGACATTGTACATACCAAAAAGCAAAGCAGGCAACAAAGCGATAATAACCACAGTCATTGTACGCTTAGAATCGATATAGTCGTGAATATGCACGCCTGATTTCGAAGTGGTGCTCGGAACAAATAAGAATGTTTCAACACCTTCGAATACAGAACGGAACATCGCCAGCTTTCCGCCTTCCTCAAAGTTAGGCTTAATCTTGTCGAGGTAATTCCTTAACGCTTTCAATGTATTCTAATTTTTTATGTTATTAATTCATTTCCTTGTATAACAGATCCAATCCCTGACGTACGATCTTCTGGATCTCGATCTTGGAAGTGTCAACAAATTCACAAAGTGCAAAATCTTCCGGGGCAACTTCATAGATACCCAGATTTTCCATTTTATCGATATCGAAAGCGATAATAGCTTTCAGCAGGTATTCGGGATAGATGCTCATCGGGAATACTTTTTCGTATTCGTTCGACATGATCATTGCGCGTTTACCTCCTTTGATACGTGCATCGATTACATATTCTTTGCTCTTAGGAGCCAACCAGGTAAAGAAAGAATGGCTTACACTGTATTTTCCGAATCCCGGAGTTGCCCAACCGAAGAAGTCATAAGTTTTGTCTCCTTCAGGGATTACCGTGATCTGATTATCGTAAGCACCCAGATATTCGTCTTTACGAACTTTCGTTCCGGTCAGCACATTTCCGCTGATGATACGAAGATCTTCCTTGCCCTCCAGGATCTTTCCTGCAACCAGACTGTCGATCGTACAACCGGAAATAGTTTTAACGTATCCTCTTTCTGTTGTTTCAGAACCTGTGATAGCAACCAAACGGCTGAAATCAGCTACACCTTTGTTGAACAGACGACCGATAACGATCACATCTGCAGGGTTTACCACCCAAACTACTTCGAGTTTGTTCACCGGTTTGATATGGTTGATCTGTACCCCTACATTACCTGCAGGATGCGGTCCTTCAAACTCTACAGTTTCAACTCCTTTCACATTTACGGAAGAACCTTTTCTGACGCCGACATACACTTTACCTTTGGTAAGTTTTGCCAGTGCATCCAACCCGGTCTGGAAATCAGCTTCCTGTCCTTTCAAAATGAAATCGAAATTCGGAGCCAACGGTGCAGAATAGAATGCTGACACGAAAATGTCACGCGGTTCATCTGTCGGCGTTGCTACGATATCGTACGGACGCTGTTTGATAAAAGGCCACATACCACCATTGAGCAGGGCTTCTTTTACCTCTTCACTTTTCAGTGAAGACACATTTTTCTTACCGAAATCCTCGTACTCGATCTGCGTGTCCGGCTTAACAACGATGCTAAGCACTTTACGCTTCTCTCCTCGGTTTACGGCAGTTACTTCACCGCTAACGGGTGAAACGAACTTGATCTCCGGGCGGTTCTTGTCTATCATCAATACAGAACCGGCTTTGACTTTTTCTCCTACTTTGGCAACAACTTTGGGGGTAATACCGTTATAATAATCGGGAACGATAGCATAACTGTCGCTTTTCCCGGTGTTTAACAGTACGTCCGAAGCTTTACCCTTCAGATTAATGTCTAAACCCTTTTTAATCTTAATCACATTTGCCATGATACAACTAAAATTGTTTATATGTAATTTTCCCGCAAAAGTACATAAATTTTTATGCTTTAAAGCAGGATTAAAGAAATAATTAGAGAAATAATTCCATAATTTTGTACCGTCAAAGAAAGAGACATGAAAATGAGAGTACATTGTTTATTATTTTTGTTGTTTTGTGCCGCTGTAATGCAGGCCAATGCTCAGCAAACGTACTTTACCGACGTTAATAGCAAGCTGATAAAAACCCTTCAGGTGAAGGTGGCAGGAGAGTTTATTTCCGAGCCTTATATCGAGTTGAATGGCGACCAGCAGATCCAGATCAACTTCGATGCGTTGGAACAGGGTGGTGTCCGCTACTCCTATTCTATCATCCATTGTGATGCCAACTGGCAGAAGTCATTCCTCTCTCCCATTCAATATCTAAATGGTTTTCAGGGACTAACAATAGATGACTTCGCCAATTCCATGAACACGACAACGCAGTACACAAACTACAATCTGCTGTTGCCGAATGACGATGTGCAATTCAAAGTTTCGGGGAATTATGCCGTTCAGATCTACAACGAAGACATCCCTGACCAAATAGTCCTCACCGCTTGTTTTTCAGTTGTGGAACCGATGGTCGGCATTTCGGCTTCCGTGAGTGGAAATACGGACATCGATACGAACCAGACTCACCAGCAGGTTAGTTTCACGATCAATAATAAAAACTTTCCGATACCTTATCCGCAAACAGACCTGAAAATACATGTCTATCAAAACAACCGACGCGATAATGCCGTATCAGGGCTTCAACCGACGACTATTCTTGAAAATCAAATTGGCTATACAAACAACCGCAGTCTGATTTTCTCTGCCGGAAATGAATACCGCCGTATGGAATTCCTGAGTACAAAATATAACGGGATGCACATAGAAAGCATATCGTACCACAATCCCTATTATAATGTAGAGTTGATGACCGACCATAAACGATCCGGCCAAACTTATCAGTACGACCAGGATCAGGACGGTCGTTTCTTCATCCGTTGCAGTAGTTGCGACGATCCGGATACGGAAGCGGATTATTGCATAGTACATTTCGCCCTGGCTTGCGATCCTTTCCTCGATGGAAATGTTTACCTGAACGGAGAATTATTCCATAACGTACTGGATGAAAAGAGCAAAATGGGATATAATTTTGAAACCCATCAATATGAAAAGGCAGTACTGCTTAAACAGGGAAGCTACAATTATCAGTATCTTTATGTACCGAATGGCAGTACCGTGGGCGAAACCGGTCCTATTGAAGGAAACTATTACCAAACGGAAAACGAATATAATATTTATGTTTATTACCGTCCGATGGGGACTCAATATGACCGTTTAATCGGCGTAACGACGGTAAAAAATGCAATGCAGGTATTTTAAAGATATATGAAACAAACATCCCGATATTTCAATGAATAAATATCGGGATATTCTTTTTATGAAAGCCAATGTGATTATTTCTTCCTTATAATAACTACATCCTGAAAATCCAGCGGAGAAGCGCCATGAGACCAACTTCCCTGATGTATTGACTCGGCATATAAACCATTCTTTTCCAACAACGAATTCAGATATGATTCATCAAAAGCGATATTAGCCTCTTTTACCTTTTTATCCATCAAGCTATATCCGTCAAAGGAATGAAGAAACTTAAATTCAATCACATCTTCCTTCATTTGTTGTTTTATCTCCGGAGTTAACAAGAAGAATGTAGCTAAACATTTTCCATCTTGTTTCATTACCTTGGAAATCTGCCCCAGATAATTATCGACGTCATCCGGCATCATATGCGTAAAAACGGAAGTAAGCACGACACAATCAAATGTTTTCTGAGGATAAGGAAATTTAAAGTCCTTAGCCTTATCATCCGTACTTAAATTATAAAGGTCATTTTTTAAGTCTATGTATAAAAAATGGAAGTTGGGGAAACTAACCGTTATTTTCTTTTTGCACCAATCTATTCCTTTTTTTACAATGTCAAAACCATCATACTGCCCATCTGCATTCAGATAACGGGTTAAAGGAACAGCTAAACGTCCGATACCGCAACCCACATCCAGAATTTTGCCAGACGGTTTTAAATCGGCATACTTAATAACCAGATCGAGCAAATGATCCCCTTGCTTCTTAAAATCACCCGATCCGATAAAAATCATTCCACGCATAGGGGTCATTTTATCCCTTTTTCCCGTAAGGCCTTCATAAAAATCAATAGGGAGATAGAACAATCTTCTCACCACAAAACGTAAAGAGGGTGGAAAAGCATAATATAGCTTTCTTGCTATTTTCATAATATCGTCATTTTAATTTTTTTGTTACAATCATTCTTTAGTAAACGAAGAGTCGATACAAAATATTATATAGAGCAACCGAATATTTACCAGAATATCCAATGTGTCAAATTGCTATTTCTGCCTATATATAGATCGGCTGTACCGACCTAGAGACGCAACAGCCAGGTTTTATCAAATCCTTGTAAGGTTGTCACATATCAGGAAGATACATTATACAACCACATCACAACAAACCAATATCAGTATTCCATATATCACGTCCTTTTGTTACATAAAATAGATAATCATTCTATTTGTATCATTTTACTTCATACCTCTTCAAGAGATCATCTGGAGAATAAAACTGCTCAAAAACATACTATTTAAGCAAAACAACGCATCCAGACGCCAGTAAAGAAACAACTTTTAACATGTTTCCCGCTTTAAACAAAACGCCATTTCGTTTAAACGGGGAAAAAACTCGTTTTAAACGAACTGATAATTTCTTTAAAACAAGTTTGAAAAAAGGGTCTGTCGCGATATTTGTTAATTATTGTAACAATAAATCTTTTGGAAGCGTATTTCTAAAGCAACTCATAGATACTCCTCACCGCAAATATCCAGCATATTGACACCAAAACAAAGTAATCAACATTATTTTGATAAAACAACAACACCAATTTAGCAGAGCAACCGGCTTTTAGTACACTCATGGATATACACAATATCGCCCATCATTTCTTTATTCGGTAATAAAAAGATGAAATAAAAAAGTATCTTTGTAAGAATAAGAATCCTAAAACGCAATTATCATGAAAACAGTTTTTTTATCGACATTAGAAAATAGTTTCCAGGCTGGTCTTTTAAAGGATTTACTGATCAATGAAGGTATAGAGTCTTTCTTTAAGAACGAAAACATATCTAATGTATTGGGGAATATCTCCGGTTTTCAGCTAGAGATATATGTTTTTGAAAAGGATTATGAGAGGGCAAAAGAAATTCTGAAAGAAGCTCTTCCACAACTAGTGGGAGAATAAATGTACAATTTTATAATCCTGAATGAACAGACAATCCCTTTATTCTTCTATTATAGCGGCTTTCTCAATAGCAGTTTTACTGATTATTGTACAAGTTGTTCCAGCTAAGCCTTTGCTTTTATTAGAACGATTATTCCCTTTAGGCGGTTGGATACAAATTAATATAGCCATCATTTATGGAGCACTGCTTTGCTATAAAATGCAGGACAGGAAAGAACGCCCGAAATGGAGAACAAGAGCCTGGCTGCTTTTCTCGATAGTCTTTTTCGGACAGTTATTGTTAGGTATACTGGTTAATCCAGTATTCCTCATGACCGGAAAGTTACATTTGCCCGTTCCGGCAGTTATTCTTGCAGGACCATTATACAGGATGGAAGGATTATTTATGCCTATACTTTTTTTGAGTACATTATTGCTTTCCGGACCGGCATGGTGTAGTCAACTTTGTTATTTCGGGGCATTTGATGCCTGGAGTGCAAAAGGAAAGACGGATAAAAAACCTTTTCGTTATCATCGCCAGCTACGTTATAGTGTTTTGTTTCTGGTAATTGCAGGAGCAATTATTTTAAGATTGACCGGGGCTGAAGGTTGGATAGCGACACTTGCAGGAATTGCCGTAGGATTGATCGGACTACTAATTATGCTGTTGTTATCGCGACGATACAGGAAAATGATCCATTGCAGCAGCTATTGCCCTATCGGGACGTTAGTCTCATTTATGAAATACCTCTCTCCTTTCCGGGTAAAACTGAATAAAGATTGCACACATTGTATGGCCTGCTTAAAAGCCTGTAAATATGATGCTTTACATAAAGAAAATATAGAAAAGGGGAAAATCGGTTATACCTGTACGTATTGCGGCGACTGCCTTTCTACCTGTAAACACGGCGGATTGGAGTATCGCTTTTTAAGACTGCGTCCGACCACAGCCGAACGCCTTTGGATCATTATTACAGTCGTTTTACATACCTGTTTCCTGATGATTGCACGCATCTGAAAGAGATACAGGGCGTCCCATCAAATAAGTTGCCGCTATATTACGGTCGTCGCCCAGTGTTTGAAGCCCAAACAGTTTATTTTCAAGAGTCCATTTCCCATTACGTTGAAGATATTCTTTCCGTATTTGCTGAGAAGATGTTGCCGTACAATCCACTACAATAAAATCGGCTTCACGGCCAGGTTCAAAGCTACCTATTTTATCATCCAGCATCAAAGCTTTAGCCGTGCCACGTGTACATTTATATAAAGATTCGAATACAGACATCGAATAACCGTTCAACTGTTGTATCTTATAAGATTCTGCCATTGTTTTCCAAAGAGAAAAAGATGTTCCCCCACCCACGTCTGTGGCAAGCGTTGTTTGTATGTTTATACGATTAGCCTGCTGCATATTAAATAAACCACTTCCAAGAAACAGATTAGATGTCGGACAATGAGCTATGATAGCTCCGGCTTCAGCCATTCGTCGGCATTCGGAGTCGGAAAGATGAATGCAATGTCCGAATACAGAACGATCCGTCACCAATCCTGCACGTTCGTAAACTTCCAGATAATCCTGACATTCAGGTGATAAAGAAAGAGTAGAGTCTATTTCTCCCTTGTTTTCCGAAAGATGTGTTTGAATATAAGTATCAGGATATTCTTCGTGTAAACGGGCGGCAGTGATCAATTGACCATGTGTAGATGTTATTGAAAACCTGGGAGTAATGACATAAAGATTACGCCCTTTCTTATGCCAGGATTCGATAAGTGCACGGCTATCTGTATAACCACTCTCCTTCGTATCTGTTAATGCCTGAGGGGCATTACGGTCCATCATAACTTTTCCGGTAAGCATCCTCATATTATATTCTGAAGCAACAGAAAAGAGCGCATCTACCGAGGTTTTATGAACTGTTGCATAAGCCATACAGCAGGTCGTTCCATTCCTAAATAGTTCGTTAACGAAAAGCCTGGCAACTCTTTCTGCATGCTCTTGTGATGCAAATGCTTCTTCTGTAGGATATGTATATTGGTTCAGCCAGTCAAGTAACTGTTTTCCATACATACCGATCATTTCCGACTGAGGATAATGGATATGCGAATCGATCAATCCGGGCATCAGTAATTTCCCTGAATAATCTGTCAGATATGCGTTATTATATTTATCTTTGAGCCTATCATATGGCCCCGCTTCCATCACTTTTCCTTCCGATACAACCAAGGCTCCGTCCGGATAATAACAATAAAAATCTTCTGTTTTCAGAGGCGAGTCTTTAAAATAAAAGACTTCTCCTTTAAATATCTGTATTGAATCGTTCATTTGTAAAAAGGTGGTGATAGTCCAGGAGTTTCGTTTGAAAACAAAACTCCTGACTATATATTACATGTTAACTTGTAAAGCTGCTGAAACTTCATCTGCGATTTCTTCGTCGCGGAGAGATTTCAGAATGGCTAACCCAAACTCAAAAACAAATCCCGGACCTTTACAGGTTATGATGTTACCATCCTGTTCTACACCGGTATAGGTTGCTGTTGCTCCTATCATGGTAGGTTCGAAATTAGGAAAACAAGTCGCTCTACGGCCTTTTAACAGGCCTAAGCCACCTAAAACCATAGGTCCGGCACAAATAGCAGCCAATATTACGTCTTCCTGATATTTTTTCAGGATAAGTTCCTTCAGGCGTGTACAGGTATTCAGGTGATTACTACCGGGAATACCTCCGGGTAAGATCAAAGCATCCACTGCACTGAAATCTGCTTCTTCAAAAACAAAATCAGCTACGACAGGAATGTTATGTGCCCCCATTACCTTCAATTCTCCCATAATAGAGACAGTTGATACCCTGATACCTCCTCTGCGTAATATATCGACAGTACCTAGTGCTTCTATTTCTTCAAATCCTGTTGCCAGGAATACAAATGCTTGTTTCATATCTTCTCTTTGTTTTTATTTAGGTAATATTTGATTTTATATTTCAATAAAGGTATGTCAACCGGTTTGACCAGGTAATCATCGAATTGACAGTCTTTAGCCTTCTCTTTTTCCTTATCGAATGCAAATGCAGAAAGAGCCAGAATTGGGACATCCGGAGAAAGTCTCCGGATATCGCAGGTTGCAGCAAACCCATCCATTATAGGCATCTTTAAATCCATCAGGATTAAATCGGGTTTATAAATCTTAAACCTCTGTACTGCTACTTCCCCATTCTCCGCATAGATCAGACGATACTGCTGCTTCAGTACAGCCTGTAGCAAAAGGTAATTTTCCAGTACATCTTCTGCAACAAGAATAGTAAACTGCCCCGGCAAAGCGTCAGGAATGATCTCTGTCGGTACCTTATCGTCTTTTTCGTTTAGTGCAGGAGCCGCTGAATCGGCTATAGGCAAAGTGAACCAGAAAGTAGAGCCTTTTCCTAATTCCGACCTGAGCCCTATTTCTCCACCCAGTTTTTCAATGATCATTTTACAAATGGATAAACCTAAGCCTGTCCCCTGTCTGAAATCATCCAGTTTTACAAACCGGTCAAAGACAGAAGCTTGCTTCTCTTTGGCAATTCCGATCCCAGTATCGGTAACAGAAACACGAACAAACTCTCCTTCAACTTCGTATGACAAAGAGACAAAACCCTGATAAGTACATTTTATTGCATTGGAGAGAAGATTGAGCAATACCTGTTCAACACGCTGTGTATCTGTCTGTATTCTAACAGAAGGCAACAAATCTCCATGAAACAATAAAGCGACATCCGATGTCATTTTCAGGGATTGTGAAACATATACTTCATGACAGATATCTTTCAAATCTACCCATGAAATATTATAGTTCAATGTTCCTGATTCTATTTTTGCAAAATCAAGGATATCATTAATCAGCTGGAGCAACAAATCACTATTATTATTGATTATTGTAAGAAATTCTTGCTGCTCACTTGCATTATCCGTTTCTGTAATTAATCTGGAGAAACCGACAATTGCATTCAGAGGCGTCCGTATTTCGTGACTCATATTAGCAATAAAGGCATTCTTCATCTTATCAGCCTCTTGCGCTTTAATCAGGTCCAGTTCGTTTTGACGTTGTTCAGTAATATCCCAAAGCATAGCCAACAATAAAGGGGAAGCTCCCGGGTCCGGATTCGTAATTAAAAGGCGAACCATATTTACAACACGGATCTCACCATTAGGTTTCTCATATTCGATCATCGACTTATCCGATCTTCCATGATTTATGGTAGAATAATCTTCCGTACGAATTTCATGGGCTCTTCGCGGATCGGAGAAAATATCAAAATCTGTTTTCCCGATCACCTCAGAGGCATTCACCCCCATAAAGTCTTCTGCCGCCTGGTTAAAATAGATATATTTGAAGCTATCAAAAACGTCTTTTACTGAAATTGCCACAAAAATATTAGAGAGAATGGTATTCATTAATATGTTCAGAAAGTTTATTTTCCGCTGATTCAGAAGATTTTCGTTCATTTTCTCTATTTCAGCATCTTTCAAAGCATATTGGGCAATATCTGTCTCCAAGACTCTTATTCGATTTATCAACTCTTCCCTGGAAAGGTTTTCGTATGTATCCATATAATATAATTCAAGGTTTGTATAAGATTCACACCAGTGTGTATCCTGATGGCAAATGTAATTATAATTTCTAATGAACGTTGATAAATAAGCATTTAAATAACCGGTTTTTATAATTTTGATATAAAATGCAGCTATAATCCAAAATAAAAGATACATTTGCAGTCTAATTTCATGAATTAAACACAATATAATACGAAAAAGCTATGATGTATTGGCAGAAAGATATTGAGACTATGAGTCGTGAAGAACTGAATAAATTCCAGTTGGAGCGATTAAAAAAGACAATAGAATTAGCCGGACACTCCCCATTCTACAGCAAAGTACTAAAAGATAACGGTATAACAGCCGACAGTATACAATCATTGGATGATTTGCAGAAAATCCCATTTACGACAAAAGACGATTTACGCAGTAATTATCCATTTGGCATGGCCTCTATTCCTATTAAGGATTGCGTGCGGGTTCACTCTTCCAGTGGGACAACCGGTAATCCGACAGTTGTATTACATTCAGCAAAAGACCTGGAACAATGGGCCAATCAAGTAGCCCGTTGTATGTATATGGTCGGTTTACGTGACACCGATGTATTCCAGAATACATCAGGTTATGGCATGTTTACCGGTGGTTTGGGTTTCCAGTACGGGGCAGAAAAGCTAGGAGCCTTAACAGTTCCGGCAGCTGCCGGGAATACCAAACGCCAGATCAAGTTTATTACAGACTTTGGAACAACCTGCCTGCATATCATCCCGAGTTATGCAACCCGTTTGGCAGAAGTGATGTATGAAATAGGAATAGATCCGCGAAAAGATACTAAATTGCATACGGTTTGTATCGGGGCCGAACCTCATTCGGAAGAACAACGTAAACGTATCGAGCAGTTACTGGGAGTAAAAGCTTACAACTGTTTCGGTATGTCGGAAATGAATGGGCCCGGCGTAGCCTTTGAATGTACGGAACAAAACGGTCTGCATATCTGGGAAGATTATACGATTGTAGAGATAGTTGATCCGCAAACATTACAACCTGTTCCGGATGGAGAGATCGGTGAATTGGTCCTGACTACTATTAACCGGGAAGCTATGCCGCTTCTACGTTATCGTACCCGCGACTTGACCTGCATTATTCCTGGCGAATGCCCTTGTGGGAGAACTCATAAACGTCTTGCTCGCTTCAAAGGTCGTAGCGACGATATGATTATCCTGAAAGGTGTGAACCTGTTCCCCATCCAGATCGAAAAGATTTTGATGCAGTTCAAAGAATTAGGCAGCAATTATCTGATCACTATCGAGACGGTAAACAATAGTGATGAAATGTTGATCGAGGTAGAATTAAGTGATCTGTTTACAGACGATTACAGCGTACTGCAACGTCTGGCTAAAGATATCACAAGACAATTGAAAGACGAGTTATTGCTTACTCCCCGCTTAAAACTGGTAGCCAAAGGTTCACTGCCTGTGCAGGAAGGTAAAGCTGTAAGAGTAAAAGACTTACGTAGATTTTCTTAAATGATTGTTCAATAAATAAAAACATACAGCTATGACAGTAAATCAAATTTCTATTTTCCTGGAAAATAAGTACGGAAAGCTAAGTGAAATCCTGGCTCTGCTTGCTGAAGAAAAAATACGGATCATTGCCGCAACAATCGCAGACACCTCTGAATATGGTATTTTGCGTATCATTGTAAGTGATCCTCAAAAAGCATATAAGATATTGAAAAGCAACAATGTGAGTGCCAACCTTACAGAGGTTTTGGCTATTGTTACGAACTCCTGTGCCGGAAGTTTTGCCGAAACACTAAAGCATTTTACAAAAGCAGGCTTGACAATCGAATATATGTATTGCTTCTCTATGAATGAAAAATCGATTCTGATCCTCCGTACTAACAACCGGGAAGTTGCCCGGGAAGTGATTCGCCGTCAGAATCTGGAATACATATGCGAAAGCGACTTAATGAAATTATAAAAAACAAATAACAAATGTTCGGAATAGATGATCCCGGTATCTGGTTAGCCTACTTGTTAGCCTTTGCATGTTTAATTTTTTCTTTATGGTTCGGTATTGCCAATTGGAATAAAGGAGATAAAGAGAGTGATAACCCTAAACAACCCGATAAATGAATACGCTTACCCTTGGAATTGTCGTTATAGTTTACATGTTTGTTATCGCCTGGTTAGGGTATATCGGATATAAACAGACAAAAAATGCCAGTGATTATTTATTAGGGGGACGAAAGGTAAACCCCATTATCATGGCTCTGTCTTACGGAGCAACATTTATTTCAGCTTCAGCCATTGTTGGCTTTGGCGGAGTGGCTGCAACATTTGGTATGGGTATCCAATGGCTATGTCTGCTGAACATGTTTATGGGAGTTGTTGTTGCATTTATCTTTTTCGGAAGACGAACCCGTAAATTAGGAGAAGAACATAATGCACGCACCTTTCCCCAGTTATTGGGATTACATTATAATTCACGCAGTATACAAATATTTATAGCTGCGATCATCTTCATCGGTATGCCTTTATATGCAGCCGTAGTAATGAAAGGCGGTGCTGTATTTATCGAACAGATGTTTCATATCGATTTGCATCTGGCATTATTGATCTTTACCTTGATTGTTGCAGCTTATGTAATTACCGGAGGGATTAAAGGCGTTTTGTATACAGATGCTTTACAAGCTGTGATTATGTTCGTATGCATGCTGTTCCTGCTCGTTTGGTTCTATCATATAATGGATATGGGATTTGTGGAAGCAAACCAGAAGCTATCCGAAATCTCCCCATTGGTTCCCGATCGCTTTAAGGAACTGGGACATCAGGGATGGACTGACATGCCGGTGACAGGTTCTCCACAATGGTATACGTTGGTTACTTCATTGATTATGGGTGTCGGCATAGGATGCCTGGCCCAACCTCAGTTGGTCGTACGATTTATGATGGTGGAAAGTACCAAGCAATTGAATCGTGGTGTATTAATCGGTTGTGTATTCCTGATTGTTACGGTAGGAGCTATTTATCACGTAGGCGCTTTGTCAAATCTGTTTTTTCTTAAAACAGAAGGTGTTGTAGCTTCAGAAGCCGTAAAAGACATGGATAAGATTATACCACTGTTTATCAATCGTGCCATGCCAGAATGGTTTGGTGCTGTCTTCATGTTGTGCATCTTATCAGCCAGTATGTCTACGTTGAGTGCACAATTCCATACAATGGGAGCCGCATTCGGTGCTGATGCCTTTCCTAATTTAGGACGTAATAAAAATAATAACTCAACTATGGGGGTCCGTATTGGTGTTTTATGCTCCATTCTTGTTAGTTATATTATCTGTTACACATTGAGTGCCGGAATTATTGCACGTGGAACAGCTTTGTTTATGGGGATATGTGCAGCTACATTCCTACCTACTTACTTTTGTTCTTTATATTGGAAAAAAGCAACAAAGGAAGGTGCTTTAGCCAGTTTATGGACCGGAGCATTAGCCAGTTTGGTTGCCATGTTGTTTTTTCATAAAGCGGAAGCAAGTGCTGTCGGTCTGTGTAAGACATTGACAGGAAAGGATGTATTAATCGATGTATATCCTTGGTTTGCCATAGATCCTATATTATTTGCACTCCCATTATCCATTATCGCGATTATTGTAGTGAGTCTGTTGACACAAAAGAAATCAGATAACATATAATTTGAACTATGTTAGTTTTTCTTATATGCTAGAAAACATAAATTAGCATTTTAGCTATTGCTATTTATAGAAAAACCACGATATTTGCATCGTGGTTTTTTCATAATAGTATTAGATTTAAGGTTAACAAAGTTGGTTAGGGCTTGTCGTGAGACAGGCTTTAATTGTTTATAGCCCTCTCCTTTTCCGGTAAAATTCCTACCTTTGCAAGAAAAAAGATGATCAAATACTTTTGTTTACTCCTTCTGATTTTATGCAGTTGCAATAATAAACCCAAAGAGAGTGATACTATTCATGTATCTGTTCTTAGAGGTCCTTCTGTTATTGCATTTGCTAAAATAATCGAGGATAGTCCGAAAATAGAAGGAAAGCGATTATCTGTCGATATTGTTGACTCACCGGAACAAATGCAGGCCCTCTTGATAAAAGGGAAAGCAGAAATAGCCGCACTTCCTATGATCAATGCCGCGAACTTATATAATAAAGGCCTGAAATACTCCTTACTAGGTTGTCCGGTTTGGGGAAATCTTTATATCGTCGGTAAAAAAGGAGATCATGTTCAAACATCTGAAAGAAAAACATTACATATTTTCGGAGCCGGCACTACTCCTGACATCTTAACCCGCTACTATTTGAAACAGAAAGGTCTATCCTGCTCTTTGAATTACGCTTTTACTACACCCCTTGAAATAACCCAGGGATTGCTTAGTAATCAAATCCGGAGGGCTGTATTGGCTGAACCATTCTTAAGTATTGCATTGAAAAAAGACAGTACCATATATATTGAATCAAACCTGAATAACCCGGACAGTACCTCACCTGGATTTGCCCAGACCGCTATCGTTTATGCTCCTTCGTTAAGTGATAAAAGAACAGTATTGGACAGTTTATTGAATAAATCCTGTCAATTCGCTATATATCAGCCGGAGGAAGCCATACGTATCCTTGAAAGCCGGAAAATATTTACTCCCGGTGCATTGACTCCGGAAAGTATTGAACGATGCCGCATTAAATATTTATCAATAGGAGAAGCAAAAGAAAGTATTCTTGATTTCCTGCGTTTGATAAAAGAATATGAACCCAAAGCCATAGGAGGAAAACTTCCGGATGACGCTTTTTTATCAGGTAAGCAATGAAAAAAGGGATAATATCATTTATATCAGTTTGCATTTTACTCTTTTTCTGGCAACTGACTGCATCTTATATCAATCAGCCGGAACTGATACCTTCCGTCCCTGATCTTTTAAAAACATTACTCCAGTTATTCGGTAGCGAGACATTTTATCAACACATATGTGCAACGATATTCCGTGGTATATCAGGAATACTCCTGTCATTGGTTATCGCTTTATTATCAGCTTTTTTATTTGCACGCTACGAATTGCTCTATGAACTATTCAGGCCGTTATTAACAATTATGAGATCTGTTCCGGTTATCTCCTTTATTTTGCTGGCTTTGATATTTCTGAATCCGGAAAGTATTCCATTAATGATTGCTTTTTTGACTATGTTTCCTCTGTTGACAGAAAATCTGACAAAAGGTATCTTGAATCTTCGTCCGGGTCTTTCCCTGATGGCTGATCAATTTAAAGTCAACAAAAGAAATAAGTTGATGCAGGTTATTTATCCTCAATTAAAGCCTTTTCTTTTTAGTGGACTGGCATCTGCGGTAGGGTTCGGTTGGCGGGCAATTATAATGGGAGAAGTGCTTTCACAATGTACTTTGGGGATCGGAGGTGAGATGAAACGGGCTCAAAATTTCATTGCTGTCCCGGAATTGATTGCATGGACCATCATTGCGATTCTGATTAGTTTTCTGTTTGATAAAGGAATCAGTAAAATGGCTTCAGTAAAATGGAATATACTATACAACAATACAAGTCATGATGTAAAAAGCAAACTTCCCTCTCCTATAGAGATAACAGATATGACCTTTCAATATGCCGGAACAAAGGTCTTATCCAGTTTCTCTTATACTTTCGAACCTGATATTATTTATGGTATAAAGGCTCCTTCGGGAACAGGAAAAACAACATTGCTGAATTTAATTAACGGTTCATTGAAACCCACAAACGGAATAATTGATCTTAAGGATCAAAATCTCTCCAATGTGTTTCAGGAACCGGAATTACTATCTCATCTGACTATATTACAAAATGTATCTCTTCCTTTGTCCTCTGTTTATAACAAAAACACATCTGAAGCAAAAGCAATGGAAATGTTGCAATTAGTTGAAATGGATATGCTAGCCGAACGATATCCGAATGAACTTAGTTACGGACAACAACAGCGTGTCGCTTTAGCACGCGCACTGGCTTTCCCTTCTACGATTATGCTTCTGGACGAGCCTTTCAAAGGATTGGATAAAACATTGACCTTCCGCATTATCGGGCGGATACTCTCACGACAAGCAACAACCAGACAAATAATTATTTTCACGTCTCATAATCCGGAGGAGTTGACTCTTTTGGCCTCAGTAATAATTCAGTTGCCCATGATCAATTAATCTTCACAGGATTACAAGGGATCGTAAACCAGAAAGTAGAGCCGGAACCTTCTTCTGATTCCACCCCGATTTCACCATTTAACATAGTTATAATCGTTTTGCAGATCGACAGCCCAAGGCCGGTTCCCTGTTTAAATTTATCCAGTTTCACGAACCGGTCGAAAATAGAGGTTTGATCCTTTTTACTGATTCCTGTACCGGTATCGGTTACATAAACATAAATACCATTTTTCGTTAGTTTATACCCAAACCGGATAGAACCGGATGAAGTAAACTTGATGGCGTTGGATAAAAAATTAGTCAATACCTGGGTAAGCCTTGTTTTCTCAGAAATGATGCAATAGTCGTTGCCATCATTTTCAAAAATCACTTTCACTCCGGATTCAGCTCTTAGTGTAAATGCATGTTCTTGCGGTTTGAACAGGTCATTCAAGCTAAAGTTAGTATATATAAACTCCAGTTTGCCCGATTCTATTTTGGAAATATCGAGAATATCATTAATCAGTTGTAACAGAAAATCATTACTGGATTCAATAATCTTAAGATATTCCTGTTTTTCTTCCTGGCTGTCCACCTGTGCCATTAATGTAGAAAAGCCAACAATAGCATTCAACGGAGTACGGATTTCATGACTCATATTGGCAATAAAAGCCGATTTCATTCGGTCACTTTCTTCTGCCAGACGTTTAGCCTGTACATCTGCCTCATGCCGCTTATCTACCGTTATGTCTCTTAAAATGCCGATAGCCTTCAAAGGTTTGCCGTCATCCCCATATTCATAAACTTCACCAATCTTTTCGAGCCAAACATATTCATCAGAGAAATATTTACAACGAAAGCTTAGTTTCAGCGAGTCTATCTCTCCACGGGCAAAAGCATTGACTATATCCCGGTACATCTGTTGATCGGCCGGATGTATCTTTTCCGTAAAACTTTCATGAGAAATATAGGAATGAACCATCTCTCCGTCTTTTACCAGGGATAATTCAGCCGTTTCATTCACCACATCCCATATCCACGGGTATATGCGTCCGGCCATACAGGAAAGAGCCAGTCTCTTATTGTTTTCATGTAATTCATCTTCTATTCTGCGTTGTTTGGTTATATCCCACGACATCCCCAGCAGATAAGGAGCTTTCCCTTCCCGGGGAACAAGCAGTTTCATCGTATCCATCGAACGAAGTTCTCCCCTCGGATCAAGCATTTGTTCAACATAACGTTGCATTTTACCGGAACGAAGCACTTTCTCATCCATGTCACGAAAACTTTGTGCCGCAACCGGATCAATAAACAAATCAAAGTCTGTCTTTCCCACAACATCGTTATGAAAACGGCCGTAAATCTGATTCATCATTGGGCTGGAATATACATAGCGAAAGTCATCCCCCGTATCTTTTACAAAAAAATACATGGGTACCGCATTTACTATATTCGACAACAATCCGGATAGATCTTTATATTTTTGTTCCAATGCATCGGCATCTGAATCAACAGGTATCATACAGCTTTAGGACTTAATGTTTATATACCCACAAAAGTCTTGAAAATAAGCGAGAGTAACAAATAATAAAAGAAAGAATTCAAGATAACGGCAAAATAAAGAGTACGGGCTTCACTATATCAGCGTTTTAGTAGCTAATACATGAAAGCCGTTGTCACGATCAGGCAATCTGTACAGGTAAATGAACTTTTCGAGAAAGTAAAATAAGCGCTCAAAACATATAATTAAAGTTACCCTGCATATATGTTTCGAACGCTTATATAAAGTAAAGATCGGGTTATTCACCTAAAAAGCTATTTTAAAAGTATCTTTATCCACCCTTATAAAATAAATACCTCTGCCTGGTAAATCAATCTTTTCTACACTGCCACTTATCATTGTTTGCCTAACTATACGTCCACCAGCATCATATATAAAGACATGAACTCCTACTTGAAAACCGATTAAAGATAATTGATTGGTACCGGAAAGGTAAACTCGTTTATCGGTATTGATCATTTCGATACCAGTCGTGTTATCTTTTTTGAATTTAACTTCAAGTTTAGAATCAACCAGTAAATAAGGGATAACATATAAATTATTTTCATCCAGCTCATTTGTAATATTCTTTCCATTCAGGTAAACTGATTCTATTAAATATCCTTGATTCGGTGTAATAATTAATTCGATACGTGAAGATGTCAGATACGAACATTCATTCGTTCCTTCATAATAAAAAGTATCATCAAAATATATACCTTTATCTCCTTTTATCTCAACAAATCCTCCTGCTGTAAGAGATAGCTCAAACTGACGATTAGTAGCAACCCCAATCGGCTCTATATTTGCGAATTTGCCCCAAACCGGATGATTACGATAAAATGGAAGCTGATCTGCTGGTACCAATAATTTAGCAACATAATAAGTTAAATCACTAAAACTATTTGCATAAATTTCGGGAGTCGTATTTACCGGAACGAATAATTCAGATATGGCTTTACTATCGATAAAAGCATTTTCTGCAATACGTTCTATACTTTCATTCATTTTCACATATGCCAAAGATGTACAACCTTTAAAAGTTCCTTCCGGAATTTCCTTTACATTCGGAGGAAATGTTACAGAAGCAAGTTTGTTACATCCCTCAAAACAAGGAAGTTCCTTCAAATTATGATAATTATCAAAATTAAACATATATTCTTGACATCCCTTTAGTGCATTTATACCTATATGAGATAATTCAATTTTAGTATCCTCTCCCCTGGGTATTTCAACATTCTTGACATTTTCAAAAGCATAATCACCTATTCGCTCCAAACCACTCTCAAGTGTGATGGATAGGTTTTTACAATTTCTGAATGCTGCTTCTTTTATCTCTTTCAAATTAGTTAAAACAGTAGACAATGTAGTTAGATTGGAGCAATTCTCAAAAGTACCTTTTTCAATAACTGAAATATTATACAGAGATGGTATTTGAGTAAGACATTGGCAATCTTTAAATGATTCTTCTCCTATTTTAGTCAAGTACTTATAGTTTTCAGCGTATTTTTCAATATAAGATATTGCTGAACCTAAAAAGGCTTGTTTCCCTATAGCTTCTATTGAATTAGAAAGATAAATCATTTTTATGGTTTTATTATTATGAAAAGCATTTTCTGGTATTGTATTAGCTGGATAATTTTTATATTCTCCTATTGTTACTCTCAAACTCAATTTATATAAAGATTGCATTTGGTTCAATACAAGAAAATCTCTTTGATCTATTTCTCCACTTATATTGAGATCTGTCACCATTTTCATATCTTCCTCAGAAAGATGCGATGCCAATGTCCCTGGTTCCTCTGATGTCAGAGAGACTTCTCTTTTTTCTCGTAGTTCTGCAATAATAGTTAATTTCTTATCACTATCCATACTTATTTCGATATAACTACCAGATCCTTCATTTATGATTTTATTATCTAGCAAGACTTGTTTTATTAAATAATATTCAGAAGATATATCAATGCGATTATATCCGGAGTTTATGATAATTGAACTTCCATTTGTAACATCTTTTCCATTGATTTTTATTTTGTCTGTACCTTGAATATCTATTAATAGTGCATATTGTTTTCGGATATACTCTATTTTCAATGTAAGATTAGACTTCATCGATTCTATCGTATAAGAACCATTCTGTATTTGATCCGTTATATCTTTATCTTCAAGAATAATACTCTTTATATTGTAATATTTACTTGGTTGAAAATTGATACAAATTGAACTTTCTTCTTTGATATCTGAAATAAGAGTAGATTCCGTTATAACCTTATCACCTATTTTTATACTGCCAGCCTCTCCCGTCATGCTTATATTTAATTTGTAAGTCGGAATCTGTTCAAAAGAAATAGATAATTCCACATTAGCTGAAATGGCAGAAATCGTCAAAATATTATTGCTTAATTGATTGGTTACATCCTCACTTCCTAACTTAATCTGTCGGATACGATAACCACTCTGAGGGGTTAACGTTACTTTTACATCAGTTGAAGCTGCGACAGTGAATGACTGACCAGACATGAGGGATTGATCATTTACCTTCACACTTCCGCCAGACGAATAAGCAAGCTTAATGGTATGATTTATAGGAGCGTCTTTTTCAAAAGTAATTATAAGCTCTTTGTTTGCTGTAATTGAAGAAAGAGTTAATACATTATTATTTAATTGACTAAATACATCCTTGTTATCCAATAGAACTTGCTTGATATGATAACCGGTTTGAGGGGTTATCATAATTTTCACATTACTAAGAGCATTGACTTTAACTGATTGCTCGGATACAACAGACAGTCCATCCACTTGTACAGTGCCACTTTCGTTATAAGTAACATTTATTGTATGAATATTCAACTCAAAAGCAACTGTAATCTCTTCGTTATCTAATATGGATGAAATAGTCAATACATTATTCTCTAACTGATTAGTAACATCTTTAGTTCCTAACCTAACTTGCTTGATATGATAGCCTATTTGGGAGGTTATAGTTACTTTCACATCAGTTGAGGCAGTTACAGTAGCTGATTGGCCGGAAGTGACAGACTGATTATTCACCTTCACACTTCCACCTGCCGAATAAGTAACCTTTACGCTATGAGTTATCGAAGCATCTTTTTCAAATATGACTTTTATATCTTTATCGGTAGAAATAGATGAGATAGTGAGTATATTATTATTTAATTGACCGGTTACATCATCGTTTCCTAACTGAACCTGCTTGATATGATAGCCTACTAGAGGGGTTATCGTTATTTTTACATCAGTTGAAGCAGTTACAGTAGTTGATTGGTTGGAAGAAATAGACTGATTATTCACCTTCACACTTCCTCCAGACGAATAAGTAATTTTTATTGTATAAGTTTTCGGTACATCCTCTTCAAACTTAACGTCTATTTCCTGATCGGCTGATATTGATGATATAGTTAGTACATTATTACTTAACTGATTGGTTACATCTGTTGCCCCCTGTTTTATGTACTTAATATGATAATCATTTTGAGGCATTATAGCAATTTTCACATTCGAAGCAGCAACAACTGTTACTGATTGACCCGTAGTGACAAACTGGTCATTGACTCTTACACTTCCACCTTCTGAACAAGTAATTTTCACTGTATAAGTCTTTGGTACATCCTTTTCAAACTTAACATCTATTTCTTGATCGGCTGATATTGATAATATAGTCAATACATTATTATTTACTCGATCAGTCACATCTTCATTTCCTAACTTAACTTGTTGAATATGATAATCTGTATAAGGTATTATTGTTATTTTCACATCAGCATCTGCGGATACTGTGACCGATTGACCGGTATAAGTAATGGATTGATCATCTACTTTTACATTTCCACCATCCAAATAAGTAACCTTTACAGTATAAGTTTCTGGCTTCTTCTCCCAGATAGGTTCTATTTGATAGTTTTTGCCAATGCTTGCAACATAAGATGTGATTTTTCCTTTACTAACTCCATTTATTTTCACATCTTTAAGACGATAACCTTTTTTTGTCCAAAAAGAGAATGTAATATTTTTACAATTGTCATCCAATGGATATCCAGGAGGGAAAGAGCCGCCTGCGCTGCAAGAAACAGTACCCATTGTTTCATCGTAATGTAAAACTCTAGCGAAAAAAAGTCCCTTTTGCTCAAATTTAAGCTGAATAGACTGACTTACATACTGGTATTCATCGTTACTTTCTTGTTCTATTTTTATCTCTGATTGTCCTGTAAAATTGTTTTGTTCCCATATCGCTCCATCATAAACTAATTCAATGTCATACTTATAACCTTCTTCTACTTTGGTTTTATTGATTGCTCTAACTGAAAGAAGAGAGTTGTCACTACTATTACCAGTTAACTTCAACGGAACGGGTGATTTTGTTCGAATAAATCCTGGCATTTTAATGGTCTGTTGCCAACCATCGCCAACACTTTTTAGAGCTGCTTCTCCTGAAATACCTGTAGGGGATACAAGAGATAAATCCCGAAAAAGAAGTTCTGAACTTAATACACTCAAATCTGGATGAAGTAATTCACATTTAGCCTTATTGGTACTGCATAAACAAGTTAATAGGATAGCCAATAGAATGTAAGATACTTTTTTCATGAATATACTTTCTGCCTCCCTGTTCCCCTCGTTCGGCATACTTTTAAGATTATCAAATAAGAAAAGCGCAGGAACTGTCATTTCATTATCCAACTCAGAGGTATCGCCAAACACCCATCACCGAAGATAATAAAACAACAGCCTGCGCTCTATACTGTATTTGCTTAATGACAAAAAGAAACAGCAGAACGCAAGCATTTGTTGTCTATTATTCCTTCGGGATTGAAAATTGGCGATTTTCTGAATTAGGAATAATATCGTAAACGCTTTTCGCTTTCTAATAAGTCCTTCTGTTCAAGGCCTCGCTAGGTCTTTAATTAGAATTACTGCAAACATACGTAAAAATTCATAATTAGCATATCAATAACATAAAAAACAGACAAAAGCCTGCTAAAATCATCCGACGAACCTACTTATTAAGTAGCCTTCGGTCTACTCGATAAGTAAGGTACACAGTTACTTAGTAAGTAGACTCACGCTTACTTATCGAGTAGATTTCACCTTACTTACTAAGTAAGTTTTACCCTTGTCGGGCACTGTCTCCCAGGTTCTATTCACAAAAACATCTTAAACGGGAGTAACCTTTTAAATTTAATACCTATTTTTGCATAAACAGGTATTATAATATGATAATTGTGCAAACAGAAGAAGAATTACGAACAATATTCGTATCGTCATGTATCGAATCGGCAGCACGGGCAAGAGGATGCTTACATCGTTGATGAAATCATGATGGAACTGTACCAATCATAAAATAAATAAATATGACAACATCATTTCATACACTCATCTCCCATTCTTTAAATATTCCGGTCGGACAAGTGGAACGGACAATCGGATTGTTGGGAGAAGGAGCGACAATTCCTTTTATCAGCCGGTACAGAAAAGAGGTTACCGGAGGACTCGATGAAGTCCAGATAGGAAATATCAAAGATCAGCTGGATAAACTGACCGAACTGAAAAAACGTAAAGAAACGATAGTAAACTCCATTGAGGAACAGGGAAAACTGACTCCCGAGTTGAAAAAACGCATAGAAGACTCATGGGATAGTACGGAGATAGAAGACATCTACCTTCCTTATAAACCAAAACGAGTTACAAAAGCTGAAATAGCCCGAAAAAAAGGGCTGGAACCACTTGCAAAGATCATCATGATACAAAACGAACATGATCTGTTAGGCCGGGTGAAAAGCTTTATCAAAGGAGAAGTAAAAAATGCAGCAGAAGCCCTGCAAGGTGCACGTGACATCATTGCCGAGTGGGTGAATGAAAATGAAGGAGCTCGTAATGCTGTACGCAATTCTTTTGCCCACACAGGCGTTATCTCCGCAAAAGTAATTAAAGGGAAAGAGGAAGAAGGTGCTAAATACCGTGACTATTTTGATTTCAGCGAACCGTTGAACCGATGCAGTTCCCACCGCCTGCTGGCTCTCCGTCGCGGAGAAGCAGAAGGTATCCTCAGAGTCAGTATATCCCCTGATACAGATACGACCCTCGATCGTCTGAAAAGACGTTTTGTAAAAGGGAATAGTGAAGTTTCCGACCAGGTTGCCAACGCTGTCGACGATTCTTTCAAGCGATTGCTCAAGCCTTCCATCGAAACGGAATATGCAAACCTCAGTAAAGCCAAAGCGGATGAAGAAGCAATCCGCGTATTTGCGGAGAACCTGCGACAACTTCTACTGGCTCCGCCATTGGGGCAAAAACGTGTACTGGGAGTCGATCCGGGATATCGGACCGGTTGCAAGCTTGTTTGTCTGGATGCACAAGGCAACCTGCTTCATAATGAAGCAATCTATCCCCATCCGCCGCAGAACGAGAAAAGCAAAGCGGCTGCCAAGGTTTCCCAGTTGGTATCGACTTATGCAATCGATGCCATTGCGATAGGTAACGGAACGGCCAGTCGTGAAACGGAACAGTTCATTACCAATATCCGCTATGACAGGAAGGTACAGGTATTCGTTGTCAGCGAGAACGGAGCGTCTATCTATTCTGCGTCTAAAATTGCACGGGATGAATTTCCTGAATATGATGTAACAGTACGTGGTGCCGTAAGTATCGGACGCCGGTTGATGGACCCACTAGCCGAACTGGTTAAAATCGATCCGAAAAGCATTGGAGTCGGCCAGTACCAACATGATGTCGAGCAAGGAGCTTTAAAGAAAAGCCTGGACCAGACAGTCGAAAGTTGCGTAAATATGGTTGGAGTGAATGTCAATACGGCCAGCAAACATCTGCTCACTTATATTTCTGGTCTGGGCCCTACCCTGGCACAAAATATTGTGGATTACCGTGCCGAACACGGTCCTTTCCAGTCGAGACGCGAGTTAATGAAAGTGCCCCGCATGGGAGAAAAAGCTTTTGAACAAAGTGCCGGATTCTTGCGTATCCAGAACGGGAAGACGCCTTTGGATAATTCAGCCGTCCATCCGGAAAGTTATCCGATCGTAGAACAGATGGCGAAGGACTTGAAATGCACGGTAGAAGAGCTGATCACCAATAAGGAGTTGAAGAAAAAGCTGGATCTTACCAAATATATCACAGAAAAAGTCGGCATGCCGACCCTACTCGATATTATGGAAGAACTGGATAAACCGGGAAGAGATCCTCGTCAGGCGATACAGGTCTTTTCTTTCGATCCTACCGTCAAAACGATAGAAAACTTAAAAGAAGGCATGGTATTGCCGGGAATCGTAACGAATATTACGAACTTCGGATGTTTTGTCGACGTCGGTATCAAGGAGAACGGACTGGTTCATATTTCAGAACTGGCCGATCGTTTCATCAGCGATCCGACACAGGTTGTGTCCATACACCAGCACGTCAAGGTGAAAGTTATGAGTGTAGACCTGGCCCGTAAGCGGGTTCAACTATCTATGAAAGGGTTATGATATGAAAATTAATAAGACAAATGTAGCCAGGCTGTTGGATAAAGCTAAAATAGTTTATCAGCTGGTGCCTTACGAAGTGGATGAAAACGATTTAAGCGCCACCCATGTTGCAGAGCAACTAGGAGAAAATGTAGAACAGGTATTCAAAACGTTGATCTTGCATGGCGACAAAAGCGGATATTTCGTTTGCGTCATTCCCGGAGCGGATGAAGTGGATTTAAAGAAAGCTGCCAAAGTGTCGGGAAACAAAAAATGCGAAATGATCCCCGTTAAAGAGTTGTTGCCTTTGACCGGTTACATCCGGGGAGGATGTTCTCCTATCGGGATGAAGAAACATTTTCCCACTTATATCCATCTCAGTGCAGAGAATTTCGAAAATATCTATGTCAGTGCCGGACAACGCGGTTTGCAGGTTTTACTGGCTCCGGCCGACCTTATTCGCGAAACGAATGCTTCGCTGGCCGATCTGGTAAGCGGCGACTAGCTGCACAAACTCATTTTGACCGAAAAAACGATAGAATCACCTGACAATATCGTTTTTTCGATCAAAAAGTATTTTCAGAACTTTCTGAAAGTATATCTTTTCCCTTCGCTATTAAGGATCAAATGTTTTCTGTTGGATTCTTCGATGGTGAATGTGCGTATTTTCGATTTCCAATCCGTATAAGGTAAAAACCTCTCAGCCTGACGAGGAACATCCGATAATTCGAGTGTCAGTTGATTATCTTCTCCCAAAGTATTAAAACCATGTTGTAACACATACATATTTGAATCCGGTATAAACACCTGATACATAAACAGCACATTCTGGAAATTATAAAACACTGTATCAGCCTGTATCACTTCTCCGTCAGCTTCCACCTGCTGTAACTGCCATTTGCCTTCCAGCTTATGTTCGATATCATCATTACATGCTGCCATTATGATTGCGACAGCGGCTATTAACCAGTATTTCATATCACTTTTTTATAAGACGCCCTTTGTGCTGGGCAATTCATATTTATAAATATCACGGCGTATCGCCATTTTTACAGATCGTGCCAAAGCTTTGAAGATTCCTTCTATCTTATGATGTTCGTTTGCTCCCTCCGCTTTAACGTTCAGATTCATGCGCGCTGCATCACTCAGACTTTTAAAGAAATGGAGGAACATTTCAGTAGGCATATCACCTACCTTTTCACGACGAAATTCGGCGTCCCAAACCAACCAGGGACGTCCTCCGAAGTCGAGAGCCACACTACACAGGCAATCGTCCATCGGAAGAGAATAACCGTATCGCTCAATACCTCGTTTGTCGCCAAGAGCCTTCAACAAGGCTTCTCCGAGGGCTATTGCGGTATCCTCTATCGTATGATGTTCGTCTACATCCAAATCTCCTTTTACACGTATAACCAAATCTACTCCGGAATGTTTTCCTATCTGATCCAACATATGGTCAAAAAAACCTAATCCGGTCGAGATTTCGGTTTTTCCGTTTCCGTCTAAATTGATTTCTACATAGATATCTGTTTCTTTTGTTGTACGTTGTACGACTGCACGACGCTCACCGGCAAAAAGATATTCCGTTACTTTATCCCAATCATCAGTGATCAAAACCGGTGAAATAGCGGGATGTTCGGCCAGTAACCTGTCAGCCTCTTCGTCGGCAGGACGTAACCAGATTGCTTTAGAACCAAGGTTCACGGCCAGTTCCATATCAGTCAGACGATCGCCGATCACGTAACTGTTTTCCAGGTCGTATTCTCCACTCAGATAATTCCCCATCATACCGGTGCGCGGTTTACGATTGGGCGAATTATCTTCCGGGAAAGAACGATCGATCAGGATGTCATCAAAGACAATCCCCTCACCTTCCAGCGCTTTGAGCATTTTATTATGAGCTGGCCAGAAAGTGTCTTCCGGGAAAGAATCCGTACCCAGTCCATCCTGATTTGTCACCATGACAAATTCAAAATCCAACTGTTTACGTATGAAATATAAGTTACGGAACATTTTGGGGTAGAACTCCAGCTTTTCCAGACTATCCAGCTGATAATCTACCGGCGGCTCTATTACCAACGTCCCGTCCCTATCTATAAAGAGGGCTCTTTTCATCCTTATATACTTTTTAATGCTTTAAGTAATGCGTCGTTTTCTTCAGGTGTACCAACAGTAATACGCAGGCAACCATGACACAAAGTTACATTATTTCTGTTACGTACAATAACGCCTTTCTTAACTAATTTATTATAGACAGAGTCAGCTTTACCAACATAAACAAGAATAAAGTTGGCATCGGTCGGATACATTTTATGTACAATGGGAAGTTCCGGTAACGCCGCTTGCAAACGAATACGTTCCGACATGATACGACGTAGCTGTCCTAACATTTCGCTTTCGTTATTCAAGATAGCCAAAGCACGTTCCTGCGTCAGAATATTAACATTGTACGGATACTTGATCTTATTCAGAATCGCAACGATCTCAGGAGAAGCAAACGCCATCCCCAAACGGATACCTGCGGCTCCCCATGCTTTGGAAAGCGTTTGCAAAACGACCAGGTTCGGGAACTTCTTCAGTTCAGGAACAAAGGATGGTTCCGTTGAAAAATCGATATAAGCCTCATCCAATACGACAATCCCTTCAAAATTATTCAGGATTTTATAAATCTCATCCCGGTCAAGGCTATTTCCTGTCGGATTATTTGGAGAGCAAAGGAAAATAATTTTCACCCATTCGTCCACCTCTCCCAGTAATTTGTCGGCATCCAATTCAAAATCTGCCGTCAATTCGACTCTTCTGAATTCCACATCGTTTACATTAGCGGCCACTTCATACATTCCGTACGAAGGAGTTATACTGACTATGCAGTCTACCGCCGGTTCGCAAAATGCGCGTATCAGAAGATCGATCGGTTCATCGCTTCCATTTCCCAGAAAGATCGAATTACGGTCTACATCTTTCAATTCAGCAATACGGTCTTTCAGTTCCCATTGCAATGGGTCGGGATAACGATTATAAGGTTCGTTATAGGGATTTTCATTGGCATCCAGAAAAACAGATGCACTTCCGTGAAACTCGTCTCTTGCTGAAGAATACGGTTTCAATTCCCAGATATTGGGTCTTACCAGGCTTTTTAAATCCATCATATTGTATTCAATCTAATAGTTACTGCATTACGGTGAGCATCCAGTTGTTCGTTTCCGGCCATGATCTGAATGGTTTCACCTAAGTTTTTAATACCTTCGGCTGTGATCTCCTGGAAAGTAATCTTCTTGATAAAGCTGTCCAGGTTTACACCGCTATATGCCTTGGCATATCCGTTGGTCGGTAAAGTATGATTTGTTCCGGATGCATAATCGCCTGCACTTTCCGGAGTATAAGGACCCATAAAGACACTACCGGCGTTCTCTACCTGTCCGGCGATATGAGTATAGTTTGCTGTTTGTATAATCAAATGTTCCGGAGCATACATGTTTGTGAAGTCGATCACTTCCTGTTCATCCTTCAACACGATTATGCGACTATGATCCAAGGCCTTTTCTGTAATCTCTTTGCGGGATAATTTCGACAATTGCTCTTGAATGGCCTCGATCACAGGAACAACAATCTCTTCAGACGAGGTCACCAATATAGCCTGACTGTCAGCTCCATGTTCCGCCTGTGAAAGGAAATCGGCTGCGATAAAATCAGGATTGGCAGTCTTATCGGCGATTACTTCTACTTCGGAAGGGCCGGCAGGCATATCGATAGCGACATCTTTCAGGCTTACAAGTTGTTTGGCTGCCGTCACATACTGATTTCCGGGACCGAATATTTTATAGACTTTTGGTACCGACTCTGTTCCATACGCCATAGCAGCAATAGCCTGTATTCCACCCGCTTTGAATATCTTGCTGACACCTGCAGTCTTTGCAGCAAACAGGATAGCCGGATGTACCTTACCTTCTTTATCCGGAGGAGTGCACAATACGATTTCTTTACATCCTGCGATATGTGCCGGGACTGCCAGCATTAACACCGTTGAAAACAAAGGTGCCGTTCCTCCCGGAATATACAATCCGACTTTTTCGATAGCAACAGCTTTCTGCCAGCAAGTTACACCTGGTGTCGTTTCTATCTTTTGTCCGGAGAAACGTTGCGAAGCATGAAATTTTTCGATGTTATCTTTAGCCGTACGGATAGCCTGTTTCAAATCGTCGGAAACGAGTCCGTAAGCCTCTTGCATTTCGGCCTCCGACACTTGAAGAGCCGATAGTTTCACCTTATCGAACTTCTCTTCATAACGCTTAACGGCCACATCCCCTTCGTTACGCACTTCATTCAAAACGGTACGGACCGTATCAAACAATGTCGTTACATCCAATGACGGCCGTTTGACCAGAGAGAACCAGTCTTCTTTTGACGGATATTTAATCACTTCCATAATTTAAAGTATCATTTTTTCAATCGGAATAACCAGAATACCTTCAGCACCCAGCGATTTCAGTTTGCCAATGATTTCCCAAAAATGTTTCTCGTCGATAACAGACTGAACAGAAACCCAGTCGCCGTTAGCCAACGGTGTTACTGTCGGGCTTTTCATACCGGGTAAAACCTGGATAATATCATCCAATTTATCTTTGGGGGCATTCAGTAAGACATATTTTTTACCTTCGGCGACTTGTATAGCTTCGAAACGGAACAATAATTCGTCGAGGATTGCCAGCTTTTCTTCAGGAAGTTCATTGTTTGCAATCAAAAGAGCTTCACTCTGCATAACGACTTCTACTTCTTTCAGACGATTGCTAACCAGCGTACTGCCGGAACTTACAATATCAAAGATAGCATCTGCCAGACCGATACCCGGAGCTATTTCTACAGAACCGCTGATCACATGCAGGTCGGCCTTTACTCCTTTTTCTTTCAGGTAGGTTTTCAATATTTCAGGATATGAAGTAGCAATCGTTTTTCCTTCAAACCATTCCACCCCCTTATAATCTTCATCTTTCGGAATAGCCAAAGATACACGGCATCTACTGAATCCTAACCGTTTAACCAAACGGGCTTCTCCCCCTTTTTCTACATATTCGTTTTCACCGACAATACCTACATCCGCCACACCGTTGGCCACAGACTGAGGAATATCATCATCGCGGAGAAATAAAACTTCTACAGGAAACCCTTTTGCCGATAAAAGCAAAATACGTTTGCCTCTGTTCAGTTTGATACCCGCTTCTTCCAATAATAGCATTGTTTCGTCGTATAAACGACCTTTCGATTGTACTGCAATTCGTAACATGTTTATCTTTATTTTAAAATTATATTCTCCAAAAACAAATAAGGCTTACCGAATGACGGCAAGCCTTATTTTATTTCTTATGCGTATCTACACACCTCACAGCCCACCGAACTATTGCCCGTTGTGATGATGGTGATGATGAGATACTCTTGTTTTCATTTTTTATTTTATTGATGCCGCAAAGTTACAATAATAATTGAAATTGCAAATAAATCTATCAAAAGATTAGCAAATAAGCTTACTTTTTTTCTACGAGGCCAGTTTTATTCCGATAATTCCACATATAACCAACATAGCTGAAAGGATACGCCATATACCTGCCGAGTCTCCAAAAAAGAAAATTCCTATCAATAAGGTTCCCACTGCACCTATTCCCGTCCACACTACATAAGCAGTGCCGATCGGAATTGTCCGTTGTGCCAGATATAAAAAGTATCCGCTTAATGCCATCGAAATAACAGCAACTGAAAGATAAAGAAAACGCGATCCCGTTGTTTGTGCCAGTTTCATACCTACAGGCCAGCCCATTTCAAAAAGGCCTCCCAGCAACAAATAAATCCATCCCATAATTTATTCTTATTTAATTCTATATAAATGATCGGCTTGTTGCCGTATTTTATTTGCCAGCATCGGCGGATAATCCGGATGAGTAGCGAAGAATGCATCGACTTCAGCTCTAGCTTCGGGCGAAATATGCCCGGATAGCAACGCACGCGCCCAAGCTGTCGGGAAAAATATATCACCGGTACGTTGTATCTCCTGCATTTCCTCCAAAGCCGGACGAATATATGCAATAGCTTCTTTTTGTCGTAATTGATTATTCAGGTTTGCCAACACGATAGAAGCCCAGGGTTCGACACGACGGTTCTCCGCTATCAACAAAGAGGCAAAGACACTGTCGCGCACCTCTTTGTGGGGAGAAACTGATGGTGAAATAAATGCATATTCGCGCTTCCGATCAGGGTTTGTTATACGCGATTGCTGAGTATTGACAATAGTATCAGCCTGTTCCGGTAAATGAAGTGCCAACACATAAGATAGACTGATATAATCATTCTCACTTAAAATACAACCAGCCGGAGCTTGCTCTTTTTTCCATATATTATATAATGTAGTAATCGCTTCCGGAGATTTAGCCAAAGAACGATATGAACGGAAAGCCTGCAGGCGATGCTGTGGGACAGAGGATGTTGTTACGATCTGCCACAAAGTCTTTTCTAAAGCTTCCGTCTCCGCCGGATACAGACGTTGACAATTCCCGATATAACTCAAAGCTGCGGAAAAGAGTAATGAGTTATCTTCTTTCGGTAAATAGTTCAACATCGTTTCCATAAATAATACCGGAGTAATAGCCTGGTTTAACAGATTCTCATACAGAGTGATCAGTATGGAACCTCTCAACAGCTCATTTTTACAGCCAGGCAGATAAGCTGCACATGCTTGGGCATCTGTTTCATTCAGATGGAAAAAACCATACCCTTTTCCATCTATATTAGGAATAATGAAACCACCTTCTTCCGGGAGCATTTTTAGTTTCTCTCGGATGAAATTTGAATTTCTCTCGAGAGAAACTGAAATTTCATCCGGATCCCCGTTTTTGGGAACAATCAGAAAGGACAGATCCTGCGGCCAGTTAAGGCCACGGTTAAAAGGATCTTTCTGAGTCACGATCAGACTATCGCCAACGAGCGAAGCTGTGATTTCCGGCATTCCTTTTTCATTCACCCAGATATGACTCCAGGAGGCCAGATCATCATCAGTATATTTATCCAGAATACTGATAAGCCCGTCCCAGGTAGCATTCCCATAAGCGTAAGTTTTCAGATACTCCTGAATACCTTGACGAAAAGCATCCTTCCCCATTTTCTTGATCAGCATTTCAAGGACTACCGGCGACTTATCATAGATAATGTTGCCATAAACCAAACCTGCATTACGAAGATTATCCAGGTTTTGTTTGATAGGATTAGCTCCGGCAGTACGGTCTTCTGAATATGCCGGTGGAATGTAATCCTGCATAAAGCTCAGTGCATGATTCACATTCGGATACAAAGGTGTCACGATCTGTGAAGCAAAATAGTTGGCAAAAACCTCTTTCGTCCACACATCATCAAACCATTGCATGGTGACATAATCGCCAAACCACATGTGAGCCGTTTCGTGGGCAATCAGTGCGCTACGGCTTAATTGCTCGTTCAACGTCGGACTTTCGTTAAGAAACATTCTCCGATCCGTATAAAAGGTAGCTCCTGTATGCTCCATGCCGCCAAACTGAAATCCGGGAAGGATGATCAGATCATATTTGGCAAAAGGATACGGGACATCCGTATATTCTTCCATCCAAGCTAATGCATCGAATACTTCTGATGCGATTGCCGGACACTGGGCTATCTTTTTCGGATCAGTTTCCCGGTGATATAGAGAGATATCTCTTCCGTCCCGCGTATATGTTTCGCAAATAAACTTTCCGGCAGTGAAAGCAAACAAATAAGTGCTTAACGGCTCCGTTTCCTTAAAAGAAATGATCTTACGACCAGGAGCAGACACTGTATCCGTACGCTCGATTGCCCCGTTTGCCACCGCCTGCCACTCTTCCGGCATTTCCAGTGTCAGGGTAAACAGAGACTTCATATCCGGCTGATCGAAACAGGGAAAAGCAGTCCGTGCCCGGTCAGGAACCAATAATGTATAAAGGAACTCGTCCCTCCTGTTCAAAGACTGGTCGGCGGGAATAAAATCAACGGTCACTTTATTTATTCCGACAACACTTCTTTCTGCCGGTATAAGAATATGCTCATTCTTGACTTCATAAGGAACAGGTTGTCCATTCAACAATACCAACGCGACTTGCGAAGATTCTCCACGAAAATCTATGATAATCGGCTGTTTTTTCTGTAAGGACAATTGAATTTCGGCATTTCCTTTGACAGGTTCCTGTTTCGTCTCCGGAATGGAGAAAAATAGATTATACTTGACCTGCCCGAAATGCTCTTTTCTGAACTGTGCCAGTTCACGACTTACTCCGGCTTCCTGCAACGCAGCATCTCTTTGTTGTGTTCCACAGGCTGTTAACAAGCCAATGGCTGCTATTCCGGCAATACGGCATATCGTGTGAATGTGTTCCATATATTTTTACTCTCTCAAATATTCAGCGATCGACATAAAATTACGTTCCAGAATGTACATCTGCGACGCCATAAAAGTAAAGAATTCTCCCCAATCTTGTTTACGATGGAAATCGATTCCTTCTTTAGCTATATAAATACGGGCAACTTCTTTGCCAGTTTCCCTTACAAAACAAATATCCCAGATCAAACCTTCCGGAAAATCCTGCTCAAGCGTATCCTTATACCATGAAAGGCGCTCGAACATTTCCAACCGGAGATCTTCCCTTTTATGATTCACTTCAAGGATTACATAAGCGCCTGTACGGTTTGCGTCAAACTTCAGTTCCACTCCTTTCACCTTGGTATCATATAGTGTCCATATCTTCTTACGTCCTCTCAGGTTTGGCTGAACTTCGCAAAAGGCGGCAAAACTTTCCCAGAATTCCAGTTTCAGGTTCTTTAATTCGTCTTTACTATACATTATTATTTATAAATATCTTTCTTTCTCAATCTGATAATCTCTCCATACTCAGCCAGCTTCTTCATATCTATACGCCTAGAATTGCCTACAATAACATAAACAATGGGTTTCAGTCGGATATTATGACGGTAGAAGCGGACAATATCTTTCATATCCATATCCGAGATGCCGGCCAATAGAGCTTCATTCGGATCACTTTCAAAGCCATTCCTTTTATATCCTGCCACCTTTTCCGACAACTCTCTGAAGGATGGGTAATCGTTGTTCACCTGATTTGTGATCAATTGCTTGACCGTCGATATTCTATCCGGCTTCTCCGGCATGTCACTGATCAGAGAGCTCATCACTTCCATCGCATCCAATGTCTTATCGCTTTGGGTAGACAACATGGTAACAAACTCACCGGCTTTTCCTTCCAGTTTATGAGGCGGCAATAAATAACGCCCGCTAACACGGTAGGCTAACGAACGGAATTCCCTTATCTCCTGAAACATCAACGACGACATATCTCCACCGAAATAAACAGAGAACAAACGGGAGGCATGACGCGACCATAAATCGTCCGTCACCTCTCCTTTCGCAAAACCGTACACAATACTTTGCGACGCTGTCGGCATATCCATAAAATAAACGACGGACTTGTCATACACTTCCGGATCTCGGTAATAATCGGAATCGGCAGCAATCGTTATCTCTTTTAACGGTATAGAGGCTTTTAACTGCTCTTCCACCTGATCGGAAGATAACGTTCCGCAATAATGCAGGTCGCACTCCGTCTGGCAGACGTTTGCAAAAATAACTAGCAGGTCCTTTCCTTTCAGTTTCTTTATCTCTGAAAGAGATAGTTTGCGGAGATAACGCGACCGTTCACCATACTTCACTTTCTCGAGTAAAGCATTTGCAATATTATCACTGGATTCGAAAAAAGCTTTTTCGGTTACTTTCGCATCATTAACAACCTGGCGGATCTGCTTATCGTCGGCCTTGACATGTGTAATGAAATCGCCGGCCAAAAGAACAGTTTCTTTAAAATGATTATCAAAGCCTGTAATACGAATAACAAACTGCTTGTCGTTTGCCTCGAAAGACATGGTACTGCCTAACACCTGCAACCGGGTTCTGAAGTCCTGGAACGACAAAGAGTCTGTCCCTAGAAACTGGAGATAATTAGCCAGATAGCTTAACTGTGGCTGCTCCAATGTCCCGACCTGATAGATCAGGTTAAGCGAAAATATATCGGTGACCGGATTAGTAGTCGTATATAAAGTTGCCAGCGGATTAAGCTTTGTTATTTGTACGTCTTTCTCAAAGTCAATAAAACGAGGTTCCACTGTCTGGGTCGGCATTTGTTCCAATTGTTTTGCATATTCGGAACTGGCCTCCGAGTTCTTCGGCACAACAGGAGTAAAATCCGGTTTCATCAAATTATCCTTCGGATATTTGCCGGTCTTTTTCGTCACACAAAGATAATTCTCGCTAAAATACTTGCGAGCAACCTGCATGATATCCTCCTTTGTCAGAGCATCGATCTTTGTCACTTCCTGCAAATAATCCTCCCAACTTTTACCCTGCGAATAAAGGGACATCATGATCCGGGCACGCGAATCGATATTTTCAAGGCTGGATGCATATTGACGTCGCTGTTCCTGCTTCAGGCTATTAAATACTTCGTCGGTGAAATCGCCTTCTTTGATCCGGTTGATCTCACGCCAGACAAGCTTTTCAGCCCCACTATAAGTTTGAAGCATCAGTTTGGGTACAACGGCGACAGCCAATATTCCGGCTTCATTCATACTTTCGTTCATAGCCATGCAGGCCATTATTTTCCGGTCGACCATCAGTTTGTCAAGAAATCCGGTACCGTTAGCATTATTCAGCATATTAACAGCAATGGCGAGCGCCGCCTGATCTTCATGGTTAGCCGGAACACCCCGGAACCCCAATCCCATAACCTTTACTAACGGAACAGGGAATTTGACCTTCATCTTTTCCTTTCCTTTGAAGGATGGTAAAGCCACAATATCTTTCTTTGGAGCTTCTCCCGGACGGATACGCGAAAAAGTACGTTCCAGAATGGGCAACACAGCTTCTGTATCAAAATCGCCACTCAGAACCAATGCCATATTGGATGCGACATAATATTCTTCAAAGAAATTCCGCATCTCCGTCAGGCGCGGATTCTTCAGGTTCTTTGTGCTACCGATGATCGGATACGCATAAGGATGTGGAGCAAAATATCGGGCAAGCAGACGATCCATTACCGGACCACCGATAAAATCGCCATACATATTCTTTTCTTCATAAACCGTTTCCAACTCACTTTGAAACAAACGGAAAACTGGATTCAATAAACGTTCGCTGTTTATCTCCGCCCATTGGGTCATATATTGAGGAGAAAAGGTATTGAAATAGATCGTAGCATCGTAGGATGTAGCCGCATTCAACCCCGAACCTCCGTATTTAGAGATTAAACGGTTGAATTCGTTCGGTATTACATAATCGGAGGATTGAATACTTAATTCGTTTATTTCCTGCTGTATGCGGGTGCGGACTTCTTCATCTTCAGTAACAGCCAGTTCGTCGTATTTCGCAGAGATAGAGTCGAGCAGAATTTTTTCAGCTTCATAGTCGATGGTTCCGATTTTATCAGTTCCCTTAAACATCATATGCTCGAAATAATGAGCGATCCCTGTATCCGGACAATCTTTTGCTCCCGCTTTTACAACCACAGCTCCAAACACTTTCGGCTGGCTGTGATCTTCGTTCAGCCAGACGGTCAGTCCATTTTCCAGTTTATATTCTTTTACTTCAAGTGCTTTTGAATTCTGAGCAGCCAACAGATTCGTTGTATTTGCAAATAACATCATCATCAATAATGCTTTCATGGATATTTTACCACCACTAATTATATATGGTTTACAAAGATACCGGATTCCTTTCTGTTATCAGGGATTATTAGGCTTTTTTATTTTAATTATCCGCTGACAAACCCTGTCCGAACGAATCTATTTACTAAATTACTCAACCAAATGCCTAGTTAAATGTTTTCAATATAAAAAACGATACAAATTATGGTGAACTTAGGTAGTTGGATGAACAAGCTCCTTATTGGTTGGGGCGTAGATCCGAAGATTGCTGATACATTCGATGAATTTATTATTGCCGTGTTATTGATTGCGGTAGCAATCGGGGTCGATTATTTATGTCAATACATTTTTGTAGGTAGTGTTAGAAAATTGTCGGAGAAAAGCCATTATTTCTGGGATACATTGCTGATCAAGCGTAAAGTTGTACATAACCTGGTACATGCCATTCCCGGTATTATTGTGTATGCGTTGCTTCCGATGGCCTTTATCCGGGGAAAAGAATTGCTACTGATTTCACAGAAAATCTGTGCTGTTTATATCGTATTTGTATTACTATTGGCCATTAACGGTTTTCTCCTGGTTATCATGGATATCTATAATCACCGGGAAGTAAACAAGAACCGGTCGATAAAAGGTTTCATACAGGTCTTCCAGGTGTTGGCTTTCTTTATTGGTGCTATTGTTATTATTGCAATCCTGATGGGGAAATCACCGGCCACCTTATTTGCCGGGCTGGGTGCTTCGGCCGCTATCCTGATGCTGGTATTCAAGGATACGATATTAGGGTTCGTAGCAGGTATACAACTTTCAGCCAACGATATGCTGCGACCGGGCGACTGGATCACGGTACCGGGATCGAATGCCAACGGTGTGGTACAGGAAATTACGCTGAACACAGTCAAGATACAGAACTTCGATAATACAATTTCCACTATTCCGCCTTATACGCTGGTCAATAACTCCTTCCAGAACTGGCGGGGAATGGTCGAATCAGGCGGACGGCGGGTTATGAAATCGATTTTCCTCGATCTGAATACGATTAAGTTCTGCACACCTGAAATGCTGGATACTTTCCGTAAAGAAATACCCTTGCTGGCTGACTATCAACCGGACGAAGGCGTAACACCGACCAATTCGCAAATGTTCCGTGTGTATGTCGAAAAGTATCTGACCAGCCTGCCGGTAGTCAATACGGATCTGGACTTAATCATCAGCCAGTTACAATCGACAGAATATGGTGTACCCATTCAAATCTACTTCTTCTCCCGCAATAAAGTATGGAAAGAGTACGAACGCATTCAATCGGATATATTCGATCATTTCTTTGCGATGGTTCCCAAGTTCGAATTGAAGGTCTATCAGTATTCGGATTAACATTAGTACCGGGAGACTTTTGATATCACCTTTTGGGAGGCTCTGATTTTTTCCATATATTTGTATTCATAACTTTAAAGACATATTTATGAGTGAATTACAACAATGGATTAACAGTTATCTGGTTAAATGGGGTTTAGTACACGATTCGGCAAACATATGGGATAACCTGATCGTGCTGCTTCTTGTTATAATAGTAACCGTCGCGATCGATTATACTTGCCGCTACCTCTTTCTCGGATTATTTAAACGCTTTGCCAAAAGGACCCGGAACCAATGGGACGATCTGATTGTGGAACGCAAGATCATCAATAAGCTGATGCACCTGATACCGGCCATTTTGGTGTATATCATGCTACCGCTTGCGCTTCCGAGAGAAGAAATGCCCACATTGCTGGGAATTCTTCAAATGATCTGCAGTATCTATATTGTAGCTGTCATATTACGTTTCATCAATGCAGCATTAAATCTGCTCCTCGAAATATACAACCGGAAAGAAGCCTTCAAGAATAAACCGTTGAAAGGGTTTGTGCAGATCATTCAGGTACTTGTGTTCTTTGTCGGGTTTATCATTATCATCAGTATCCTGATCGGGAAATCACCCGCTACATTGTTTGCCGGATTGGGTGCATCCGCAGCTATCCTTATGTTGGTATTCAAAGACACGATACTCGGATTTGTGGCCGGTATCCAACTGTCGGCCAACGACATGCTCCGTCCGGGCGACTGGATCACAATGACTAAATACGGCGCAGACGGAACTGTGATCGAAGTGACACTGAACTCGATCAAAGTACGGAATTTCGATAACACAATCACCATGATACCGCCTTACGCTCTTGTCAGCGACTCTTTCCAAAACTGGCGAGGCATGCAGGAATCAGGCGGTCGACGCGTTAAACGCTCGATCAATATCGACATGAACAGTGTACGTTTTTGTACACCGGAAATGCTTGCCAAATTCCGCAAGATATCCTTATTAACCGAATATATCGACACAAAGCAAAAGGAACTGGAAAGATATAATGAAGAGCATAATATAGATGATTCTATCAAAGTGAACGGACGCCGCCAAACCAACCTCGGTGTTTTTCGTGCTTACCTGGTGAATTACCTAAAAAGTAATCCTGACGTAAACAAGGATCTTACGTGCATGGTACGCCAACTGCAACCGACAGAAAAAGGGATACCGATGGAGTTATATTTCTTTGCCGCAACAACCGTTTGGATACCTTACGAAGGCATTCAATCCGACGTATTCGATCATATCCTGGCTGTGTTACCGGAGTTCGGGTTGCAGGTTTTCCAGGAGGTGTCAGGCTCCGATCTGCATCATTTAAGAATCCAAGCTTCAAACTAATAAAAAATAAATAGACTGTCTTTACTCCTGATATTCCGCAGGCAAAAACACTCAGGAGCAGAAACAGTAGCGTGGTCGCTTTATAATTATAGAAATATTTAGTTTACATCAGAACTGGAAATAGATAAACGGCTGCACACCGGCACTCTTGAATTGTACGACAACGAAAACCATGACAGCCAGAATAACCGCCTGCACCAACAGTGGAGACCGGGTTACCACACCCTGCAGAGCATTCTCTGCCGACTTAGGCATAAAGTGCAACACATAACCTATTATCATCAATATAAAAACTCCCTTATAACCGGTTACAAACTGGGTAAACACTTCCGGATGGAAGTTCGTACAGATTTGCGTAAGCATCTCTTTTACCGTTTGCAGTGAGTCGGCGCGGAAGAATATCCAACCGAAACAAACCAGATGGAAAGTGATAAATATACCCAACACCCTGCGCCAGGGTTTCATCTCCGAACCTAATTGTTTGAAACTACCGAATCGCCCCATGATAAACTTATGGATAGCCAGTGCCACTCCATGTATAGCGCCCCAAATGATAAAACTCATAGAAGCTCCATGCCATAAACCACCCAGCAACATCGTAATCAACAGATTTATATACGTGCGAACCTTCCCTTTCCGGTTTCCTCCCAACGAGATATACAAATAATCCTTCAACCAGGAAGAAAGAGAAATATGCCAGCGCCGCCAAAACTCTGTAATAGTGGCCGATTGATAGGGCGAGTCAAAGTTCATATTGAAACGGAATCCCAGCAATAAAGCAATACCGATCGCCATATCCGAATACCCGGAGAAATCGCAATAGATCTGCAATGCGTAGCCATAAACACCCAAGAGATTCTCTACTCCCGTATAGAGCAACGGGGCATCAAATACACGATCTACGAAATTCATGCTGATATAATCGGAAATCACCGTTTTCTTAAACAGACCGCACAATACCAAAAACAAACCTTCTCCAAACTCTGAGCGTGTAACAATCGGATTCTTATAAATCTGTGGGATAAAATCGCGGGCACGAACGATCGGACCGGCCACCAACTGCGGAAAGAACGATACATAAAACACATAATCGATCCAACGGGTTAATGGTGTTATCTTTCCACGGTATACATCAATGACATAACTGATCGTTTGGAAAGTGAAAAAAGAAATACCGACAGGCAGGAAAATATCCATCGGCTGATAAGTGACGCTTTGCATGGAAGTATTCCCAAACTGATAGCCGAACTCCCGTGTAACAGTCGCAATAATCTCCAACAGGAAGTTGAAGTATTTAAAATATCCCAACAAACCGAGATTTATACATAAACTAACTACTACCAACAACTTACGTTTCCACTGGGCTGAAGTATGGAATATCCCCTGTGCAATACAAAAGTCGGACGTGGCGGTAAACAACAACAGGAAGAACCAAAGCCCGCTACTCTTATAATAGAAATAAAGGGAGAACAGCGTTACATATATAATACGGGCCAACAAATGCTTCCTGAGTGACATGTAAATGATCAGGAAGCCTATAAATAAAAAGAAGAACAGCCCGCTGCTGAACAGTATCGGTGAAAGACGGTGATAGGTAAGTATCTCGCCCAGTTTTGAGAAATCCAGATTATCGAACATCGTTGCCTGTAATATATCGGTTATATGTTTGCATCAGGGCGCGATACAATAAAAGTCCCTGCTCCTGATAGCCTTCTTTAGTAAAATGAACACGGTCGCGCCCCATCAGTCCGGCCTTATGCCATTTGGAACTCGAAGTTTTTCCACCTGTGGCAGCAAATAAGTCCCAACAGGCAAGGCCTTCACGACGGGCTACTTCTATAATAGCTTTTGCCGCGCGTTCTGTATTTTCATTGCGCACATAGGTACGTTTCTTGTTTACAGTCACCCGTTTATAGCATTCGGGCGGCGTAGTAAGCAGGATAGCCGTATGTGGCATCTGTTTTTTTACCAAAGAGATAAAGTCTTCGATCTGTCCGGCGAACTCATTACGGGTAAAACGTCTGCCGAAAGTCTCGTTCGTCCCCAGCGATATAATCAATAACGATGGGTTCAATAAAGCCAGCTGACGGACATAATTTTCGTCTGTATAATTAACAAACATGGCTCCGTTCACTCCTACCGAATGATATAATATACCCGGTTGGCCATTGGTCAGATTGAAGCCATAATAAACATTCTTAAAAGAAGAGGCAGGCAACAGATTATCCGTCCCTTGCTTCCGGCGGGTACTGTGCAACTGCAATGTATCAGCCAGGCACGAGATACGGAATGTATCGGCCACAACACCCGGTGCACACGAGGCCGTGCTTAGAGAAGTCCTGATCGAATCTTTCAATTTACCGGCAGGAAGCATCGGCATAGACTTTTCTCCCCGGTAAATAACAGCCTGGTTAAAAGAGTATCCGGCCCCATTGTTCGGAGCCATACTGATATCGAAGTTAATAGAAGGCGATACGGACTGGATACCGATTCCACCGGGCCCGATCGGAGCCTTCCTGTTATTCTGTATACAACGTCCGGCAACCCATTCTTTGGCAACAGATGAAATGAAATAATCGTCCGGTTCATTGGTCTTGCTCAATTTAAAAGGAGCCACCCAGCCACGTCCTGCATTACCGAACTGTTGCTGTAAAAGACGCATCATACGTCCGCTGTAATGACCGGCCTGAATATGTGAATCGCCCAGCTGAACGATTGTGACGACTGTATCTTTTCCGGCACGTAATGAATCGAGCGCGGCAAAGAAGCCCATTAAAGGAGCATATTCATTTACGCTATCCGATGCAGGCAACAGGATAGAATCGACAGCAACACCTATCTTATAAGAGGCGGAAGGCAATGCAACAGTGTCCGGTGAGGCCAGTGTATCCTGCAAAACCATTCCTGTATCCCGAACAGACGAACGGGCTGGCGAAAGATTCGTCGCCCCTATGGTGATCGCAATCAGCACCATTAAAACCGACAGGTTAATTAACCACTTTGTCTGCTTCATCATAAAATTCCTTTTCTAACAATAATGCTTTCATTAACGCCGTAGCTATTTCGCGTCCTCCACGAAAACTGAGGTGCGTATAATCCTTGCTCGCCCAGTTATTTTCGACGAAGCGTACCATACTGTTTTCTCCACCCATTCCCCCAAACGTGTTCCAGAACGGGATACCGGTCTTACGGGCAATCTGTCGCTGTGTATGAAGTAAAGCCAATACGGCAGGCATGGTTTCAAATGCGCCGTCCTCCTGATGACTGCGGTCGGAAACACCGAGCAGCAATATATCTGCTTCCGGGAAACAAACCTGAACACGCCGAACAGCCTCCGTCATACGGCTGTTGTACCATCCGTAATGCAGGACACTGTCGCTCACTACATTCAAACCATATTGGAGAATGATCAGATCATACGGCCGCACCTTACTCAAGCTCCGGCAGCGGGCACTGTCCAGACGGGCAAGAATTATTCCGGAATTTCCCCGTAAAGAATAATTGTCTACCACAATACCCGAATTATCTTCCATCGCAACACCTAATGCCCGGAAACCATCCGTCTCTGTAAACGAGAACGAAGCTTCGGTAAATGTTCCTTTCTTTTCGTATTGGGTTATTTCAGTCGTTGCCGGCAACAGTTCGCTGATTGTATCCGGTTCACCGTTACAAAGCAGTTTCATACGGGTTACCGTATTTTGTTCATACAGGAATTTCAGGGAAGAAACAGTCTGCAACTCCGGATAACGGTTTGTTGTCTTAACAGAAACCGAAGCTTTTTCTCCCTTCGGTTCAAACATCATACCCGAAAGCGTATAACCATGATCACGATCAGTCAGCATCGACCAGGTATGCCATCCTTCCGAGCGCTGTTCGACAGTCGGACGAAATTGCGAAGCGACTGATGCAATCGGTACAAAGCCGACTCCACGGCCACCAAACTCTTTCTGCAAAGCCGAACGCAGGTCTGCAACAACAATATCCCCTTCGATAAACGAGTCGCCAAGAAAGGCAACGCGAACCGGACGTTTTAGTTCTTTACCCTTTTTGAGTGCGGCAAAGAAACGCTTCAACCCGATATGACCGACCGAATAATCTTCGATATGCGTACCGAGCGAATCGGCTCCCTGAACGGAATACATCACATTGTACAATGAATCGCGCAAAGCCAATGCCGCCGAATCGATCCCCGTAGAACGGATAATCGAATCACGCAAAGCAACCGAGTCTATTTGCAACGTATCCGGCTGTTCAAGCTGCTTACGCAGTGAATCCATTGATAGTGATTGCGTCTTTACCCGTAAATCCGAAAGTAAGTCAACCTTTTTTATTTTCTGTCCGAACAACTGGTCCGGCAGATAATATAGCCCCAGACAGATACATAGCGTGATTAATAGCAACGCCAGCAATCTGCCGAAATTATCATCTCTATTCATTTACTCATTCTTACGAAGGTGCAAAGATAGGGATAAAGTTGCTATTTATTACTTAAAAGCTCCGGTATTTCAGATGGTTCGCTGGCAACTCGTATGCCTGCCTCTTCCATCGCCCGTATTTTTTCAACGGCTGTACCGGTTCCTCCGGAGATAATTGCCCCGGCATGTCCCATTTGTTTACCCGGCGGGGCAGATTGTCCGGCAATGAATCCAACGACAGGCTTGGTCACATGCTTGCGTATATATTCTGCCGCCAGCTCTTCCGCATTACCACCGATCTCTCCGATCATCACGATTGAATGCGTATCAGGATCATTTTCAAACATTTCCAGTAATTCACGGAAGTAAAGTCCCACAACAGGATCACCCCCCATTCCTACGGCTGTAGATTGTCCCATTCCATTGGCTGTAAGATGATAAACGACTTCATAAGTGAGTGTTCCGCTTCTGCTTAACACACCTGTATGTCCTTTCATAAACACTTTTCCGGGAAGAATGCCGACAAGGCTCTCTCCCGGCGAGATCAGACCGGGACAATTCGGTCCGATCAGTTTCGCTCCTTTCATCTGTACAAAACAATAGGCTCTGATCACATCTATCGTAGGTATTCCTTCTGTGATACAAATAATTAATCCTATACCCGCATCGGCGGCCTCCATGATCGCATCGGCAGCAAAACGGGCGGGAACAAATATGATAGATGTGTTCGCCTGTGTTTGCTGAACGGCATCATACATCGTATTGAATACCGGAATATGTTCTATCTCGGTTCCACCTTTACCCGGTGAAGTACCTCCTACCACATTCGTTCCGTATTCTTTCATTTTCAGCGCATGGAAAAGGCCGTCGCGTCCGGTAATACCCTGCACGATCAAGCGGGTTGATTTATTAATAAGTATGCTCATGATGATTATCCTTTCTTACTGGTTTTTTGATAATTCTACGGCCATCCGGGTTGCTTCACCCATTGTTTCAGCCACTTTAAAACGCGTATTGCGCAACAGGTCGCGCCCTTCCTTTTCGTTAGTTCCGGTCAGGCGGACAATAACGGGAATATCATTCTCTATCTGTTCGAAAGCTTTCAGTAAACCGTAAGCAACATCATCGCAACGGGTTATTCCCCCGAATATATTGATTAATACCACTTTTACATTGGGATCTTTCAACAACAACTTCATGGCCTCAATCACTTTTTCCGGATTAGAACTTCCTCCGATATCAAGGAAATTGGCCGGATCGCCACCATAAAGCTTAATCATATCCATTGTCGCCATTGCCAAACCGGCACCGTTCACCATACAGCCGATCTCACCGCCCATATACACATAACTGAAACCACTTTCTTTTGCCCTGACTTCTATCTTTTCTTCCTCCGTTGGTTCGAAAAGAGACAATACGCCAGGTTGGCGATACAACGCATTATCATCGAAAGTCATCTTGGCATCGATGGCGATCAAGACTCCTTCACGGGTCATTACCAGCGGGTTTATCTCCACCAGGGAAGCATCTTTCTCAATAAACAAACGATACATATTTTGTATGATACCTGCTAATTGATTCACCTGCGACAACTTATCGAACAAAGTAAAAGCATAACGCCGGGCCAGATAATCCGGAATTCCGATCATCGGATCGATCCGGAAATGAAAGATCTTTTCAGGGGCGCGATGAGCGACATCTTCTATATCCATGCCACCTTCGGCACTCATCATCAGGACGACCGAGCGGGAATTACGGTCGATCACAAAACTGATATAATATTCCAGATGGATATTCACGGCTTCACTGACAATCACCCGGGTAACGGGATAATCTTTGATCGTCATACCTAGAATGTTTTCTGCATACTGAAGGGCTTCTTCTGCATTACCTGCCAGTTTCACACCGCCGGCTTTGCCCCTGCCTCCGGTCAGTACTTGTGCCTTGATGGCAACCTTTTCTTCTCCCAACTGGCTAAAAGCAGCCACGGCTTCATCCGGTGTACTACATAAAATATGCCGTTCGACCGGTATTCCATAATCAGAAAAGAGTTTTTTCGCCTGATATTCGTGTATCTTCATCGAATAATAAATTTAGTGGTTCCTACTTTTATAATAAACAATCCGGCTGTCCGTTAGTTTAAGTAACAAAAAAACTTGATACAAATATATGAAAAACTTGAATGATAGAAAATGGAAAGTGCTTGAAAGCACCTATCTTCACCGTAAGCCTTGGTTGACAGTTCGTAGCGAGCATGTAGAACTTCCCAACGGCAACCAGATACCGGAATATTATGTTTTTGAATACCCGGACTGGATCAATGTCATAGCAATTACCAAAGAGCATAAATTTGTCTTCGTGCGGCAGTATCGTCATGGATTAGGCGAAACCTCTTTCGAATTATGCGCGGGAGTCTGTGAAAAAGAAGACCCTTCCCCACTCGTTTCCGCCCAACGTGAGCTATTGGAAGAAACAGGTTTTGGCAACGGAGAATGGACTGAATATATGACAGTTTCCGCCAATCCGGGAACACATACCAATCTGACTCACTGCTTTCTGGCTACCGATGTCGAACAAGTCACCACCCAGCACCTGGAGGATACGGAAGACCTGACCGTCCATATCCTTACGCTCGACGAAGTAAAGGAGCTACTGGAAACAGATCAGATCAAACAGGCCATACACGCTGCCCCGCTTTGGAAATACTTTGCGGAGAACCGTTTGATATAATCGAAAAGGGGCTACTTCCCTGTTATAATCACGATTTTATTAGGATAATTCATCCTCTTTTCATATATTTGTTAGGGAAGAATATGAGGAGGATGAGTTTTATGAGTAACATTTCAGACTATATCGAACAATTTGTCCTGGATAAACTGAAAGAGTTTAACGAAGGAAGAAATGCTGACAAAGGCGTGTACTATATTCTTTTGCCTAATGAAAAGACCGCTTATTATACGCTTTGGTTCTATAATCCGGGTGCTGAATATCATCCGAATGTTTTCCTTTCTACATTGGAGGTCAATGCGATCAACTCAGTAGAAAAAGCAATGAAGGCCGTAGCCAACTCCTTCGCCAGGCTGAACATTACTCCCCGTATCGACTCCATATCCCACAATGCCGACGACGTTATCACTTTCGGCAAATATCGCGGATACCGTTTATATCAGATCGTAACGATCGACCCTAAGTATGTGGCATGGATTGCCAATAAATATGACGCGCGTGTACAAAGCGAAAGGCGTTTTAAGGAACTGGCGGCAACCTATGCATGGGTTCATCAGGATCTATATACTTCCCGTATGCACAAAGTACCCGTTAGTCGATTTGTCGGAGTAATAGACGAAAAACTTAGTGAGCTGCATCTTTCCATCCTGCGGGTCAAAGTGGAAGATAATCCATATAAGACCCGTACTATCCGGGGAACCCCCCATTTTTACGTCGACCAGAAAATCGTTGCTTCGGACGAAGCAGGCAACCTGTTTTTCTTCACCATTCGTGCAACCGACCGCAGCTTGGAAAGCGGTAAGTTAAGTAATACCGACCATGCTTATCAGGCCGGAGAGAAAATGCATATCCGCTCGGCTAAGGTGATCAAACATTATACCTCCCGGAATATACGGTATACAAAATTAGGGTATATAAAACTGCACTGACGTTAAAGAAGGCCTGTTACATAATTTATTTCAAAGAAATATTTAGTTATCTCCTTTTAGTTACAAGGAATTCATTACATTTGCAGTATAACTTAAAAAGAATAACCAACCATGACAAAAAAAGAATATCCATTACCGGAAGAAACTTCACAAAGCGTAAATGAGCCTCAGGCTGCATACGGATTCAATACAGAGATCCAACGTCCACCCTGTCAATATACTCTTGAAGAACTGAATAAACGACTGGATCAGGCTGAAGAAGAAGCTCGTCAAGGTTTAGGATTGACTACAGAGGAACTCCGTAAAAAATATAATCGATGGAATATATCGTAAAATGGATGCCCATTGCACAACTCGACCTGGAGGATATCTACCATTTGCATATGCAGGACCGGTAGAACCTTTTTTAGCCAATAGAGAAAAAGAATATCATTCGCTGGTCGTTGAGAAACACTTCAAACTTATATATTATATAGAAGGAAACAATGTATGTATCACAGCGGTTTGGGATATACGAAGGGATCCTGAATATCTAAAATATTCCATCAAGTAAGTTCTACTCTTTTCCTTTTAATATAGATCATCCCTCCTATAAAGAAGCAAAGCCCAGCTACGGTTAAGATCAGAATACGGTAGTTACTGGTGTGACGTACTTCCTGTTTTTGTATTTCTTCCACTGTTCTCGCGGTATAGGATTGTTGCGTAGCAGAAACAGAGGCCAGGCTGTCGATACTGCTGCTAACCTGTTGCAGGCGGGCTACGGTAAGGCTTTGCAGGGGTTGCCTGCCCGAACTGTCTGGTGGAAGGAAAATGACCTGCTTTAGTTCCCACGATAAGGAGTCGTTCAGGATAGAGCGACTTTGTAATAACAAGCTGTCGTTGCGGTCTATTCTGACCGACTCGTTCCGATTTGCATTTTCCTGCCGGCGCACAGTTTTTTTCATACCACAGCTAAAGAATAAACAGGCAATACAGAGCATATAAACAAGTACTTGCATCCGGTTCTTTCCGAATTGCTTCAACGAAAGATGCAGGAAACGGCGGCGTTTGTATAAGATAGCCTGGTCGAAAGGTAAGCCCGATCGCATCAACAGTTCCAGCAACTTCTCCGGGCCTTCGGGAGTATAACAATCGGCTGCCTCCCCCTTCACATGCTGGCTCGTAGCCACACCGCCCACCAGACGGTTCACCTCTTTATTCCGGTAACCGCTCAGAATGGCGATCGGCTTCTTATACAATTGCCGCAACGGTTCCAGCAAACAACCGACCAGATGCTGCAACGATGCTCTTACCTGAGCAGGCGGTTCATTGGCTATCGCATTCTCTACTGCGGTACGGCTATACGTAAGCTCTTCCAACGTGAAATGTTCACTTAACCCGGTCTTTTTACTTCTACTTTCCATTGTCATTGATTTTAAATTTATAGGTATAATCAACCCCGAAAAGGGCACCCGCAAACGTACTGATCTCACCGAAAGCCACCAATACGCTGTTATCGATCAATCCCTGCGGATCGATCCAGAATCCGCTGAAGAGAAGAACAATCCCGCTCAATGTGAGCAGGATTGCAATAATCAACTGAACCGTTAACCGTTTCATAATCTCCGTCTTTTAACTGTCAACTGTCAACTCACTCGATCACCGGTCTGTCGTCTTCACCACCACCTTCGCCTTCGTCTTTTTTCTCCAACGACATCTTTTCGAAACTCGTACGGCTTTTAGCGACACGCAACTCTTTGCCCGGGAAGAAACGAACTTTCGGTTCGCGGATCATACTCGTAGTAAAACTCTTTTCATCTGTCACGCCCTCCGAACCGAAGTTATACCGGAAATGACCGAGATCCCCGAAATGTACCCTTCGTCCATGCTGCAAATGGCGAACCAGGATAACCACCGAACGGTCGATCACCGCTTTTACCCCGGCACTGCCTACACCCGAACTATCGGCTATTTCCTCAATAAACTCTTCAAAAGGAACATAATCGCCACACACCATCTGTGCATAGATTTTCTCCGGTACTTCTTCCTTGTCCGGCCCCATGTTCTTTCTTGTTACCAACTTAAACTTCATTGCCATAATTAATAATGTATTAGTTAATACCCGTTATCGAAACACAAAACAAATATAGGATAAGCGAAGTAGGAACTCTCTGCGATAATAAGGGGAGAGAAGAGGGTCTCAAGCACGACAACGAGACATTCATCCTCTCTATCACCGAACCTGTTCTCCCCCCGGGTTTTATACTTATTTCACACGCGGTCCGATATACCCAGGTTCATTGGTGACGGGGGTCTTGTCTTTCAGCATATTGAGATCGGTGGCTGTGAGAATTATCGAACGCAATTTGTCTCCGAAATACTCGATGTCGTAATCATAGGTGAAGGATAGACGAAGCGAGAAAGCCAGATGGACAAAGGAAGCCTCATGCCCGAATGCCCTCCCTTCCGTCAGGCCGATAAAACGCTGGATGATGTCAGGCTCCTGCAGGTCGAACCGCAGCTCCCCCAGCGCGGTATGCTCCAGCAGGTAATCGACCGACCGCTGCCAGTCGCGTGTGATAAAATTCGTAAGGAACGTTTTGTAATCTACCGTCAGGTAATCCCATTCGCAAAGAGCTACTTTATAAGCCAGCTGCCGGTAATACAAACGCCTGACAGGGGGTAATTCACTCAGGATGATTTCAAACTTACTTACCGACGGCTTCTTTCTGCCGAACAACGATTTCAATGTATCGTACATAATATAAAAAATTAGCCGGAAAGAGTGAATTCTCTTTCCGGCCAACAAGCATGTACAACGAAACCGAGACGATTTTACGCTTACATGCCGGACAATGCCATCATTTTCAATGCCACCGATAAGTTCTCCCTTGCCAGGCGGGGATTCTGGGGCATTGCTTTGCGGAAGTATCCGCAAGCAGCCTCCCCGTCACCCTCCATCAATAATAAGACACCCCGGTTGATATACGAACGGGGATCGTCGTCGCACCGTTGCAGGAAATAGCGGGCCGCCTCCTTATCCCCGAGCGCCAGCGAGGCCGCCGAAGCATTCAATTGTGCTACTCCGCAAGCGGGAAAGCGATAAGCTGCGAGCTCATATATCTCGCGATACTGCTCCGTTCCCGGACGGTACAGCGAAGCCACCTGCAAGAACTCTGCGAGCGACATCTTTTCCGGTGACGAATACACCCGGTCGACTAATACATCCATATCGGCCGTCTTCTTTTCTTCACTCTCCACCTCCCCGCTTATTTCCAGTTCAATGCGTCGCAGACGGGCAAAAAAGGTTCTCTCCAACTCTTTATATACGGCACCCTTATCCAGGCGGCGTAATTGCCTGCGCCTGGTATCGGCATCCGGGATACTGTCGAGCAACGCCAGTACACGGGAGGCATAGCTCTTTACCGGAGTTGTTTCCAGCAGGCGGGCCAGCCCCCGCCAATCCTCACCTACCCAATCGATGGTGACCTGGCTGTTGTCAGGCAGGTAACGTTTATCCTGCAGGTACTTCTTTAATGCCAATACCCGTCCGGCAGACAGACGTTCGTTGGCCGACGTATTACCGTCGGGCGAAGCATAGCCTGTCAGACGAATGTTCCTTACAGGGTTTCCATCCCGTAACAGGACGTCCAGTTCTCCGCAGAGCTTCTCCAGTTCCGCCCGGTTATTGCCATAACGGGGGTCGACGGCGGTACCGCCGGCAGGATAAGCGATATAAGCCGTCAGCTTTCGGGTGACGGTATGGGGAGCGGTAACACAGACTTCGGGAGTAACATAACTCACCATCCGCCCGTACACAGCAGCCGCATCTATCTGTATCTGCGGGATTTCGGCGTGGCGCACCGGCGTAATGCCCCCTCTATTACCGCCCGTTTCCGGCCGGAAAGTCCCGCAGGAAAAGAGAGTAGCAGCCAGCGCCAACAGCCCGGCTGTCTCTTTCACTTTTTCGTAGCGTATCATTTATCCGGGGCCGAATTAAGGGTCTGCAGCAATTGCTTTCCCGGTTTAAACTTCACGCTGGTACGCGGCCGGATCACACAGGTAGTACCTGCCCGGGGGTTACGCCCCACCCGCTCGGTCTGTTTCCACGGAGAAAAAGTACCGAATCCTTGCAGCATAAGGGAATTATCACCTCTGATCGCATCTGCCAGCACTGCTTCGAACGTATTGATAAATTTAAGCGATTGATATCGCGGTACGCCCATCTTAAAGGCGACTTCGTTGATTAAGTCTGTTTTGTTCATGTTTGTTGTTGTTTATATTGTAACATAATCTCTGTTTTCCTATCTTGTTTTATTCTATTTCTGTTTATCTCCGAACGCGAAGCCCAACTGTCAACTGTCACTTGTCACCTGTCACTTCCGTGAGGGCATAAAAAAACCCTCGATATCTCTTTGTTCGAGATATTGAGGGTTTGAAGAAAAAGGGTCTTATACGGTATATTACAGCTTCGCTATTTCTTCGGCAGTCAAACCGGTTGCCTGCGAGATAAGCTGAATATCCAGACCCAACTGTTTCATATCGGTTGCAATTTCCTTTTGTTTTAAGAGCTCACCTTCCTGGCGGCCTTCCGCGAAACCTTCCTGGCGACCTTCCAGCCTGGTTCCTTCCAACGTATCATTTTGGATCATAATTTCACTCAAGTGATTATCATAGGCACGGCGTTCCGCGTCACTCATATTATGATAGATCAGCTTTTCACGCGCCTCCTTCAAACCGGGAGCGGTCGTGTCGGGACGGATCGTGCCGTCTTTCAGATAGGCTATCCATTCCTCCAACGGAGTGACGGCTACCTGGTTGAACTCGTTCACACGGATCAGAAAGTACTCGGGAAAAATCTCTGCCGGTAGTTTATGCACCAGGGCATCTTTCTCCTTTACGCTCACTTCCAGACGATCGCCGGTATGTACGCCGGTGAAGATATTCTGGCCGTGGTACAGGTAATCGTTTCCCTTGCCGATATCGAAGTAAAGAATATTTACGGAGTAGATTTTCTTCACCTCATAATAACTCGTCCCTAAAGAGATATGCTCGGTGATGGCTTTCGCCACACCATAGAGGATACGTTCCAGAAAAGCCAGTTCACGTGTGTTCTGTACTTCCACGATGATGATCTCCCCCTTGCTGTTTTTAGCCTTGATGTCTACCCGGTTGAATTTGTCGTCAAAGGATTGCTGGTTGCCTTCGCTTTCCAGCAGTTCGATGATCTCCACCTTTTCATCCAACAACACGGTAAGCAGCCCTTCCAGCACGCCGAAATTGGCTTTCTGCCGCAGAAGCCTCTTTATGGCCCAATCGAATCGAATGTAACTATCTTTCATAAGACGATACAATTATACATTATTATATATACAAATATATACATGCAAATGTAATCAATTCAAGGCAATATACCCCGTAACCGCCTTACTATTTTTCTTCAAACCCTCAATATGTCAAAGATCGCTTTTTATCAGATATGAATGTTTCAATTATTGTCAAATATGAATGTAGTGCGTTGGTAGGGGCGGTTCGCGAACCGCCCTTACAGGCGCCGTCACAATGGAACAGGCAGGTTCGGCCGTAGGGGCGGGGTCTGCCCGCCCTTCTTCACCGGTTGTTATATTCTTGTCGCAAAGGGTGGGCAAACCCTACCCCTACAAAACCTGTCATTTTGGTTCACCTTTTTCTATATATTCACCTGACACGGTTCTCTCACCGCTGCCTTTTCGCTCTTCCGTTCAATACCTTACCCGTTGGAGTAAAGCACCGGAGCGTGGTTTGGTAAATGCTCTTGATCGCTCTTTACCGATGGACCAGTCTCTGTTTTCTCTGTTACAAGGGTATTCTAACGCCCTCCAAACCTCGGATTACAGACCATCATCATTTATTAAGTTAGCTGGACACACCTTATATGTCGCGGACACAACGTACTCGACATGTATACATCGTAGCATCTTTCCCGATTAAGCCATTACCCATCGCAATGCTGACACGGTACTTGTTATTTCCTTGGCTCACCGAACTGCTCCAGTATGGGTAGAAAATAAACTTTGCCCCAAGTGCGCTCGATGCGGCCTCGCTATCCGACGCATCTTCATTCGCACCTTTACACTTTGTATACATAGCGAACAACTCTATCGCGGTAGGCACTCGCCAACCCGTTCCCTTTGACCTACAATATTTCAATACACCCGTCTCGCTATATCTATAACTATTGGCGGATTGCGTACTCTCAACCTCAACTGTATAAGGTATACTTATTGTATAATCACTTGAATTTCCTTTATAATCGCTACCACTTCCATTTGTATCTTCATGATCATAATTAAATGGAGGATAGTCGCTGCTAGGGTACGCCTCCTTGTAAGCTGTTACTAACGCCTGATCAATCATCACTGCATTAGTCAATCCATCCTTCTGTTTAACCTTTACTGTTTTAGAATGATTACCTCCTGGTACAGCAACAGTAAACGTTGCTTCACGAGCCCCCCCCGTATTGGCAGTAGCGTTAAATGTTAGCGTCTGGTCAGCTCCGGTGGCAGTGGAAGAGCTAGTTGCTGGTGTTATTCCATTAGTTTGCTCAGACGGACTTACCGTCCATGGCAAACCATCAGTTCCTTTTACTGTTACAGAACCGGAAGTTACCGTATTTTCTAACTCAATCTCTGTTTTGGAAACACTAAACGTTGAACCTGACTGCTTGATAGCAACCGGCTTGGTTATATTCCCGGCTTTCACTGATATATTAGCTGCTGTACGCTCCGTACTGTTCAAAT
>NZ_JAMBQG010000009.1:0-249987 GCF_023369805.1 Parabacteroides leei
ATCAACCCATATGGAACTGGGGACTGATTTTTAATCAGTTTTTGACTATATTTGAAAACCGAATCCGGGTTTAAACCCGGATTCGGTTCCTGTAGTTTTGAATTTACACAAAATTGTGGATAGTCCCTCCCAATCCTTTTTCTATATTGGCTGCTACCTTATTTATATTGCCAATTCCGATAAACAGCTATTTACTTTCTGCATATCCTTTAAAATATTCTGATCCAGCACCCGTGCATAGTGTTTTGTTACGCTGGTATCGGCATGACCTAACATCTTGGCTACGTTCTCCATGCTTACGCCATTCGCTAGGCATATAGAGGTGGCGTAGGAGTGCCGGGCTGAATGTGTGCACAGATTTTTCTGTAATCCGCATACATCTGCAATCTCTTTCAAATAACTGTTCATGCGTTGATTGCTTAATACTGGCAATAGTTTTCCGGTACATTCTGCCACATCCTTATACTTTTCAAGAATAGAAGCAGCCACAGGCAAGATAGGAATATTACACATGATTTTTGTTTTTTGGCGGTTCTTTCTTATCCAAAGCTCACCTTTGTTATCTCTTACTAAATGTTCAGGAGATAAATCTTTCACATCGCTGAAAGCCAAACCTGTAAAAATGCAAAAAACAAAAATATCCCGTACTTGCTCTACTCGCTTAATAGTAAACTCTTTGGCGAGAATGATTTTAATTTCATCCATTGTGAGAAATTCAGGATCAGTTTCTTCCAACTTAAAGCGATAGTAAGCGAATGGATCTTTTTTAATCCAATCGTTTTCTAAAGCAATGCGGATAATCTTCTTCAAGTTCTTCAATCGGGTGATAGCGGAGTTCTGCGCACAACCTTTTTCAATCTTCAAGAAAGCGTCAAACTTAGAAATGAAGTTTGCTTCCAAGTTATTCAGGGGAATATCCGATAGCTGATATTCTTTCTTGATGAATTCCTCCAAATATCGGGTAGTGGTTTCATACCGTTGCACGGTCTTACTAACAAAGTCTTTCCCGATCAACTTACGGCTTTGCTCATTATGCTCCCTGAATACCTGCAATAGTGTTTTGTTATCTTCGTCCACACCATAAAACAACTTTTTTACCAGATCGACATTGATAACCTTGTCGGAAGTTTCCAGTTCCCTATAAATTTGGTGTATGCGTGAACGTGTGATTTCTAAGTAGTGGTTCAGTTCCACCGACATACGGTCTTTGCCTTTTGAATTCTCTTTTGCCTGATTCCATAGGTTTACGGGACAGCTTCTTTTGATAGAAATATCTACCATACAACCGTTTACGGTAATTCTCATGCACACGGGTGCTTCACCGTTCTTTAATAGTTTGCCTTTCTTGATGAAGAACAAAACAGAAAATGATTTACGAGCCATTTTTACATCGTTTTTAGAGTTACAAAACTATGTATTCTCTTCCAAAGTAGTGCTGTGCAAAACACTATGAATCAGTGAGAAAGATGCAAATTCGTGGGATTTTTTTCGATTAAATTTTAGTCCCACGATTTATCCACCGATAATATGCTTGAAACGGCTATTTTCTGCCACCTGCTAGAAAAAAGAAATCCCCGATAACACTTGATTATCAGGGATTTGCTTGATTTTTCTTTTGTTTTCAGTGATCCGCCTGGGGTTCGAACCCAGGACCCCATCCTTAAAAGGGATGTGCTCTACCTGCTGAGCTAGCGAATCATCATTTGAATACTCTGTATCGCGGTATGCTTTACTTCTGTATTGCGGGTGCAAAGGTAGGGTTTATTTTTGAATTTGCAATAGTAGGGCTAACTTTTTTTCAAAAAAAGTACATTTATTTTTCTTCTGAAGGTTGATTATCGGCAGGAGGTGGTGGGGTAGTGTCCTCTTCCATTAAGATAAAACGCTTATAATAAGACAGACAGAGGGTTGTGAGCGGCAATGCGATGATCAATCCGATAAATCCCAGTAAAGTTCCCCAAATGGAGAGAGAAAGAAGGATGATGGCCGGATTTAGTCCCATCGCTTTTCCCATTATGCGGGGGGTGAGATATAAATCTTGAATGCACTGTACGATTCCGAGTATCAACAAACCCGATCCGAAAATGAGCCAGAAGTTTTGTCCCGTTTCCGCTGATTTAAGTAGACTGAGGATTACCATTGGTATCAAGCCGATGGCTTGCAGGTAGGGGATCAGGTTGAGGACGCCGATAAATAGTCCCAATGTGACGGCCAGCGGGAAACCTACGATCTTGAAGCCGATAGCCAGCAAGACACCTACGCATAAGGCGATCAACGATTGCCCTCGGAAATAGCGGTTCATACTCTGCTCCACATCATCGGCCAGTCCTTTTACGAAAGTACGCTGGCGGGCGGGAATCAGGTTGATCCAGCCGTTCGCTATCTTTTCGTAATCGAGTAGGATAAATATGAAATATAAAAGTATCACAAAGACGATCGTTATGCTGAACAGGATGGAGAACGTGTTCGACAGGATGTTCCAGACTTTGGGGGCCAACTGTTTGATTGCATTCTGTATGTTTTCGCGGCTGAGGAGTTCCATCAGCTGGTTGATATCGACGTTGTTTTCCAGATATTCGATCCACGATTCGGGAATGAGCGGAATATGCCCTTCACCTGGGTTATGCGTGCGCATCAGGCTGAGTGTCCTGTCTGCCTCCTGGGCCACCGACGGGACAACCAGCGTAGCTGCCAGGCCAATGATCAGCGAAGCGGAAAGGATAACCGCAACGATAGCCAGAATACGGCTTTTCAGTTTGAGCTTGTATTGAAAAAACTTGACGAAAGGCTGCATCAGATAGGCTAGCAACCACGCGATCAGGAAAGGAAGCAACGCGTTTCGCAGGACTGCGATCAGATAGAGCAAACCGCTGATGATAACGATACTGAAAACAATACGGGTTACCCGGTCGAATGTAAATGGTCTTTCAAACAATGAGTTCATATTTTAATTTTTATCTTTGCCTGCAACAAAGATAGAATAAAGTAGAATAGGACAACAAGATGATAAAGAAAATATTATGTGCCGCCCTGATGCTATGCTGCTCTTGGCAGCCCCAGGCACAAACTCCCCAGCCAGTAAAGCAACTATTGAATGCTCCTTACATGAAAGGAGCTACCTTTTCGATTGTGGTGAAAGACCTGCAGGACGGGAAGACTTTGTATAGTTATGATACAGACCGACTGGTGTCGCCTGCCTCAGTGTTGAAGACGGTTGCAACTGCAACGGCCCTGGAGATACTGGGAGAGGATTTTTGCTACGAAACTTCCCTGGAGTATGACGGGACGATAAAAGAAGGTGTGCTCAACGGAAACCTTTATATAAAAGGAGGTGGCGACCCATCGCTTGGCTCGTCCCATTTTGCACCTGACAAAAGTACGTACCGGCCTGCGCAGAATACCTTCATGCCTGAATGGATAGTGGCATTGAAAAAGGTCGGCATACGGAAGATAAACGGGGCGGTAGTGTCCGATGAGAGTATTTTCGATACCGAGGGTTCGTCCATCAAATGGCTGCGTGAGGATATGGGGAATTATTATGCACCGGGAAGCTATGGCCTTTCTGTATTCGACAATATGTATAAGTTAGCGCTGAAGACGGGGGCTCCCGATACCCGTCCGGTGGTAAGGGGAACTGATCCGGCTTTGCCGACCGTTCATTTTGTCAATTACCTGAAAGCTGCTCCGGTAGCTTCAGACAGTGCCTATATTATCGGTGCGCCGCTGTCTGACGAACGTTATTTGTATGGCGTTCTCCCTTCCAACCGTGAAAGTTATATATTGAAAGGGGATATTCCTGATCCGGCCCTGTTCCTGGCTCGCTACCTGACTGCCGGACTCGAACGGGAAGGCATCGAGGTGACGGGTGAACCGAGCTGTTTCCGTATCGAGTCGGAAGCCGGAAAATGGAAGGAGAGTGAAAGGAAAACAATCGTTACTACTTATTCGCCGGCCTTGAAGGAGATTGCGAGTGTCACCAACCATGTCAGCCATAACCTGTTTGCCGATGCGTTGCTCAAGACGGTTGGATTGCAATATCAACCACGGCGGAACGAGGTAATCTCTTCCTTCGGACGAGGTGTGCAGGTGGTTGCCGATCATTGGCGGAAGAAAGGACTGGATGTTTTCCCGTTGCGGATGAACGATGGAAGCGGACTGGCTCCGGCTGATAAGGTTTCGGCCGGCTTTATTGTGGATATGCTGGTGTATATGGCCACGAAATCGGATGCGTCGGAGGCTTTTATCGCTTCGTTGCCGGAAGCCGGTGTGGAAGGTTCGGTGCGGAACCTGCTGAAAGGGACTAGACTACAGGGAAAGGCCCGCTTGAAAAGTGGCGGTATCACTGGTGTGAGAAGTTATGCCGGATATATAACCAAGGATGGCAAGACGTATGCTGTCGCCGTTTTCTCCAACAACTATTCCTGTAGTATGGGGGAAATGACGAAGGCGTTGGAAAAGTTGTTGTTACAACTTTTCTAATTGAAAGTTGAAAGTAGAGAATCGAAAATTAAGAGTCAGGAACTATTTCGGCTTTTATCGATTTGTTCACTGAACGCGAAGCCTAATTCTCAATTCTTAATTTTCAATTTTCAATTATTAAGGCAGTAGCGACCTCTGTGCCAGGAATTCCATGAATTTCTGCTTATAGTTGTCGGAGATCGGGATGTATTCTTTACCGAAGACGATACGGTTGCGTTCGATCACTTTGATTTTTTCCGGCTGTACGATGAAGGAGCGATGCACGCGGATAAAGCGGTTCGCAGGCAACATGTCTTCCATTGTTTTCATGCTTACGAGGGAGAGGATGGGATGCGGTTCGCCTTCTACAAATATCTTGACGTAGTCTTTCAATCCTTCGATATACAGGATTTTACGCAATTCGATCTGCATCAGTTTGTATTCCGTTTTGATGAAGATGCTTTCGATTTCATTCTTCTCTTGTACGGGTGGGACCACTGCCGGTTCCATCGTGTTGTTACGCAGTAATTCGTACCATTGGAGCGCTTTGTTGGCCGATTTAAGGAAGTCGGGATAACTGATCGGCTTTAACAGGTAATCGAGTGCGTTTACTTTATAGCTATCGAGTGCGTATTGGCTGAAAGCGGTGGTGAAGATGATCCGCGTATCTGCTTCCAGGATGCGTGAGAACTCCATACCGCTGAGTTCAGGCATCTGAATGTCGAGGAGAAGCAAGTCGACCGGCTCCTTGCTTAGGATCGGGAGTGCGTTGACGGCACTGTTGTATTTTCCCGCCAGGCAGAGGAAAGGCGTCTTGTTTACATAACTTTCCAGCAGGCTGATTGCCAGTGGTTCGTCATCGATGATAGCACAGGTCAGTTTCATACGCTTTCATTTTTAGGTTCGTTTATGAGTTGCAGTTCCAACATGCTGTAATAGCTGTCGCCGTCTATTCCGCACGAGAAGATATGCCGGTTGGGATAGAGCAGGGCCAACCGTTTTCGCAGGTTGCTGATGCCTATGCCCGAGCCGCTTTTGTCCTGTTCTGCATCTTTGGGGAAATAACTATTACGCAGGTAGCAGACAACAAGGTCGCCGGTCTGGTGGATATCCAGATGGATGTACGACGGTTTGTTATTGCTTACGCCATGCTTGAAGGCATTCTCGATCAGCGAAATAAACAGGAGCGGGGCTATTTCGGCATCCGGGCGGACGGCGGATATTTCTGTTTTCAGCTCCACATTTTCCGGCAGACGGATACGCATCAGTTCCACATAATTGCGGATGAAGTCGAGTTCCTTTTCCAATCCGACGAGTTGTTGGCTGCTTTCGTAGAGTACGTAGCGGAGCAGGCGGCTCAAATCGTGCACGGCCTCCTGTGCCCGTTCGGGACTGAAAGCGATCAGACTGTAGATATTGTTGAGCGTGTTGAACAGAAAATGCGGGTTAAGCTGGCTTTTCAGGTTTTGCAGTTCAGCTTCGGCACGGCTCTTCTCCAGTTCGCGGCGTGCCGACTCGACTGCATACCAGCCGTTCGTCATCTTGATGGCTACACTCAGGCCGGCCACCAGCCCGTAAAGCAATGCGTTGACGAAGAAAAAGCCGATTACTTCCTGCCATTCCTTTTCCGGACGCATACGGTGAAACTCCGGTGGTGGCAACAGGTGCATCAATAGGTGCACCAGGACCATGGCTGTCGCGATCAGGATCACGTTGCTGAGGAAGAACTTCCAGGCGTGTTTGGAGAACAGGTAATGCTTCACCAGGAAGAAGTAATTTATATAAAACACCACCATGAAAGAGAGCGGAACAATAATAGACCGTATATAACTTTCTACGGTTATCTCCTGCGTCTCCCTGCCTGTAAAGAAAAAGGGGAGCCCGATCAGGATGCCCCAAGCAACGATGTGTATGAGGCTACCCATTCCCCGGAAGGGGGGAGATACGTGTGTCGGTGTTGTTCCTGCTGTATTCATATTTACAAAGATATTAAATTATTGACAGCTGATATATTATTCGTAGCGTATTGCTTCGATCGGGTCGAGTTGGGCTGCTTTTTTAGCCGGATACCATCCGAAGAATACTCCGGTGACGGTACAGACGGCAAACGACAGCATCACACTCCACGGTTGTATATAGATCGGGAAATGGGCTGCCACATTGACCACCAGGGCCGCTCCTACGCCCAATACCACACCTATCAGCCCACCTGTTACGCTGATCAGGATAGACTCGATGAGGAACTGCGCCAGGATGTCGATTCCTTTGGCACCGATACTCATGCGCAGGCCGATTTCGCGGGTACGTTCCGTGACGCTGACATACATGATGTTCATAATTCCAATACCACCCACGAGTAGCGAAATACCGGCCACAGCCGCCAACAACACGGTCATCATGTCCGTAGTACTTGTCAACATCGTGCTCAACTCCTGCTGACTACGGATGGTAAAATCATCATCGTCACTTTCCTTCAACTTATGGTTGCGGCGCAGTATTTCGGTAATCTCATCGATGGCTTGGTCGGTGTATTCCTCTTTGAGGGCCGAACAGGTGATGCCTTGCAGATGGGTGATGGCCAGGACTTTTTTCTGAATAGTTGTGTATGGAGCTAAGATTAGGTCGTCCTGGTCCATTCCCATGCTGTTGTATCCTTTACTTTCCAATACACCTACGATGCGGAAAGGTAATTTCTGAAAACGTATGACTTTGCCTACGGGGCTTTCGCCACCCGTGAAAAGGTTGTCGACTACGGTTTTGCCGACCACGCATACCTTGGCAGCTGTCTGGATGTCCTGTTCGGTGAACATTTCTCCGTCACCTACTTTGTAACGGCGTATTTCCAGGTAATCCGGGCTGATACCGTAAACCGTTGTCGGAGCATTATTGGCTCCATAAATGGCCTGTCCGCTACTGTTGACCGATGGGGAAACCGCTGATATGTAACGGGTTTCATCGACAATGTTCTGATAATCCTCCAGTTTCAGCGTTTCCATGGCCGATGCATCCTGGCGTACACCGCCGCGCACGTCGGCTCCCGGATGTATCATGATCATGTTGGAGCCCATCTCGCTGATCTGGGCTTGTATGCTCCGCTTGGAGCCTTGCCCGATGGCCAGCATCGTGATCACCGAAGCTACGCCGATGATGATGCCGAGCATGGTCAGGAAACCGCGCAGCTTGTTGTTTGCAAGGGCACGGAGGGCTATTTTTATGAGGTTTGTTCCGTTCATTGTTAATCGTCGTTTTTAGGCAGTTTGGCCAGAGCCTCTGCCGCATTCAGGATATTCGTATTGACCGTATCTGCCGTGACATGGCCGTCTCTCAACTGGATGTTGCGGCTGCTGTATTGGGCGATCTCCGGGTTATGCGTTACGAAGATGATGGTACGTCCTTCGGCATGCAGCTTCTGGAAAAGTACCAGTATCTCGAATGAAGTGCGTGTATCCAGGTTTCCGGTAGCTTCGTCGGCCAGGATCACGGCCGGATCGTTCACCAAGGCACGGGCGATGGCTACACGTTGCATCTGTCCGCCGGACATCTGGTTGCTCTTGTGCATCAGACGATCGCCCAGTCCGACAGCCATCAAGGCTTCGACGGCTTTCTGGTGGCGGGCGGAGGCACTGTAAGAGGGATTATACATCAGTGGAAGTTCCACGTTTTCAACAGCTGTTGTTTTGGGCAACAGGTTGTAGCTCTGGAACACAAAGCCGATCTTCCGGTTGCGCAGTGTAGCGCGGGCGTTCTTTCCCATCGTGCGGACTGAAACGCCATCGAGGTAGTATTCGCCTTTGGTCGGTGTGTCGAGACATCCCAACGTATTCAGTAGCGTACTTTTCCCGGAGCCGGAGGTTCCCATGATGGTGACGAACTCGCCTTCATAAATAGTGAAGCTGACGCCTCGCAAAGCATGGACGGTTTCGTCGCCGACTTGGAAATCGCGCTTGATATTATCTAGTTTGATGATCTCTTTCATTACTGTCAGGTGATTTTCAATTCTCAATTTTCAATTACTTCTTCTTGCTTCCCGGAGGTCCTGGCATGAACGGGCTTTTTTCTGTTGTAGCGGTTACCTGAGCAGGAGCATCGGAAGTCAGATCTACAGCTATCTCCTCACCTTCGGTCAATCCTTCGGTTACCTCGATCATATTGCCGCTGGTCGAACCTACGGTGATCACTTTCGGATGGAGTTGTTGTCCTTCTTTAACCCAGACGATACGTTTGCCGGTTGGTGCTTCCTGTGCACTGTTGTCGGCGGTCAGGCCGGTGCCTGTCAAGAGTTCTTCTTCGGGAACGAAACGCAACGATTTGGTCGGGATTGTCAGCACATTTTCACGCTCGAGCGTGTAGATGGTGATGTTGGCCGTCAGGCGCGGCTTCAGTTTCAGGTCGGGATTGTCGGCGGTGATAACCACTTCATAAGTCACGACGGTAGAAGTGGAAGTCGACGAACTGCTGCTGCTACTGCTGCTGTCGCCCAGGCGGATCTGCCATACTGTTCCTTCGAATACGTCGTTCGGATAAGCGTCGACGGTAAAGCTGACGCGCTGTCCGTTTTCTACATTGCCTATATCGGCTTCATCCACGTCGGCAATCACCTGCATCTTCGTCAGGTCGGCTGCGATGGTGAACAGGGTCGGGGTTTCGAAGCCGGCAGCCACTGTCTGTCCTTCTTCTACTGCACGGTTGATGACAACGCCATCGATCGGACTGGTGATGGTGGCGTATTCAAGGTTACGATTCACTTTCACCATCGAAGCCTGGCTTTGCTCGTATGCAGCTTTCGACTTCTCATAGTTGTAAGTGGCTGTTTCGTAATCGGAATCACTAATCAGTTTCTTGTCGAAAAGTACTTTGCTACGTGCATAATTTTTCTGTTGGTATTCATATTCGCTCTTGCTGCTGGCCAACTGTGCCTGGGCGGAAGCGAGTTCGGCTTTCAGGTTGACTTTATCCATTTCTGCGATCAGTTGTCCGGCTTTTACTACGTCGTTGTAATCGGCGTACAGCTTGTCGATGATACCGGACACCTGTGTTCCGACTTCGACTTCTGTAACCGGTTCAACTGTTCCGGTTGCCGTCACTGTGTTTGAGATGGAACTGCGGCCCACTTTGGCTGTTTCGAGCCTGATGCCGCCTTTCGTCGATTTGCCTGTGAAGAACCAGATGCCTCCGGCTACGACCACCACGGCTATTATACCGATAATAAGTTTCTTGTTCATATCTTTATCTGTTTTTATTCGTTCCTGGATATTTTTTAGAGCAGATTGATCTCTTCTCCCTGGTAGAAGCGCAGCAATCCGGCATTGAGTATAGCTGTGTATTTTGCCTGGAGCGTTTCCTGTTGTGCGCTCAGCAGGTTGTTCTTTTCGGTGAGTAGTTCAACGGTGTTCTTCATGCCCAGGTTGAACTGTTCGCTGACGAGAGCGTAGCTGGCTTGTGTACTTTTCAGTTTTTGGGTGGCCGCTACATATTGCTGTTGTGCGCTGTTGGCACTGAGCCAAAGACTTTCGATCGTCTTGTAAAGCGTTTTCTGTTCGTCCATCAGGTCCAGTTGGCTGGTCTGCCGCTGTAATTTAGCCTTATTGATCGCACTTTTGGTCTGCCGCTTGTCGAAAATAGGGATGCTTAAAGTCAATCCCAGTGAGTTGTTCCAGTTCTGTTTTACTTGCTCGCTGAAACTGAAATCACTACCGTTGGCATTGGTCGTTCCGATTCCTGCGCTGAGGCTGAGGGTCGGGATGTATCCGGCACGTGCAATCTTGATATTCATATCCGAAGCTTCTATGTTCAGCTTACCTGACTCTATTTCGGGACGCAGGTTAAGAGCAGTCTGATAAACATCGTCTTTGGTAGGAAGCGGGATTAGTACACTGCTGTCGTCCAGTTGCGGCAGGTAAAGGTTCATTTCGAAATCACCGTCCAACTCGAGGAGTTGTTTCAGTTGCAGTTTGTAGTTCTGAAGGGTGGTCTGTGAAGTAACTAGCAGGTAGTTGTCGTTGCTCACCTGTGCCTCCAGTTGGGCAAGGTCGCTCGAAGCAATGCTTCCGGCGTCGAATAATGCCTGTCCGCGCTCGAACTCTTTCCGGCTTACTTCCAGGGTCGACTCGTTCACTTTTACTGCTTCAGCAGAATACAGTATTTGTACGTACAGCTGGGTGATACTTTCCTCGATGGAGTTTTCACTCTGGTCGACGGTAAGTTCGGCCATGCGGGTGTTCAACTGTTGTTGTTTGACAGTGTTCACGCGCTTGCTTCCGTTGTAGACAGTCCAGTTGGCATCGATACCGTAGCTACCGTTGTACGAGGTTTTGCTTTCACTGGTCGTGATGTTATCACCACTGATGATGGTTCCGCTGGCACTGTTCGGACGGTTTACGATACGCTGGCTGACGTTTCCGCTCAAAGAGGGGAGAAAATCCGCTTTCGCTGTCTTTACGTCTTCCTGCGTGCTTTCGACATTGATACGGTTACGACGGATAGTGATGTTATGCTCCAATGCATAATCAATACAGTCGCGAAGCTTCCACTGCTTCGGCATGTCGTCCTCTGCTTTCATTCCGGCAGGCAGAAGAAGCAGGCAGGAGAGGATGATTAGAGATACTTGTTTCATAATGCTTTCGTTTTGCGACCTAAACAATCTTTTTACCTTTATTTTCTGAAGCAAAACTACTTCGCATTAAATTCCTATACAATTAGAATAGAAATAGAAGGTTGGTTCATAGACGAAAGTGAGGATTTTACCGATAAGTGGAAAATGACAAAGGCAGGTCTTAACGGCCTGCCTTTGTGTATTGTGAATAAGTTCGTATTTCTTACATTTCTCTCAGCCAGATATTCCGGAAGCTGATCGGTTCGCTGGGGTCGCCATGGCTTTGCAGGACGATCGGGCCGGCTCCGTGGGGAACGACTTTCGGGAAGCCGATATATTCGGTTGTTCCGAGGATTGTCGTGTTATTCTGCAAAACGATACCATTCTGGATAACGGTGATACGCGGAGGTACTCGATAAGTCCCGTCTTCCTTGAATATCGGAGCAGTGTAGATAATATCATATACATTCCATTCTCCCGGCTTGCGCATAGCGTTTGCCAATGGAGGTGTCTGTTTGTAGATACTTCCGGTCTGTCCGTTCACGTATGTTTCATTGTTATAGCAGTCGAGCACCTGTACTTCATACATTCCTTGCATAAAGATACCGCTGTTGCCGCGTGCCTGACTTTTTCCGGTAATATTTTCAGGAACGCACCATTCGATGTGCAGTTGATAATTGTTGAATTTTTGCTTGGTCTGGATATCGCCTGTTTTTTTGTTTACAGTGAATACACCGTCGTGAACGGTCCATTGCGCCGGTTCGCCTTTAGTGTTTTCCCAGGCAGAGAGGTCTTTGCCGTCGAACAGGACGATTGCATCCGATGGAGCCGAATTGGTCTTGATATCTCCCGGTGTAACGATCTTGGGCTGGGGAGTCCAGTATTCCGACATGCCCGGAGTCATCTTTTCGGGTTGCGGATACTCTTTCTCTTGTGCACTTAGATTAACACAAGCTGTACAAGCCATTGCGGCCAGTACAGCCTTGATAGTAATGTCTTTCTTCCTCATGGTCTAAATAATTTTAGGTTTACAATTAAGTAATTGCAAAGCTACGTAATTATTTGCCACGTTGTAATCAGTTTGCCTGAAAAACTGACTTATTGATTATGACAAAAAAGGCGTTTTTCAGCCAAAGCTTCGTATTTTGTTCCCGGCCGTCCGTAGTTGCAATACGGATAAATGCTGATGCCGCCCCGCGGGGTGAAGATACCTGTTACTTCGATATACTTCGGGTCCATCAATTGGATCAGATCTTTCATGATAATGTTTACACAGTCCTCATGGAAAGCACCGTGGCTGCGGAAGCTGAACAGGTATAATTTCAAACTTTTGCTTTCAACCATCTTTACATCGGGGATATAATCGATGTGTATCGTGGCAAAGTCCGGTTGTCCTGTGATCGGGCAAAGGCTCGTGAATTCAGGGCAGTTGAAACGCACCCAGTAATCGTTGCCGGGATGTTTGTTGGTGAATGCTTCGAGCACTTCAGGGGCATAATCCTGTTTATATTCGGTAGAACCGCCCAGCAGGTGCAGTTCGTTTTCTTCTTTTCTTGTATCCATAATTTTATTTCTTCTTCTTCTTTTTTAGGTATTTCTCCAGTCCTTCTTTGCGCAACTTGCAAGCGGGGCAATGGCCGCAACCATCGGCAGGGACTCCGTTGTAGCAGGTCAGTGTCTGTGTGCGAACCAGGTCGAATACGCCCAGTTCGTCGGAGAGTTGCCATACTTCGCTCTTATCGCGGTCCATCAGCGGTGTGTGGATCACGAACTGTTCGTCCATGGCAAGATTGAGCGTCACATTCAACGATCGGACAAAGGTGTCACGGCAATCCGGGTATCCACTGAAGTCAGCTTCCGAAACACCCGTAACGAGGTGAAAGATGCCTTTGCTTCGTGCCATAATGGCGGCGAAGGTGAGGAATACCATGTTTCTGCCGGGGACGAATGTGTTCGGATAACTGTCGGCGGGTTTGTCTTCATCCATCGTGATAGAAGTGTCTGTCAGCGAGTTGGGAGCCAGTTGGCTGATCAGGGAAACGTCTAGTAACTGGAACGGGACGTTGGCGTCTGTAGCAATCTTGCGTGCAATATCGATTTCGAGAGAGTGTTTCTGACCGTAAGTAAAACATACGGCTTCTACACGTGTAAAATGCTTCTTCGCCCAGAAAAGGCAGGTCGTGGAGTCTTGTCCACCGGAGAAGCATACCAAAGCGGCTTCTTGATGTTTCATATTTTTCTTGTTTTATACGTGGTTTAGCAAGCACACGGTAAAGGAAACATTCCTTTACGCTGCAAAGATACTTTTTTAATTGAAAATTGAGAATTGAGAATTGAAAATTGAGGGGGATAATTGGAGTTGTTGCACAGAAATGATGTAATTGTGCGGCACATTTTCTTTAAAAGTGTGCAATGTTGAAGAAAAGTATTTATCTTTGCTGCCGTTTTTGTAATAAAGAAAAGTAAAATATGAAAAAAGTATTATTAGGTGCGGCATTGATGATGATGCCTCTGCTTTCTTTCGCTGGTGGATATTTGACAAATACTAATCAGCATGCAGCCTTTTTAAGATCACTTTCGCGAGGTGCTGCAATTGATATAGATGGTGCTTTGTCTAACCCGGCGGGCCTTTCTTTCTTGCCGACAGATGGTTTTCGTGTAGGCGTGAGTATACAGAGTGCTTTCCAGACTAGAGATATCGATGCCTCTTTTGGCACATATAATGGCTTTGATCCGGTAAATAAGGTTCCGACAGTAAGTGATGTTCCCTATAAAAAGTATTACAAAGGAAAGGCTGCTGCTCCCGTCATTCCGAGTGTTTTTGCGGCTTATAAAAAAGGTGACTGGACTATTTCCGGATTCTTCGCCATCACGGGAGGAGGAGGTAAGGCCTCGTTTAACGATGGTTTGCCCATGTTCGAATCGGCTGCTATGGCTGGTATATTCAAGGAAAGTTTGACGAACTATATGAAGACAGGCGGTAAAAGTCCTATCGTCACTCCGGACATGTATACTATTAATAGTGCAATGGACGGTAAACAATTTATTTATTCTCTACAACTTGGTTTGGGATACAAAATCACGGATTGGCTTTCTGCCTTTGCCGGTGGACGAATGAATTATTTTTCAGGAAATTATGACGGTTATCTGAATGCAAAACTGAAGCAGAATTTGGGTGGTGACGAATTGATGGCACTGGCCTTGAATTGCGATCAGACTGGTTGGGGATTGACGCCGGTTTTGGGTGTTGATGTGAAATACGGCAAGTTTAATTTCGGTGCCAAGTATGAGTTCAAAACCAACTTGAACATTGAAAACGATACAAAGAAGTTGGATTATCCCGAAAGTGCGGAAGATTTGGTTGGTGCTTACAAGCATGGTGTAAATACGCCGAATGATATTCCTTCCATGCTTTCTGTGGCTGCCTCTTATCAGTTTTTACCCATGTTGAAAGCCTCTGTTGAGTATCACTTCTTCGACGACAAGAAAGCCGGAATGGCTGGCGGAAAGCAGAAAGCGCTGGAGCGAGGCACGAACGAATACCTGCTGGGTATCGAATGGGATGTGATCAAGCGATTGACTATTAGCGGTGGCGCTCAGATTACAGATTACGGTTTGGCTGACGAATTTCAGAGCGATACCAGCTTCTCTTGCGACTCTTACTCATTGGGCTTCGGAGCCAAAGTGATGTTGAGCGAGAAGATGGCTTTGAACGTGGGTTATATGTGGACAACCTACCATGATTATACAAAAAAATCGAACGATTACAGTGGCACGGGTCTTCCCGGAACTAACGTATATAGCCGTACCAATAAAGTATTCGGTTTAAGTCTGGATTACGCTTTTTAACCTATACATATATATATATAATTATCAAAAGAGAGGACTCGTCTTGATGGCGAGTCCTTTTTTCTTGTCCTGATCGAAAGTTTACTGTTAATTCCCCACTATTTTGACATGTGTGGGGAAAAAGTCCCACCTATGTGGGGAGGAATACCCATTGCAGTGGGGAAAAATACCCATTATAGTGGGAATATTATTGTGGAGAAGTCCTGTAAAATAAAAGGAAGTCTTAGCGGATAGCTACTTTGCGAACGGTGTCGCCGATACGGATGATATAGTAACCTTTGGCAATGTTTACAGTATATTCGCCATCAGGTTGTTTCATTTCAAATTCTTTTACGCGGATGCCGACAACACTGTAGATTTCGAGTTTGCTTCCGATAGGAGCATTCTTTACAACGATCTTGTTGTCATAGGCACTGATCGAAACGGAATCGGGTTTTGCCTGTGGCGTAGCTATCTGGGAAGCAGCTACAGCGCGCGTCGAGTCGGCCGCCTGCTGTGCCTTCACAGTGAGCGAGTTACCAACGTAAACGCTGATCAATAGAATTATGGAAAATAATATTCTCATATTCGAAACCCTAAATTCGTACAAATGTATGAATAATTTTGAATATGGGTGATATTTAGTCGTTATTATTTGAGAAAAGCCGCTTCATTAGATGGAAAGGACCATGCCTTCGTTTCCCAGAATGGTGTCGGGATATATCTCTCGGGCTTCCTTATGAAGTACGGCAAGATCTTCGTAACGCGCGGAATAATGTCCGATAACTAACCGCTTGACACCGGCCTTGAGAGCAATCTCTGCTGCCTGGCGGGCGGTAGAATGGAATGTCTCTTTGGCACGTGCCTTGTCGCTTTCCATGAATGTCGCTTCGTGGTAAAGAAGATCTACTCCTTCGATAATCGGGATAATGGAAGGCGAATAGGCAGTATCTGAACAATAGGCATATCGTTTAGGAGCTACCGAAGGGCGTGTCAGCCGTGAGTTGGGAATGATTTCGCCTTCCGGTGTGATATAGTCTTTCCCTTGTTTGATGTCTTTCATCCATTTGACGGGCACTTGGTAAAAGTCGGTCATCTCGCGGATGATATGTGCTTCTTTCGGCTTTTCGGCAAACAGGAATCCACAAGTCGGTATCCGGTGTTTCAGCGGAATGGAGTAGACCGAGAGGGAACGGTCTTCCATGATCAGCGAATGGCTGTAAGTGTCTATATGATTGAAGCGGACTTCATAAGGCATTCCTTTGCAAAAGGTGTCGAGCACAGGGCGCATATAGTTTTCGATCTCCTTCGGAGCATGGATAACCAGGTCGCCGGTACGTCCCAGCATACCGAGCGTAGAGAGCAGGCCGGGCAAACCGAAACAGTGGTCGCCATGCAAATGAGAGATAAATATATGGTTCAAGCGGCTGAATTTGATACGCATATTACGCATCTGCACCTGGGTGCCTTCGCCACAGTCTATCATATATAATTTATCCCTTAAATCTACCACCTGAGAAGTTGCCAGATGCCGCGTGGTCGGTAACGCAGAACCACATCCTAAAATGTTTAAGTTAAAATCAGCCATAAAGGAATACCTTGGATATTTGTTTGCAAAGATAATACAAAAGCATCTGTGTTCTGTGAAAAATAGCAAAAAATGCAGCTCGATTGTTCGTAAGATGAGTTGGATTACATATATTTGTTTGCTGTCCTAATGGAAGCAAAATATTGTAAGCGAAAAGACTTAAGATATTTTATTCTAAGCCTTAACTAACTTTTTCTTTTTGTTTAAAACGGTTAAATGTAGAAACGGCCAAGCGTGAGCTTCGCCGTTTCCTTTGTTTTATAGGGGAGGTATCTGCAGGGGCGGTTCGCGAACCGCCCGTACATTAATAGGTATGTCCGTCTTTGTCTTCCATTTCTTGTGCGTCGATCTTGTGAAGGTCGAGCGAACGCCATGCATAGAAGATGTAAGCCAGAACGAAAGGTACCAGGATTGATACATAACTCATCACTTTCAGCGTGAACGGGCTTGACGAGCTGTTCTGGATTGTCAACGAACTTTGCAGGTCCGTGATGGACGGATAATAAGCCGTGTTGTTCCATCCGGCACAAAGCAGCAACGCCAATACGGTAAGGACGGTTCCTGTTCCTGCAAACCAGATCCCTTTCCGCCAGGTTGTCGACAAGATTGTTTTGATAATACCGGATAAAACAAGTACGACACCCGCCAGCAGAACCACCAGTACAGCCGGCATCTGGATCAGGTTAATGAAATATTTATAGGGTTGCATAAACACTTCCTGTGTTTGAGGATCTACTGCGAAACCATCTGCCAGCAATAAACGTACAAGGAATATCAGGAAGAATACAAGGAATAAAGCAGTCTCCGGGATCAGGCGTTTCCGGCAACGGGTCACTATATCTTTATTATCAATATTGTTGATGAAATAAAGTAAAGCCTGTACGCGTGCCAGGAAGAATACAGCCAGTCCGAGGCAAACATTCCAGAATACAAAGGCCGCTTCCAATCCATGCAGTGAGTTGTTCCAGGTGGAAATAACCGGCATGGCGATATCAGTCATCTGTCCTTTATTAACCGAAAATTCTGCTCCGTTGAAGAAAGTCCCGACAGCAGTTCCCAGCAGGATCGGTCCGACTACACCATTGATGATCAGGAATATCTGATATGTTTTCTTTCCCAGTAAATTTCCTTTCTTTGCCTGGTATTCATACGATACGGCTTGAATAACGAAACAAAGCAGGATCAGCATCCATACCCAATAGGCACCGCCGAAACTGGTAGAGTAGAACAAGGGGAAAGAGGCAAAGAACGCACCACCGAAAGTAACCAGTGTCGTAAAGGTGAATTCCCATTTACGTCCGGTTGAGTTGAGTAACATCTTTTGTTCCAGTTCCGTTTTTCCAATCGAGAAAAGCAACGACTGTCCTCCCTGAACGAAAAGCAGGAATACTAACAGTGCTCCCAGCAGGGAAACGAGGAACCACCAGTAATGTTGTAATAATATATATGTACTGTCCATGGTGTATGTTTTTAGTTATCATTGTTAGTAGATACGGCAGGGCCTTTCTTGATCGCTTTCACCATGATTCCGACTTCTGCGATCAGTAAGATCGTAAAGAGGATCAGGAAAAGGAAGAATGTAATTTGAACTGACGAAGTAGCCAGTTTCGAGATAGAGGCACTGGTCGGCAGAATGTCCTGTATCGCCCAGGGTTGGCGTCCCACTTCGGCAACCACCCATCCTGCTTGTCCGGCTATATAACCGAGCGGTATCGACCAGAGACAAACCCATTGAAGCCAGCGGGTGTCTTTGAACTTATCTTTTTTGCTCCAGATAAGGGCGACGATAAAGAGCAGGATAAAGTATCCGCCCAGAATAACCATGATCCGGAACGAGTAGAAGGTCATTCCTACATGAGGAACCAGTTCGCCCGGATCTTTGATATATCCGTAACCGAAATAGGGGAAGTTTTCATCGAGCGTTGCGCGGTATTGTTTGGCGGCAACCTCGTCTTTCTCTTTGACCGCTTTGCGGTAGTTGGCCAGTGACTGGATAGCCAGTTGGCCTTTGGCAATCTTCTCGGCTGCCGAAAGAGCCGGAGTGCCGTCGGCAGTAGGATAACCTCCGTCGATCAGGTTGGTGATGCCCGGCACGTAGCCGTCCATTTTGCGTTCTGCCAGCAACGATAGCATCTTTGGGATCTGTATATTGAAGATGAATGGTTCTACATTATCATTATAGCTAGTCTTTTCCGGGTTCAACATCCCGATGCCGACCAGGCCGACACCGTTTCCTCCTTCATAAAGGCCTTCCATGGCGGCAAGCTTCATCGGCTGCTTCTGAGCTACCTGATAAGCCGAACCGTCACCGGTCCAAAGGATCAATAAGGAAGCGACCAGGCCGAATATGGCTCCGATCTTGATACTTTCCAGTGCGAAACGGGTTTCCCGCTTTTTCAACAGATACCAGCTGCTGATACCTATCACAAACAAAGCGCCTACGATCCAGCCGGATAAAACCGTGTGGAAGAACTTATTGATGGCAACCGGCGATAAGGCAACCGCCCAAAAGTCGAACATCTCGTTACGGACCGTGTCGGGGTTGAACTCCATACCTACCGGATACTGCATCCATGCATTGGCAATCAGAATCCAGAGAGCAGACAAAGTGGCTCCGATAATGGTCAGCCAGGTAGAAGCGAGGTGGAAGCGTTTGCTCACTTTATCCCAGCCGAAGAACATGACTGCGATAAACGTAGCTTCCATAAAGAAAGCGAGGATACCTTCGATAGCCAGTGGCGCTCCGAAAATATCACCGACAAACCAGCTGTAATTCGACCAGTTCGTCCCAAACTCAAATTCAAGGATAAGACCGGTGGCAACACCGATTGCGAAGTTAATACCGAACAGCTTCATCCAGAACTGAGCTGTTTTTTTCCAGAATTCGTCACCTGTTTTGTAATAAATGGTTTCCAGTATTGCCTGGATCACGCCAAGCCCTAAAGTAAGGGGTACAAAAAGCCAGTGATACATGGCCGTGAGAGCAAACTGAGCCCTCGACCAGTCAATCAAAGAAGTGTCAATGCTTGCGATCATAACTATATTAATTAAGGAGTTATTGCCCGTTGGATCAATTCACCTGATACGTGTTCCTCTTTCTCGGAATCATTATCAAATTTTCCGAGGTAATTAGGAAAGAAAAACAGTTTTAATATAAAAAACATGATGAATAGTTTGACCAAAATAATCAGCCATAGTGTCTTACCCAGTTTCATTGATCGAAATCCTTCCAGGTAAAAATGGTAAATTCGAATGAGTATTGGTTCCTTTTTCATGTTTACGTCTTCATTTATATAACAGATATAAGGTAAATATGTTTTCTGTAAGACAAATATAACAGAAAGGGTGACTTTTCCAACCCCTAACTATATAGATAATATTTATGAAAAAATAGACATTGTCTATAAGCTCTGTTAAAAAAAACTATTTTGAAAAAGAAAGCCGGATGTACAGGCTTGTTGTTCTTTTGGCATTGGTTATATTTGCGACAGTTTGTGTTTTTAAGACGTGACATTTTAATCGAAATATTATTATTAAGTGCTAATCTATAAAAAATTATTACTATGTCAAACATCACTAGAAGATCATTTCTTCAAAGAGGCGCAGCAGCTGCTGCAGCTTTGACCATTGTCCCCGGTTCCGTTCTTGGAAAAAGTCATGGACATATCGCTCCAACAGATAAATTGAATATTGCAGGCGTTGGTATCGGCGGTATGGGTAATGCTAACTTGAAGAATGTTGAAAAAACAGAGAACATCGTAGCTCTGTGTGACGTGGATTGGAAGTATGCGAAACCGGTTTTCGACCGTCATCCGAATGCCAAGAAATATTGGGATTTCCGCAAGATGTATGATGAAATGGGTAAGTCGATCGATGCCGTTATCTGTGCAACAGCCGACCATACACATGCTATCGTTACTGCCGATGCAATTACGTTGGGTAAACACGTATATTGCCAGAAGCCGTTGACTCACTCTGTTTATGAATCTCGTTTGCTTACTAATCTGGCTAAAGAATATAATGTAGCAACACAGATGGGTAACCAGGGTTCTTCGGATGAAGGTACCGATTTGGTTTGCGAATGGATCTGGAATGGTGAGATCGGTGAAGTGACAAAGGTGGAATGTGCTACCGACCGTCCTATCTGGCCACAGGGACTGAATGCTCCTGAAAAAGTGGATAAGATTCCTTCTACATTGAATTGGGATTTGTTCTCTGGTCCAGCACAGGTTCGTGCTTACAATAAAATCTATCACCCATGGAACTGGCGCGGATGGTGGGCTTATGGTACAGGAGCATTAGGTGATATGGCTTGCCATATTATGCATCAGCCGTTTAAAGCTTTGAAATTGGGTTATCCTACAAAGGTTCAGGGATCTTCCACGCTGTTATTGCAGGATTGCGCTCCTAATGCACAGCATGTTAAGTTGACATTCCCGGCTCGCGACAATATGCCTAAACTGGCTTTGCCGGAAGTTGAAATTCACTGGTATGATGGTGGTATGATGCCGGATCGTCCTGCCGGTTTCCCTGAAGGAAAACAATTGATGGGGCCTGGTGGAGGTCTGTGTATTTTCCACGGTACAAAAGATACGCTGATTTGCGGTTGCTACGGTCAGCAGCCTTGGTTGTTGTCAGGACGTGTTCCTGCTGCTCCTAAAGTTTGCCGTCGTGTTCCGAATGCAATGAGCGGTGGTCATGAAATGGATTGGGTTCGCGCTTGTAAAGAAGATGCTTCCAGCCGTGTGAAGACTAAATCAGATTTCTCAGAAGCAGGTCCGTTTAACGAAATGGTTGTAATGGGTGTATTGGCTGTTCGTTTGCAGAACTTGAACAAAGAGTTACTGTGGGATGGTCCTAATATGCAGTTCACAAACATCAAGGATGATGAAATGATCAAGATTCTGATTAAGGATGATTTTAAGATTGTTGATGGTGACCCGAAATTCAACAAGATCTGGACTGATCCTATCAATGCTAAACAGTTTGCAAACGAACTGATCAAGCACAATTATCGCAATGGTTGGAAATTGCCAGATATGCCTAGATAACAGTTTTAAACTTACATAAAAATGAAGAAGTCAGTATTATTTGCAAGTGCCGCGCTGATGATGTGTTATTTCACATCTTGTGGCGGTGGAAAGAAAACAGAAGACGCTGCTGCCGATGCAACAGCCGAAACAAAAACAGAAGCAGCCGTGCCTGAATACACATTATTAGATTTACCGACTGTAGATTTATCTACATTCCCGAAAGATGCCGACGGTTGGATTACTATGTTTGATGGTAAAACATTGAATGGCTGGAGAGGATATGACCGCGAAGATGTTCCTAATGCTTGGGAAGTAAACGACGGCGCAATCCATATTAAAGGATCCGGTGCCGGTGAAGCTGGTGCAAAAGACGGTGGTGACCTGGTTTTTGCTCACAAGTTTAAAAACTTCGAATTGGAATGGGAATGGAAAGTGGCTAAAGGCGCCAACTCTGGTGTATTTATCCTGATCCAGGAAGTAGAAGGCCAGCCTTCTTATATCTCTTCTCCTGAATATCAGATCCTGGACAATGCAAACCATCCGGATGCCAAGTTGGGTAAAGATGGTAACCGTATGTCTGCTTCCCTGTATGATATGATTCCTGCTAAACCGCAGAACTCTAAACCGTTCGGCGAATGGAACAAATCAAAGATCATGTGTTACAAAGGTACAGTTGTTCATTATCAGAACGATGAACCGGTTGTTGAATATCATTTGTGGACTCAGCAGTGGAAAGAAATGCTGGATGCAAGTAAGTTCAGCAAAGACAAATGGCCGTTGGCTTACGAACTGCTGTTGAACTGTGGTGGACCTAACAAAGAAGGTTTCATCGGTTTGCAGGATCATGGCGACGACGTTTGGTATCGTAACATCAAGATCAAAGTATTAGACTAATTTCGTAATTTACGGATAACTAACTTATTAATACCCGGAATCGGCAATATGCCCGACTCCGGGTATTTTTTTCCAAAAAAGTTTCTTTATCTTGTAACCTTTCCTCCGGAGTGTTAGTCTTATCTGTAAACGAAACAATTAGAAACATTTTAAATATTGAAATTATGGAAGAATGGTTAATTCCTTTGGTTGCGATTATTTGTGCGGTTGGTCTGCCTGTACTGTTGCTTATGATACTTGTCATCAGAACAACCCGGACAAAGCATGAAGAGCGTATGGCTATGATCGAAAAGGGTATCGTACTGGAAGAGCCTGAGCGGAAGGTAAATAAATACAATGCTCTACGCAATGGTTTACTGATGGTCGGACTTGCATTGGGCGCTATGGCTGGTATTTGTTTGGATGATACGATGCCGAGTGACTGGCAAGGTTTTTCAGTTGTTATCTTTACTGTTTTGGGTGGAGGTCTTGCCTATCTCATTTATTTCTTCATCGTTTTGAAGATGATGGAAAAGGAGAAAGAACAATAAAACCGGATTGATGGACGAACAAAAGTGGATAAAAAGCATTCTGGCAGGGGATACCAAAAGTTTCTCCTGCCTCGTCGCGAAGTACCAGCAGATGGCATTCAATATTGCTTTCCGTATACTGGAGAATCGCGAGGAGGCAGAAGAAGTCGTGCAGGATGCTTTTGTGAAGATGTATCGTGCGCTTCCGTCTTTCCAGTTTGGCAGTAAGTTCTCTACCTGGTTCTATAAAATAGTTTACAATACTGCAATAACGGCGCAAAGAAAGCAATCTCTTTTCGAGAGTTACGATGATGCCGTTGCAACCGATCTGACAACCAGTGAAGTGGATAGTGCGACTGCTATCCTGGAACGGGAAGACCGGAAAGAAATAATTGCCCGAGTACTGAAAAAGTTACCGGCTGACGAAAGCCTGGTGCTTACTCTCTTTTACCTGGAGGAGTGTTCTATTGCTGACATCGGTCAGATCACGGAAATGACTCCTTCCAATATTAAAATAAAATTGTTTCGCGGACGTAAACACTTCTACGAAACCTTGCAGTTGATGATGAAGAATGAAACAGCGTATGTGTTATGAATAAGTCGGATAAAGATATAAACCGTTTGACCAGGAAAATCCTGAAGGAAGGAATGGTCGAACCGTCTCCGGATCTGAGCCTGAAGATCATGGACCTGATTATGCAGGAAGAGCCTCTGAAAGTGCCGGAAGTAAAGAAGGTAAAGTGGCATTCCGGGATGTCGCCTTTTATAATAATTGGTATAATTATTGTGTATCTCGTGGCATTTGCCGGATTATTGATGCTTGTCGGTCGGCAACCCGAAGGAAACGTTAACCATCTGTTGACTGGTTTAAAAGAAAAGTTGCCGTTTATCCTGACGGTGGTGGCTATCGTCGGGTCGTTGATATTTTATTCTACTTTGGACAAGGTCTTGGCGTTACGGTATTGATGGGATGTAGTGTCGTTTGTAGGGGCGGGGTTTGCCCGCCCCTACAAAACCTGTTATTTGGGTTCAATATTTTCTATTATAACGCCTTTACACTTATATTGCTATAATTATTCCCGTCGAAATAAATGCGTCCATTGTTTCCGCCATTGATTTCATAATAATGGTTTGTCTTATCCTCTGTTGAAGTTTTGGTGACATTGAAACCTTTGACATTATGGTTGCCATATTTCATGTTTTCGGCAGCCACTTTGAAAGAAGCTTTCGAAGGGATATTCACATTCAGGTTACCGTAGCGGGCATCTATTGTCAGGCTTTTGAAATTAGCAGAAAGCTCTTTTATGTTTAGTGAGCTGTAGGCCAATTCGCTGACATCCAGTGACTCCTTGACGGAACCAATCGTCGCTTCACTGTATTTGATCTCCATATTTCCCCTGTCGAGACTCTCTATCTTCACATTTCCATATTTGTTTTCCAGGTTGAGTTGTGAGCAATTCTTGATCTCCATATTGGAATACTTGTTATCTGCGTTCAGTAGGTTGGCATTTCCGACTGATACCTTACCGCAATAGCCAAAATCCAGATTAGCCTTCGTTACATTATTAATATCCACATTTCCATATTTCACTTCCAGGTTAAGAAGTTCTGTGAAGCTACCTGCATTCAGGTTGCCATATTTCACCTGTATGGTGCTTTTGCCTTCATTCTTATCCGGCAGGTTGATATTTCCGTATTTCTGTGACAGATTGATTGCCAGCTTGGAAGGAATACTGATGTAATAATTGATTGTGAAACGTTCGTTGTTGTTATTGCTCGACCGCTGTTCTTTGAGCGATGTAATGGCAGAAACAGTATTTCCGTTCTTTTTCAACTCGATCTGGACACGGTCCAGAGTAGCTTGTGCAGCCTCTTCGGTCTCCGCTTTCGCCTCTATTTCGACGCGGATAAGTGCTTCATTCTTATTCCAGTGCGTTACGGTGATGTTGCCGTAGCGGTTATCGGCAAGCAGCAGGTCGCTCAAACTGATACTGAATGATTGACTGATCTCTTTCTTCTTGATCCTCTCCGGTTTTCCGGCCCGGCCGCAAACGGTACTTACGATAAGCAACATCGCCAGAAGTAATAGTGAACGGCTTTTTGTTTGTTTTGTATTCATGATGTATCTTATTTATTTGTTGTCGTTTTCATTCTCTGTCGTTACCCGCTCCATCTGTTCCAGCATGAAGTTCAGTGTCTCGATACTTGTGCTGTAATGCTGGTTCATGGCAAACAGTGCATCGTTTGAGCAGGGCAGCGTAGGTAGGATTGTCTTTTCAAACATATAATTGTCTTTGAGTATCTTCCTGCTTTCCTGTAACAGACCGGCTGCGCCCGGAGCTTGTTCTTTTTTATACAATGTCTCCATCTGTGCCAGGATATCGTCTATCTGCATATTGTAATAGACACGCAGTTCGTTGATCTCCTCCTGTGCCTTGCAGGTTTTCTGAATGGCTGCCTTCTGATGGATGGGGGCAGGCGTACCGCCCGGCATCCGGAACAAAAACAACAGGGCAATAGATGCTGCAGCAGCAAAAGCGCACAAGCTGTATAGTTTGAAACGGTTCTTACGCGCAGGAGCCAGTTTCTTTTCGAAGCGATCGAAGTGACCTTCCGGCAGAAGGTCATCTTCAAAAGCTTCTCTATTGGTGTCTATGAAATTCTTTAACTTGTCCATGTCAATTGACTGATATAATGTCTAACAATTTGCGCTTTGCCCGCAGATACTGACTGCGTACGCTTGGCGGCTGAATATTCAGGATAGAGGCAATCTCTTCCATATCATACCCCTCAAAGAGGTAAAGAGAGAGGATCACACGGTAACCGGCCGGCAGTTTGGCAGTCGCTTCTTTTATCTGCTTTACCGAATACTGTATATCTTCCTCGCTGGGTTCATCGGATTCGGGATCGGCATAGTTGTCCGACAATTCGTCCCATTCCGGAGTCTGGCGGCGAACATAATCAATGGCCGTATGGACTGCTATCCGGTGCATCCAGGCTTCGAAACACAGATTGTCTTTATACTGATCGATGCGGGTGAAGATTTTCAGGAACGCATCCTGCATGGCTTCTTCCGCTTCTGAGGTGTTGCCGACGATACGCAGGCAGGCAATGTACAATCGCTGTGCGAATTGTTTGTACAGGGCCAGTTGCGCGCTTCGCTTTCCGTTTCGGCAACCTTCTATCAGTTGTTCTGTAGTTTCGTTCATTTGTTTATATAAACGGAGGGCAAGTTGCAAACGTTGCATCTCCGGCTGCGAATTTATACAAAAAAAAGAAAGACATCATCACGATGTCTTTCTCCCTGAACTAAATGATAAAAATAAAAGTTATGTGGGAAGGTTTAATTTGTCGTTTGAAAATCCTCAGTTCCCATCACCGGGGCTCTCCCCGTTGCCGAACCGGATTTGTATTTAAGTTCAATCGTTTCGTCTCCATCATACGATTTGTACTTGATTTTCATCGTCACTGTCTCACCTCCTGTTTCCGGCAGACTGTTCAGTCTGAATGAAGCTAATCCCCAGCCTTCGGCGCCTGACAGGCTACCGTTTGCATTATGGCGGAATTCCAGTTCGTATGTATCGGAGTTTTCCATTTTTACGAGATTCATAAAATGTTTGCTTCCGTACTCAAAGTAAGTGGCAAACTGGAAGTTTATATATCCGTCTTCAATCCATACTGACTTCATCGTCACCGGATCTTTACCGTAATATTCATCGTTTTTATCTCCCAGGTCTGGTGCGATCGATTTGGTCAGAACTGTATCTATCCTGTTCAGGCGGATCACATAATCCTGTTCGATGTTCATATCTTTACCCGGTCCGAGTAATGTAAAGTTGATGAATGCTCTTCTTTCTTTACTTACATCGAAGTTCGGAGTGGTAACACCGGCTGCCGGCCAAAATGAAATAGAATCGTCCCACTGGAGATAATATGAGTTGTTGCCAAGCGGTTTGACAGTTGCTACACCGACACTATATTTATCGAGAGAATAGCCGTCATCATCCAGGCAAGAGTATAATGTAGAAGATACCAAAACAGTACCTAATACCAATAAAAAAGTCTTCAACGTCTTCATAGCTTTCATATCACATTGTTATTTCCCATTCTATATTAAGCTAGATGGGAGAAATTTACGAAATGCTGCAAAGATGTATGATAAAAGATGTTAATCTCTCAGTGACTGGTAGATAAGTTCGGCCGTGCGACGGGAAGCCCCCGGTTTTCCGAGCAGGTGGATCACTTCGTCGTACCCTTCAAGCATCTGATTGCGATAGGCTGGATCGTTCAGTATTCTATCCAGCTCTTCATGGATTTGGCGGGTAGAGAAGCGGGCACCGAACAATTCTTGTACCACTTCGCGGCCGGCAATCAGGTTGACCAGTGAGATATATTTGGTATGGAAGAAATTGCGGAAGATAAAGCTTGCCAACCGTCCGGCTACCACGTAGTAGCACACTACCTGCGGCACACGGAACAGGGATGTTTCAAGCGTGGCTGTTCCGGAAGTGACCAATGCGGCGTGGCTGTGTTGCAACAGGTCGTAGGTCTTGCCGAAGACGATCCGGGCCTGATGGTTACCGATATATTGTTTGTAGTATTCCGGCTCGAGTCCGGGTGCTCCGGCAATAACCGGTTGATAATCCGGATAGGAGGTGGCTACTTCGAGCATGGTCGGGAGATTGTCTTTGATCTCCTGCCGGCGGCTTCCGGCAAGGAGGGCGAGGATTGGTTTGTCAGGCAGCCCTTCGTCTATTATAAATGTATCGGGTCCGGCGGCTTGCTTCTCTTTATATTGTGCAACTGAGTCTACCGAAGGATTTCCTACATAGTCCACCGAGTAGTTCAGCTTGTGGAAGAATTCCGTTTCGAAGGGCAGGATGCAGAACATACGGTCTACGTAACGGCGGAAGTCCTTGATGCGGTACTGTTTCCACGCCCATATCTTCGGCGATATATAATAATAGACAGGCAGGTGTAATACCGTCTTTACGAATTTGGCTATTTTCAGATTAAATCCCGGATAATCGATCAGTATGACTACGTCCGGCTGATATCTGCGGATATCTTCCTCGCAAGTCTTCATATTATTCAGGATTGTACGCAGGTTGAGCAACACCGGGATAAAGCCCATAAAGGCCATTTCCCTGTAATGCTTTACTAAAGTGCCGCCTACGGCCTGCATCAGGTCTCCCCCGAAGAAGCGGAAATCCGCTTCCGGGTCTTTCTCTTTCAATGCAGCCATCAGGTTCGACGCATGTAAATCGCCGGAAGCTTCACCTGCGATCAGAAAATATTTCATAATCCCCAATCGTTATATTTGTTCATCCAATCGTAATCCGTCACGTCTAGTTTGCAGGGGACCAGGGAGGCATATCCGCTGTCGAGTGCCAGTGTATCGTTGTCCGGGTGTATCGGTTTGGCATTCTCGAAAGAGCCGGTCAGCCAGAATACAGGTTTCCCGCTTCCGTTTTCCGAACGTTTAAATTCCTTTACCCATTTCCCGGCAGCCTGGCGACAGATCTTTATCCCCTTTACAGCATCGGTCTTTGGTACGTTCAGGTTCAGGTAAGTACCTGCGGGCAGTCCTTCTTTCAATACACGACGGGCCACCATACGTCCAAGCCGGCAACATTCCGTAAAGTCGGCATCCTCATGATGATCAAGTAGAGATACTCCCAGGGAAGGGACACCGAACACACAACCTTCGGCTGCTGCTCCCATTGTACCTGAATAAAGGACGCTGATAGCCATATTTCCCCCGTGGTTGATACCCGAAACCAATAGGTCGGGCTTGCGTTCGAGAACTTCGTTGATAGCCAGTTTCACGCAATCGACCGGAGTGCCGGTACATTTATATACCGTCAGTCCTTTTTCTTTCTTCACCAATGAATAGCGGAGAGGATTCTCTGCCGTGATAGCGCTACTCATTCCCGAACGGGGACCATCGGGAGCCATAACAATCACTTCTCCCAGGTCGAGCAGGCATTCTATTAACTCATTAATTCCTTTGGCGTTTACGCCGTCATCGTTTGTAATCAGGATAAGCGGTCTATCGTTCATCGCGTACTTATTTTTATAATTACTTCTACAAATGTAACGATAATCTTTTGATGGCGGATGCTTTTAATTTATTCTAACGTTCGATGTGGGTGTTCTGCTCTTGTTATATGGCCCTCTGGTGATGCTTGCGTACAGTAAGGTTTTTCATTAGCATATCTAAGGCCGGAATATAGCATAATTAAGGTGAAAGGTCAGTAATATCAAAAACGTAAGGCATAGAATACAAATATGTAAGGCATACCTTTCAAAAAAGCAAGGCTTGCCTTACATATTTGTAATCATAGCCTTTCTTTTATAAAAGTAGGGAGGAAAGGGATAAATCATTAGGTACTTTCGGATTAGTTATCTTAATGAAAGAACTTAGTTGTTTAGGGGAGATAAATCGTAGTTATGGAGGGTTGAGGTCAGAGTATGAGAATCCGAAATTCGAGGTATATATGAGGTGGAATAATAATGTACGCGTGTACATATAATATATAGGATCTGTTTTTTTTGAGGGATGACTTATATAATATGGGTTGCAGGAATCGTAGGAGTGACGAGGAAAAACGATCGTTTATTCTCGTCAACAAAAGTAAGCATTTGTTTCATTTCTGCAATTCTTTTAGGTCGTTTTTTTTCAATGTTATATGCTTTCTTATCAATAGAATAGCATAGTTTGTATGAAAATGCATATTTGGAGGACGAACACAAAATCAATGACGAGAAAAAACGATCGTTTTTGCTAGTCATAGGATAAAGTAGTATACAAATGTAGCGATCGTGTTGAATAAGAACTTATTACACTTTAGTATTAATATTAAATTTTAGAATTATGAACAAAAAGTTTTCTACTTTGGTAGCCAGCTTGTTATTTGCATCTGCTTTTAGTACTTATGCAGGAACAGCGGCTTCAATGCCTGCAGTACCTACTGCGATCGAAACTAGAGCAACGGCTAATGTATTAGACATTAATACAACAGCTCCTACAGCTGCTTCTGCAGTTCAGGATTTATTGTTGTCTGAATTTAAAGACAATTCCCGTTTACTCGTGTTTTCTAATACAGCGAAAAATACTTGGACTCAAGCTTCGGCAAGTTCATTTCTTATGTTTGATGGTGCTGGTATTCATTTGGCTGACTACATGGGTGGATCAGTAACTTCAGTCCCTTCTAACGCTTTCTACTTTAATTACACTAACAAGCAGCTTGAAACGAAAGCTGGTTTAGTTTTGAATTTGGCAGGTTATTCAAAGTTTGATATTGTACCTGTAACTTTTAATGGAAAGTCTTCTAACTTTTTCGTGTTGAGAGCTTGGTATGATGCAACAACACCAGTGTATATTAACATGACTGGAAGCTTGAGCGCTGGTACTAATATTACTGTTGTAAATGATGTAACAACGGCAGCATTATTTGCATCAGCAGAAACTGCATTTGCTACAATTGCAGCAGATGGTGGTGTTTTGAATAAAGAGTTGAAAAATGGTTTTGAACTGACTATTTCTTCTGCAAAAGGTGGTGTGACTGTTACTGGGGCAGAGGCATTTGCTGGTAAACTGACAGCAATGAAGTATGATGCAGGTGCTATGCACGTAATGAATGAAGGCGATCTTTATCCTTATGTGTTGAAGAATAAAGATGGTAAATACATCTATTGGGATGCTGAAACAAATAAGGATTCAGATAAGCCAGGATCTTTCAAATTGACTTCAGAAGCTGATGTTATAAAAGCTTTTGAAAGTGGAGAAGTTGCGAATTATGATCCTTATCGTTTTACGATCTACGCTGCTGATAACGGCTCTAAGGCTGTTCAGGTAAATGTTGATGCTACGGCTTCTAAAAGATTATATATCAACAATACAAACAACGAAGGTCGTCTGACTGCTTTTGATGCAACAGGAACAGTAAGTAGTGCTGCTAACTGGGCTGTTACCTCTTTGGGTAGCTCAAATAAAGTTGACTTGACTCAGTTCTTGACTGGTCAGTTTGTAAAAGTAAACTATGTAGCCAACGGTGAAGAAGGAGCTTCTAATACATACAAAATTGACGGTGTTTTGACAATTGCAGAAGACGGTATAGAAGAAGACTTTGCTAAAGCTAAAAGCTTCGTAGCAGAAGACCCGGCAACTCATTGGGCTGTAACTACCGCAGACAGAGGTAAAACTATTAAGTTGACTAACCGTGAAAATCCGAGTATTGAGGTTACTCTTGGTGAATTGCGCGGTACTAATAAAACAGGTGTTTATGAAGTTGCTAAAGTGACAGCTGCTAACTTGGCGGTAGACGAACTGATTACAATCACTCCGGTTGCAACAGTTACTCCGACTGACGGTTATATGGTAGAAAATGAAAACGTATTGCGTAACACTTCTTACTATTTGGCTCAGTCTCGTCAGAATGCAGATCAGGATATTCCTGCTTATTGGGCAGAAAACCATAGCATGTCTCACCAGATCGGTGCTACTGTAAATAAAGATGCTGCAACTAAGTGGAATCTGGCATTCAAGGTAAAAGGCGGTGACAAAGCTTGGAAGAATGAAACTGACTCTGTATTGATTGTTAGCACATTGCACAAATGGAATGCAACAGCTAAAGATGTAGAAGAAATAAAGAGTACATTGGCTATCCTTCCGTATACATTCCAGAACCGTGAAAACAATGAGTTCGTTAAGAACTACAAATACACAAATTTGGAATATTATATCTGCGACAAGGATAACAACGAAGCTGCTGATAACGGTGCTGCTCAGAAGTTTGCTTTGAAGAAGAAACCGGGTAATACTTATAACTATGTAACGCTAGGTGGAACAAATACATATGTAACTGATAATGGTTATGTGAATGTATCAACAGGCAAATCTGTTTTCACTCTTGCTGGAGATAAGCTGTTCTTAGGTAATAGCCTGGAAAATGGTTCTTGGGAAGAAATGGATTTGTATGCAAAAGATAACAACTCTTTGATGCTGGTACAGCCTTCTGACGATCCTGAATACCACTTGGTAAATGATGATGTATTGGCTTGGGGCGATACTATTAAATTGTATCGTGATGAAAATGCAAATCAAGCTCTTTACGAAAAGAGAGATAACAAGTCTGTTGTTGAAAACGATACTTTGAGTTTCTTGAATATTGATAATATTTACGATCCTCAGTTCAAATTGAACCCGGCTATCTTTGTGGATACAGCTTATGTAAATCGTGAAAATAACACTTGCTGGCAGTATCTGTTGGCTGTAAATGTGGATAACAGCGTTAAGACTTATTGTCCGGATGATCCTAAACACAACGATCCTGAATGGATTAAGGAACACGGTGTATGTCCTCATGCAGAAAAGACTCCGATTGTAAAAGGTCGTTTCTTAGTGAACTTGATTGACACAGCTAATATCTATGGAGCTACTCACCTGCATACAAATCCGTATGTAAACAATAATGAAGCTGGTGAAAAACGTGCTAAATTGTCATTCGTACCGGGTATGCACATCAAGGATACATTGTTCTTGTTCACAAACGATGATACTGTAAAAGTAGAACTGGGTACTCCTGATTTCAATGTGGCTAAGTTTGCATTCCGTTATGAAAATGCAGCTGAAGGTACATTCAAGATCCAGAATATGTGGAAGGCTTATGACCCTGCACAAGCTGTTAAAGATGACTCTAAAGTATCATCTAATAACGAAGGTTACTTGAAATGGATCAATGGTACTGTTGTTGTAGAAAATGGTTACAATAAGGGTGACTTGTTTAGAATCGGAGAAGGTTACGAAGGTACTCCGACGGCAAACGAAGAAACTCCTGAAGTATCTACAATCTCTGTAATCGCTACAGACGGTGGCGTTATCATCTCTGGTGCTCAGGGTAAGAAAGTTACTATCAGTAACGTTCTTGGTCAGACAGTTGCTAATACAGTAATCGCTTCTGATAAGGCTGAAATCGCTGCTCCTGCTGGTGTAGTTGTTGTAGCTGTTGAAGGCGAAGCTGCTGTTAAAGCAATCGTTAAATAATAAATGACTTATTTATAAAGGAAATTTATAATCAAAAATTGTCTTTCATGTGATGGTTCTCCTTCGGGGAACCATTAAGTAACCTGCGATTGGTGAACAGGTGAATGACGAAATATTAAGTAATAAAATAAAGTTCATCTGTTAAGTACTCCTGCGAAGGAGGAAAGCAGATAAAAAACAAACCTCTCCGGTTACGACCGGAGAGGTTTCGTTTTTTTAAAACTACGTTATCATTTCCAAAAAAACGATCACATACTCCTCATTTGAAACAAGTTATTAAATATTCTGTTTATATTTGCAAGTTATCAACAGTTAGGGCGACTTTTCAACAAAACGAGCATTGTTTTGCAAAAACCTAATATCGTTAGATTTTTAATGTTTAGTTTTGCCTCTGAATTAAAAGACAAAGTATGGGAAAGATTATCGCTTTAGCAAATCAGAAAGGTGGGGTTGGTAAAACAACGACCACGATAAATCTGGCTGCATCCCTCGCTGCCCTTGAGAAGAAAGTGCTGGTTGTTGATGCAGATCCGCAGGCAAATGCCTCTTCCGGACTGGGTGTGGATATTCGGAGTGTCGAATTGTCCATCTACGAATGTCTGGTGAATGGAGACGACCCGAAAGGAGCCATTATCCCAACCGAGGTGGAAGGACTGGATATTATCCCGTCTCACATCGACCTGGTAGGAGCGGAAATTGAAATGCTGAACATGGAGAACCGGGAGCAGATCCTGAAACAGATGCTTGTCCCCCTTAAGGATATGTATGATTTTATTCTGATTGACTGTTCTCCCTCCTTAGGGCTGATCACTGTGAATGCACTGACTGCAGCCGATTCGGTAATGATCCCCGTTCAATGCGAGTATTTTGCACTGGAAGGTATCAGTAAACTGTTGAATACGATAAAGATTATTAAATCGAAGCTGAACCCGGCTTTGGAAATTGAAGGATTCCTGTTGACGATGTACGATTCGCGTCTTCGCCTGGCCAACCAGATTTACGAAGAGGTGAAACGACCGTTCCGCGATCTTGTTTTCACAACCGTTATTCAGCGTAATGTGAAACTGAGCGAAGCTTCTAGTTATGGCAAACCCGTAATACTTTACGATGCCGAGTCGAAGGGAGCGCTTAATCACATGCAGCTTGCGCAAGAGCTGATAGACAAAAATAAATAAGGACAAATTATGGCAGTAATGAAAAGATCGGCACTTGGCCGTGGATTAGATGCTTTAATCACGATGGACGACCTTAAAACCGGAGGTTCGTCTTCTATCAGTGAAATAGCACTGAGTAAGATCCAGCCCAATCCTGATCAACCCCGTTCTATATTTGAGGAAGAAGCATTGGAAGAACTGGCTACTTCTATCCGTTCACTGGGTGTTATCCAGCCGATAACCTTGAAGGAGATCGGTACGGAGAAGTACATGATTATTTCCGGTGAACGCCGTTACCGGGCATCGCTGATGGCCGGTCTGGAGCAGATCCCTGCCTATATCAAGACGGCGGCCGACGAGAATGTAGTCGAAATGGCGCTGATTGAAAATATCCAGCGCGAAGACCTTAACTCGATAGAAATTGCATTGGCTTATCAGAAACTGATAGACAGCTACGGCCTTACCCAGGAGAAGCTTAGCGAACGGGTAGGGAAGAAGCGGGCTACTATCGCTAATTATCTCCGCCTGTTGAAACTCCCGGCAGAGATACAGATGGGACTGAAAGATAAGAAAATAGATATGGGACATGCACGTGCCTTGCTGCCGGTGGAAGATCCGGAAGTGCAGTTGGCCTTGTATGAACAGATACTGGCAGAAGGCCTCTCCGTACGTAATGTAGAAGAGATCGTACGAAACGGGGCGGAAGCAGTTGCGCCGGAAAAGAAAGAGAATACAGCCGGACGTAAACCGATGCTTCCTCAGGAATTTAATCTGTTGAAGGATCATTTGTCCCGTTTCTTTAATACGAAGGTACAACTGGCATGCAACGAGAAGGGAAAAGGACGCATCACGATTCCTTTTACCTCGGAAGAAGAACTGGAAAGGCTGATCGGCCTGTTGGATAAGTTGAAATAAGTTGACGCTAGATTCGTGAGGATGAAATTAAAAATAAGCAGGATACTATGCTTGCTGGTAGTACTTGCCGGTATTTCCCTGTATGCGAAAGCACAGGGACAAGCAGTAATACTTGATGCTGATACGGTAGTGGTGGCACCACCCGATTCGACAGTGCAGGCTGTACTTCAGGCTGCCGACTCGGTACCGCAACCCAAGTTTAAGGAAATAAACATGAAACCGTTTAAGCCGAATCCGACAAGGGCCGTTCTTTATTCGTTCGTGCCGGGGTTGGGGCAGATATATAACAGGGCATACTGGAAGTTGCCGATCGTATATGGCGGTTTTATGGGATGTATCTATGCTGTTACCTGGAATAACCGTAACTATAAGGATTATTCGACAGCTTATCTGGATTTGATGAACGATGTGAAGGATCATCCGAATGATCCGAAAGCCTGGAGCAGCTCCTGGGTGGATATTGCCAAGAAGAATGGGCGTGATCCGGCAGAGTTCATAACTAATACGAGGTTGCAGGATAACATAAAGAGTCGTAAGGACTATTTCCGTCGTTACAGGGATTTGAGTATTATCATTACGGCTGGAGTATATGCACTCTGTATGATCGATGCATATGTGGATGCACAGTTGTTCGACTTCGATATTTCGCCGGACCTGAGCATGCGGATAGAGCCTGCGGTAACACCGAAGACCAGTTTCAGTGATCGGTCGTATGGCCTGAATTGCAGTATAAAATTCTAATAACACATGAAATATTTACTAACATTACTCTGTCTCTGTTGTCTTTTTACTGTTGTCCGTGCACAGGAAGCAATAACCGACAACGAAGAACCTCAGTATTCGAACCTTTCTGCCGACTCGTTATCTGTAGATGTCGGTCTGATTCCGGAAAGTCTGGATGCTGATGTAGACAGCCTTCTTCGCTCGTGGCACGTCCAATATTTCTCCAAGAGAGATGAATATTGCCATGACGATGATGCTAATGTATACTTCCCTGACTCTGTCTATCGGGAACGTCTGGAAAGATTGCCGCGCGTTATTTCTTTACCTTATAATAAGGTAGTACGCGATTGTATCGATTTATATGCTGACCGCCGCCGTAACCTTGTACGATATATGCTGGGTATGGCGGATTTTTATTTCCCCATCATCGAGCAGGTTCTTGATGAACACGACCTGCCTATCGAACTGAAGTATCTGGCTATTGTGGAAAGTGCCCTTAACCCTGTGGCTCTCTCCCGTGTGGGAGCTTGCGGTCTGTGGCAGTTCATGCTTCCGACCGGAAAGATCTACGGTTTGGAGATCAACAGTCTGGTAGACGAGCGTCGTGATCCGGTGAAGGCCACTCATGCTGCTTGTCGTTACTTTAAAGATATGTATGCCATTTATGGCGACTGGAACCTGGTATTGGCTTCTTACAACTGCGGACCGGGAAATGTAAATAAAGCAATACGCCGTTCGGGAGGTAAAACGGATTTCTGGGATATCTTCCCTTATCTGCCCAAAGAAACCCGTTCGTATGTGCCACTCTTTATCGCGGCCAATTATATTATGAATTACTATTGCGATCACAATATTTGTCCGATGCAGACCAGTATGCCGTTGGCAACGGATACAGTGGTAGTAACGAAAGCTTTGCATTTGGAGCAGGTGGCTGATGTGTTGCAGATGGATATAGAGCAGATCCGTGCCCTGAACCCGCAATACAAACGTGATATTATTCCCGGAAATGCAGAACCATCCGTTTTGAAGCTTCCGGTCAATCAGACCTATGCTTTTATTGACAAGGAGGACACGATATATACCCATCGGGCAGAAGACCTGTTGGCCGGTTGCCTGGCCTATAATACATCCGAAACAGACAAAGGAAGTACTTCAAATCGCGAGAAGATCACACATCGTGTAGCTTCCGGCGAGAATATTTATACGATATCTGACCGTTACGGAGTAACTCCAAAAGAAGTTCGTTCCTGGAACGGCCTGAAATCTAACAGGCTGGCCAATGGACGGCGTCTAACGTTGTATGTAGACAATGGCGGTGTGGCATTTGCTTCCGCTTCAAAAGCAAAGACGGCAACAAAGACGACTTCTTCTTCAGAAATCGTTGAAAAGCAAAGCAATGGCTTTGTCTCTTACCGTGTTAAATCGGGCGATTCTCTATATACTATATCCAAAAAGTATCCCGGAGTGTCGGCCACATTGATCCAGAAGGCCAATGGATTACCGAATGCAAATATCCGTCCCGGACAGGTATTGAAGATTCCTGTGGGATAAACTCGCTATTTTCCTGGCTTCCTTATTGATTTTTGACGAATATTTGTATATTTGTGGTTACAGACGTTATATAAAAAGAAGAGGTTGTAACCATGAGCGATACGATAGACACAAAAGACACAAAGGAAGCCGGTGACATGTTACCGGCCATGTCGGCAGATGAGAAAATGATCCAGGATGGGTTTAATGAACTGCTGCAAGACTACCTGAATTCAAATCATAGACGAAAAGTCGAGCGTATCACAAAGGCGTTCAACTTTGCTAATCAGGCACATGCAGGGGTAAAACGTCGTTCCGGCGAACCCTATATTATGCACCCTATTGCTGTGGCGCGTATCGTTTGCCGTGAAATGGGATTGGGTTCAACCTCTATCTGTTCCGCTCTCCTCCATGATGTAGTAGAAGATACTGAATACACTGTACAGGATATTAGTGATATGTTCGGTCCGAAGATTGCACAGATCGTGGACGGTCTAACCAAGATATCCGGAGGAATATTCGGGGAACAAGCCTCGGCACAGGCGGAGAACTTCCGTAAGTTATTGCTCACCATGAGTGATGATATCCGGGTGATCCTGATCAAGATTGCCGATCGTCTGCATAATATGCGAACTCTGGGGTCCATGCTTCCTGCTAAGCAATTTAAGATTGCCGGTGAAACCCTTTATCTTTATGCTCCACTGGCACATCGTCTGGGCCTTTTCACGATCAAGACAGAACTGGAAGACCTGAGTTTCAAATACGAACATCCTCATGAATATGATTTCATCGAGAAGAAGTTGCAGGCGACGGAAGAAAGCCGGAATAAGCTTTTCGAACACTTTGCAGTCCCGGTTGATAAGAAACTGAAAGAGATGGGCTTGCATTATGAAATGCAATCCCGCGTGAAGTCCGCTTATTCCATCTGGAACAAGATGGAAAGCAAAGGGATTACTTTTGAAGATATTTATGATTTATATGCTGTTCGTATCATCTTCGATCCGCTGCCGGGGGTGGATGAAAAGAATATGTGCTGGGATATCTATTCTGCTATTACGGATATCTACCGTATTCGTCCGGACCGTATCCGCGACTGGGTGAGCCGTCCGAAAGCAAACGGTTATCAAGCATTGCATCTTACCGTAATGGGACCTGACGGGCAATGGGTGGAAATACAGATCCGTAGCCGTCGTATGGACGACATCGCCGAGAAAGGCTTTGCCGCTCACTGGAAATATAAGGAACATAGTGTAGAAGAAGATACGGAGCTGGACAAATGGCTTCAGACTATTACGGAAATCCTGGAAAGTCCGGATCCGAATGCACTTGACTTCCTGGATACGATCAAACTGAATCTGTTCACTTCCGAAATATTTGTATTTACTCCGAAAGGAGATATCAAGACACTTCCGCAGGGAGCCACAGCACTTGACTTTGCTTATGCCCTGCACACCAATATCGGAAATAAATGTATCGGAGCGAAGGTTAATCATCGCTTGGTTCCTCTCAGTCATCCGTTGGCAAGTGGTGACCAGGTTGAGATCCTGACCTCCCGTTCGCAGGAACCGCAGGCGGAGTGGCTTAACTTTGTCACGACAGCAAAGGCGAGAGCCAAGATCGATGCCGTATTGAAACGTGCCCGTAAAGATGCGGCTAAGCTGGGAGAAGAGAAAGTGATCTCTGCATTCAAACGCTCGGAGATGGAAGCAAGTACGTCCAATCTGGATAAACTATGTATGTATTTCGGTTTCTCCAAGCGTGAAGAATTCTATTATGCCGTAGAAAAAGGAGATGTGGTACTTCCTGAGAATATCAAGAAGTTGCTGAAAGAAAAGACGGATAACCTCTTGTTTAAATACGTAAAACAAGCGTTAGGTGTCGGCTCTAAAAAGACGGAAGAGGAGAAGCCGGAAGAGAAACCTAAGACAAAATACGATAAATCGAAACCTTATATCCTTCGTGAAGAAGCATTCGAGCGTAATTATGTGATTGCCGACTGTTGTAAACCGATCCCGGGCGATGATGCGTTAGGCTTCATCAACGACGACGGAAATGTAGTGGTCCATAAACGTTCCTGCCCGATTGCCATGCGTCTGAAGAGTAGTTTCGGCGAGCGTATCCTGAATACCGAGTGGAGCAGTCATAAGAATGCCTCTTTCGAAGCTACGCTGGAAGTGAAAGGTATCGACTCGATCGGTGTGTTGAATACGATCACCAAGACGATTGCCGATGATTTCAATGTGAACATTATGCGTCTGTTGATCGAAGCGAAGGACGGTGTGTTCGAAGGCCGGATCAAGATGAAAGTGCATGATGTGGAAGACATTCAGAAGATGTGCGTGACACTCTCCAAAATCAAGAATATTAAGTCGGTAGGACGTGTAGCCGATTAGCCGGTAGGTATTTTCGGCCTGCAAAATACATATTTATAGGTATTGCCTTTGTAACCGGGATATCTGACCTTTGTCTTCATCAATTAAATAATAAAACAGATGAAGACAATAGGTATTTTTTACGGTTCGTCAACCGGAACGACAGAGGATATTGCAAAACGTATAGCAGCCAAGTTAGGTGTGGATGCTTCTAACCTGTATGATGTGGCGAAGGCTTCTCCTTCGGATCTGGGTAATTATGAAGTATTGATTCTGGGTAGCTCTACCTGGGGAGCAGGCGATTTGCAGGATGACTGGTACGATTTCCTTGCCAAAGTAAAGAAGCTGGATTTATCCGGTAAGCTCGTAGCTATTTTCGGTTGCGGTGATTCTTCCTCTTTCAGCGACACGTTCTGTGACGCGATCGGAACAATTTATACAGATCTTCAGGGTACAGGATGTACGTTTATCGGGTCAGTTCCGACAGATGGTTATTCGTATGATGACTCGACAGCTGTTGCTGACGGTAAATTCGTCGGACTTCCTTTGGATGAATTGAATGAAGACGATCAGACCAACCCGCGTATCGACCAGTGGATCGAAACGTTAAAACAGGAAGGTCTGGAATAAGCATTTTCGTATTGTAGTTTTTAAGATAATATCAGCAGGCAAGATGGTAACAACCAGGAACAGGATACCCGGAGAAGTGAAAGTCTTTCTTAATCATATCTATGAATATAAGAAAGGGATACGGAGTATGGTTTTATGTACGATCAATAAATCGTATGAGCAAGTCGTTACGGACCGTTTGGAAAGTCAACAGATTTGTTATGTAAAGCAGGATGCAGGAGAGAGAAGTGTCAATATTTATTTTGGAAGACCTGAATGCATAGAAGCTATTCGTTTATTGGTGACCCGTCCGTTGAACTTACTTACGCCGGAGGAAGATTTCATTCTTGGAGCTTTACTTGGGTATGATATCTGTATGCAATGCGAACGTTTCTGCACAAGGAAAAAGCAGCGGTTAACGTCTGCCTGATCGATATGGTTGTTTAATGTTTTCCCTAAAGTTGTTTATTTTCCCCGTTATCCAGGAAGGATAACGGGGTTTTTCTTTTGTTTTTAAAGGACTGGGGTTGCCTTGCCACGCAAGAGGTCTTTGCCTTACCACCAAGACCCTTTGTCGTAAAAAGTATCTTAGTAACTGATCTTGATACCGGCGAAATAACTTCTCGGTGTTGCCGGTCCGTAGATGTAGGCAGAGTCACGGTTCGGACCCTGGTCGAAGTCGGACTGGTAGGCTTCGAAGATGTTCTGTACGCCGGCGTTTACTTCCAGGGTGATATCCTTGTAGATATGGAAGTCATACGCCAGTTTGATATTCATGTCGAAGAAGTCCGGTGTATTGACAGCTTTATCCATAGGAATATAACCCGCCAGATGCTGAACCAGCATACTTCCGGTGTAAGTGCCCGACAGGGAAGTCGTGAAATGTTTCAACGGAGTCAGTGTCGCGGTAAAGTAACCGTACGTATTGGGTGTGCGGAACATCTTCTTTTCGGTCGGCACGTTCTCGTTTTCACTCCATTTCTCAGGTTCGTTATAACGGCTGCGCTGCAAGGTGGCTCCTGCCTGTAACGATAACCAGGAGGAAAGGATGCTTTTTCCTTCCAGGGTCAGTCCCATCACTTTTGCTCCCGAACCGTTGCGACGTTCTTTGATGATATTGCCCTGTTCGTCTTTCCCGATATCTTCCAATACGAATACATCGTTCAGACTTGTATAAAAACCTTCCACTAGGAAGTTTACCTGGATACCGTTCTTAAAACGATGATAAAAGTCGACCGATGTGCTGAGGCTCTGCGATTTCTCTTCTTTCAGGTCTTTCGCCCGTCGTATCATTGCTATCTCACCTCCGACGGCAGAGATGTGCATGTCTTCGTCGAAAGCCTGCGGAGCACGGAAGCCACTGGAATAGCTGGCACGTATATTGATATCCTCCGTCGGATTGAAACGAACGTTGGCACGTGGACTGAATACCACATTGTCTATCATGTTGTGCTTGTCCATACGCGCTCCGACCAGGAAGCTCCACCGTTTGTTTTTCCATTCGTTCTGCAGGAAAAGGCTTTCGATATGGACCTTCTGGTTGGTGTAGCGGTTATAACCGATCATTTCGTCTTTCAGATGGTCGTAGTTGTATTCCAGTCCGGCGGTCAGGTCTGACGGCATAAAGAGGAACTGGTCGAAGCTGTACGAATATTGTGTCCCGGTCATAAAGGTCAGGTCGGTTGTCTTACCGTACGCATTCGGGTCTTGTCCTGTGCCGTAATAGCTGTCGCGGTCGGTATTCTGGGCGGAGGTGAATACGCTGAGACGATGCTTGTAGTCGGTAGAGAAAAGATCGAATTTCAGGCCGCCACCATCGATAGAGTGTTCCAGTTGTTCGGCAATATCCGCTTCATGGGGTGGACGGTCAAGCATGTTTCCGCCACGACGGTATTCGTTCATGTGATGATATTCGAACGTCAGCTTGCTGTACGTGCTTGTTTTCAGATAGGAGCGGAAACCTACCGTCTGATTCTTCAGCTTGGGTAGTTCGGTATACCCGTCATTATCATAGTCGTAGCCGGAACGGTGGCGGTTCTGTCCGAAGATATACATGCCGGCCTTCCCGTTTTCCGTTACCAATGAAGCATTCAGCGTCGTATTATTGTCAAAAGAAGAACTTCCTCCGATAGAAGACAGGGTATGTGTCAGCTCGCCCGAGTTACGCAGTGGCTCCTTGGTAATGATATTGATCGTCCCGGCAATGGCAGAAGAACCGAACAATGCCGAACCACCGCCACGCATCACTTCCACACGGTCGATCATATTAGCCGGAATCTGTTCCAGCCCGTAAACACCCGAAAGTGCACTGAATATGGGACGCGAGTCGATCAGTATCTGCGTATAAGGTCCGTCCAGCCCGTTGATACGTACCTGCTGGAAACCGCAATTCTGGCAATTCGTCTCTACACGTACACCCGGCTGGAAGTTCAGTCCTTGCGCCAGGTTAACCGCACTGGTCGTATTAAAGACTTTCGAGTCGATCACATTTACCAGCGTAGGAGCCAGGCGGCGCGATGTTTCACTCCGGTTAGCCGAAACGACCACACCGTCCAGGGCGATGCGATCTTCTTCCATCTCTACATTGACTTCCTGTGTTTTTCCTTTCTCCAGTTTCACATCCCGGGTGATGGTCTTGTAACCGAGATATTTAAATTCGAGGGTGAACTTACCTTCCGGCAGGTTCTTCAGGAAATAGTGACCGGAGTTGTCGGTTGTCGTTCCGATGGTTGTTCCTTTTAGTATAACGGTGATAAATGGGAGATGCTCACCGGTTTCTTTATCCAATACATGCCCGAATACATTTGCATCCGATGCGTTCATTTTCTCTTCTTCAGTGGCCCATGCAACCGTAAGGGTACAGCAAAGGCATAGTATAAGTATTATAATCTTATTCATATTGATTTAATCTGATAAATAGGTAGTACAATAATTGAATGCCCGGTACTTTCCGGGCTTCTTCTTCCCAATCGAATAATTTGCCACAAGCATGGCATAGTTTTGCCAAAGGCATGGCACGACTCTGTCACAGGCATGGCATAACTTTGCCATAGGCGTGGCACAACTTTGCCAACGTGATGAAAAAAGTTGGCAAACAGTATGGGTACATATTTATCAGGCTACAGGAGGGGCGCGAAGAGACGGTTCTCCTTGTATGGGAACCAGATAATCCGGGTAGACCGGATTGCAGGATAATCTGAATAATAGGGTGAGGAACGCGGCAAGCAATAAAGAGACAAATGCAGCACCGCTAATCTGAATAGTCGATAGTTGATGAAGTAACTGGAACTCCGCATAACCGTGTTCATGGTCCGGACGTCCGTCGTCTGTCTTGTGGTAAGGGTGCGAATGGACGATCGTTACCCCATTCACGATATGAACGTGGGTAAAGGCTATCAAACATCCCAGATATGCAATGAATAATGCCGGGAGTGCAATTCGCAAATATTTCCTATACTTCTCCATCACCTTTTGCAAATATAGGGCATTTTATTGTATTGTCAGATAGGTGGGATATTAAATCTGTATTAAATACCTATTGATGGGTACTATACTTTTGTTGCTAATAAACACTCGGAAAGGAAGTGTTTGTTTGAAAGAAGAGTTCAATTCAACGAGTAGTTCTGTGCCAGATAAGGGGACTTCTTTTTGTTTCTTTTGGCGGAGAGAAGTTCTTTCAGTTCTTCCAACTCCATTTTGTTGAGGCAGAAATAAATGCTTTCGGATTGTACTTTGATACATATTTTGCGGTTGGAGGCGAAATGTTGGTTACGTTGTTCCGACAGGTCACCGTCGATGTTGTTTATGTACTTGCGGAAGCCCTGGAAGCCTGCTTCCGTAAAGCAAAAGAAGAAGTTGCCGAACTCCAGGCTATAAGTGTTACAACACTTGCAGAAGGAGAGCTGACCGTTGAATGTCTTATTTATTATTGTCATAATGGGTAAATGAGATGTTCTGTTTTACTGTTGTAAAAGGTAAAAGCCTCTCCTCACGGGGAAGCTTTTATCTAAAAATTAGCTTTTAGCTTGCAAATTAGCGATTATGATTTTGTGAGATTATTTCAATCTTTTGTAGCCGTATACCGCTTTGTTGCCCAATTCTTCTTCGATGCGGAGCAACTGGTTGTATTTAGCCATACGGTCTGAGCGGCTCAGTGAACCGGTCTTGATCTGTCCGCTGTTGGTAGCAACGGCAATGTCGGCTATCGTTGCATCTTCTGTTTCGCCGGAGCGGTGAGAAGTGACGGTCGTGTAGCCGTGACGGTGAGCCATCTCGATCGCATTCAGCGTTTCTGTCAATGAACCGATCTGGTTAACCTTGATCAGGATCGAGTTGGCGCAACCTTCCTGGATACCTTTCGACAGGAAGTCGACGTTTGTAACGAACAAGTCGTCACCCACCAGCTGGCAACGGTTACCGATACGGTCGGTCAGCTTCTTCCAGCCTTCCCAGTCGTTTTCGTTCATACCGTCTTCGATAGAGTCGATCGGGTATTCGTTGATCAGTTTTTCAAGGTAATCTACCTGTTCGTCCGAAGTACGTTTTACGCCTTTGTCACCCTCGAACTTCGTATAGTCGTAGATACCGTCTTTGTAGAACTCAGAAGAAGCACAGTCCATACCGATCATGATGTCTTTGCCCGGTTCGTATCCGGCAGCCTTGATAGCGGCAAGGATCGAGTTCAAAGCATCTTCTGTTCCTTCCAGCGCAGGGGCGAAACCACCTTCGTCACCTACGGCAGTGCTCAGGCCACGGTCGTGCAACACTTTCTTCAATGCGTGGAATACTTCGGCACCCATACGCAGACCTTCCTTGAAAGAAGAAGCACCTACCGGACGGATCATAAATTCCTGGAAAGCGATCGGAGCGTCACTGTGTGAACCGCCATTGATGATGTTCATCATCGGAACCGGCATCACGTATGTGTTTGTTCCGCCGATATATCTATATAAAGGAATATCCAGATAGTTGGCAGCAGCCTTGGCAACTGCAAGGGAAACACCGAGGATGGCGTTTGCGCCGAGGTTTGATTTGGTTTTCGTTCCGTCCAGTTCGAGCATGGCCTGGTCGATACCTACCTGATCCAGTGCTGACATGCCTTTCAGGGCAGGAGCGATTATCTTGTTTACGTTTTCAACAGCTTTCAGTACACCTTTACCGCAATAGCGTTTCTTGTCACCGTCGCGCAGTTCCAGTGCTTCGTGTTCGCCGGTCGATGCACCGGAGGGGACAGAAGCTCTGCCTGTTACACCTGATTCCAATAATACATCTACTTCTACGGTAGGGTTACCTCTTGAGTCGAGGATTTCACGTCCTGTAATCTTTTCTATTTTCATTGTTTGTTCATTTTTAAGACGGAACAAATATAGAAAGAGATCGGGGAACGTGAAATCACCATAAATGGGCATTCTGTGCCCGTGAAATACCTATTTGTCGGTAGGGTAGATCTTGGAGAGGAACTTCTCTTTGTCTACGATGAAACGGATATGCGTTCCTTCGCCGATCGTTCCTTTGGAGTCTTGTGCCACAACGCTGAAAGTGAGTTTGCGGCCATCTGCTTCCTGTAAGGTTGCCGTGGCGGAAATTGTTTCTCCCAGTGGGGACGGTTTGATATGTGACGTGTTCATTTGTGCACCTACGGTTGTCGAGCCTTCCGGCAGTCCGGCGGCAACAGCCAGCATGGCTGCGTTTTCCATTAAAGCCACCATCGACGGTGTGGCAAATACATCCAGGTCACCCGATCCCATGGTATGGGCTGAGTTAGCGGCACTGACTACGGTACTGCTTGTGTGTTGTAATCCTTTTTCCAGCATATTTATTGAGTTCTCGAATTGTGTCGCAAAAGTACAGGAAATAACCGGAAAAAAAGACGGAAGCCCCACAGGATTTTAATATCTTAGCAGCCTGAAGACGTAATCAGTAATACCATGAAAAGAAGAAACTTTTTCCGTTCGCTGGCCCTCGGTGGAGCAAGCGTTGCTTTTTCTCCCATCGTGAAGGCTGCTCCGGCGGTGCACGCAGATAAAGAGAAGCCGGCAACCAATATAAAGGATGCCCTGGCCATTCCCCGGAACGAACATTCCATGCCGGGTAAATATCCCGGAAAAGTAGCCCGTACAACCCATCCGGGCTGTATTGTCGACGGACAGCCTTCCGAAGGGATCGCCTATGAAATGCTCCGGAACAGTATATTGAATCTGACAGGGAAAAGTAACCTGAAAGAGGCGTGGCTACAGTTTGTCGGTCCCGATGATGTGATCGGGCTGAAAGTAAACCCGATTGCCGGTAAGCTGTTATCAACTTCGCACGCTTTGACGCAATCCATTATCAACCAGCTGGAAGAAGCCGGTATCCCCCGAAAGAATATCATTATCTGGGACCGGCGTGAAGCGGATTTGAAGGAGTCGGGCTTTACCCCTGAGAACTATCCGGATATAAAGATCATCGGTACGGAATATCCCGATGAGAACGGCAGTTACATCAATGCCGAAGGTAAGTTCTACGGCGAAGAGCGGATCGATAAGGAGCAGTATTTTTCCGTCGACATCGAAGGAGAATATGACGCTTACACCATGCCTTTTATGATTAATGGCGGAAAGAACTCTTATTTCACGAAGATATGTACGGAGATGGTGACGAAGATTATCAATGTTCCCGTTTTGAAGAATGCTGGAACGACGATCACCTGCTGCATGAAGAACCTGGCTTTCGGTTCGATTACGAATACCGCCCGGCTTCATGGTCTGATGTGGCATGATACCTGTGCTTCGGTTTGTGCTTTCCCTCCGTTGCGGGATAAGGTGGTGTTGAATATTGTCGACGGAATGATCGGTTGCTTCGATGGCGGACCGGCTGCCAATCCGCAGTTTATCTGCCATTATAATACCATCCTGGCGGGAAGCGACGCGGTGGCAGTCGACCGTATCAGTTACGATATAGTGATCGCCAAACGTATCGAAGAGGGGTTGCAGGAAGAAGAGAAAGCCGGAGCACGTACCTTTATGGATATGGCGCAGGAGTTTCAACTCGGTGTAGCCGATAAGGATAAAATCGAACTGATAGAAACAACGTTGCAGGCATGAAACATTTTATACGATGGGCAGGTTTCCTATTGTTGATCCCCGCCTTTCTGGTTGCGCAGGAGGTCGAAGTGAAAAGGGAACGGGTGTTTACAGGTTCGGGGCTCTACGGTTTTATGAATGGAGGAGCGGAGCAGTTCCTCGAATATGGTGTCAGTAAGCTGACAGCCCGCGATGTCGTTTATGACGGGCAGGAATATACGATCGAAATTTATGAGATGCCGACACCCGAGGATGCTTTCGGTATCTATTCGCTCCATGTGTTCCGGTGTCAGCGGGCGGATACGCTGGGTTGCATCGATTGCCTGTCGCCTTACCAGTTGCAGGCTGTGGCTGGCGATAAATACGTATCGGTGGTTTTCCCTTCCGGCTCGGCTGCGGCAAAGAGTAAGGTGGACGAGTTGATCCGGCAGTATCTTCCGATGGACGGGAAAGATAATCCGGAATTTCCGGTATTATTAAAGGAACTGTCTCCCTGGTCGGGCAAACTAAAGTTTTTCCGTGGACCGATCGGTATCTCCGGTGTTAGTACTTCATTGATGCATTACCTGGAAGAGATTGCTTATACCGGAGTTTGGTTTATCGCAGATAAACCTTCGAAAAGTTACCGTGCTTTGGTCTGTGTGAAAGAAAAAAAAGAGTTGGAGAAGCTGAAAGAAAAAGTTCCCGCCTCCGATATTATTCAGAGTGGGAACGATTTTATCTATATACGTGGTAATGAAAAAGAATCGGAAGAAGAGGATCACGGAGGGTTTGGCTTTTAACTTACGCGCCTCCGGTTCCTCTCGGGAGGGGAGAAGATACTCTTAGAGTTTCCACCCGATCGTCTTCTCCTGTATCGACCATAGTTTATGATATAATCCTTGATTGCGAAGCAGTTCGTCGTGCGCACCTTGTTCGGCGATATGGCCGTCTTCCAGTACGATGATCTTGTCGGCATTGCGGATTGTCTTTAGCCGATGGGCGATGACGATGACTGTGCGGCCTTCGATCAGGGTGTTGATGGCTTTCTGCACTTCCACTTCGTTTTCGGGATCGAGAGAGGCGGTAGCTTCATCCAACAGGACGACCGGAGCCTCTTTCAGTATGACGCGGGCGATGGATAGGCGTTGCTTTTCGCCACCAGACAGGGTACAACCGCCTTCCCCCACCATCGTATCATAACCACCCGGCAGACGCATGATGAAGTCGTGGCAGCAGGCTTTACGAGCGGCGGCTTCTATCTCGGCTTCGGTTGCATCGCTTCTGCCGAAACGGATATTGTTCCTGATCGTGTCCTGGAAGAGGTAGACATCCTGGAAGACCATCGATATATGCTTCATCAATGACTCGGGTTCCAGTTCCTTCATATCCTGTCCGTTCAACAGTACTTTCCCTTTCTGCGGATCGTAGAAACGGGCACATAACTTCATCAATGTGCTTTTACCGCTTCCCGACGGACCAACCAATGCCGTCAGCGAGCCTTGTTTCAGCGTGAGCGATACATCGTGCAATATCTCTTTCTCGCCGTAACCGAAAAAAACCTTTTCGAAAGTAATATCCCCATGTTCCGGACTTTCCTTTTTTCCTGTCATCTCCGGTTCACGCATCAGGTTGAGGATACGGCCACCGGCGATGGAGAAATAGCGAAACTCAGCGAAGTTGGTCAGTGCCGAGGTCAGCGGGTCGAAGACGCGGGAACCGACGATCAGGAACATGACGAAAGTAAGCAGGTCGAGCTGCCCGCCTACCAACAGATAGGCACCGCAAAGGATCATCAGAGTCAGTCCGGCACGTACCAGGGTGATAGACAGTAGGATGAACGGTCCCATCAAGGCTTCCAGTCGCAAGCTGGCGTGACGCAGGTCGGCAAACGCTTTTTGCAGGCGTTCGAATTTGCCCCCCAGCAGGTTGTATGCTTTTATGACGCGGATGCCTTGCAGGTATTCTTCCAGGCGGCTGCCCGCATTCACTTTAGCTTCGATCTGTTTCCGGCTCAGGCTATATTGTATCCGGGTACTTCCCGTCAGAACCAGGATCGCCAGCGGAAGAGCGATGAACATGGCTACCGACATCCGCCAGTCGATCCACAATAACCCGAAGAAAGCGAGTATGGGCATAACCAACGCACCCATCAATTGAGGAAGATGGTGGGAGATACCGGTCTCCGCCAATGTAAAGTCACTGATCATCATGCTGGCAAGGTCGCCCGGATCATGCCGGAAGAGGGAGCCTAAGGGCAAGCGGCGCAGATGTTCGGCCAACCGTATCCGGCCGTCGGCACTCATTTCGTAAGCGCCCCGGAAGTTATGCCGGTACGACTGGCGTTCGGCAACGGCCATCACCAGCATATAAGCTACGAGGATGCCGAAGATAACCCACAGGCGGGTTGTGTCGAGTCCGCTGCCACTGCCGTCGAAGGTTTTAAAGATGATGTTCACAGCTTCTATCGAAAGCATGAAAGGAATGATATTGACCAGGTTGGCCAGGATGGTGAACCCGACCGGTTTCCTGAGCCGTTCGGTATGACCGATCGTTATATTTTGAAGTGCATTCATTTTTGTTGTCTCCTTATTTCTTTAATGTCCATTGAAAAGCGTCGGTATAGGCATCCCACATCTGTTTATAGAGTCCGTCGTTTACTGAAAGTTCGCTGTGGATGCCTTGCTGGGCGATCTCTCCTTCTTTTAAAACAATGATCTGGTTCGCCGAAATGATCGACGACAGGCGGTGGGCGATGATGATGACTGTCTTTTCCCTGATCAGTTCCTGGATGGCGAGCTGCATCTTGTATTCATTTTCCGGGTCGGCGAATGCGGTAGCTTCGTCCAGTACCAGGATCGGGGAGTTTTTCAGGATGGCACGTGCCACGGCTACCCGTTGCGCTTCTCCACCGGAGAGGTAAACGCCGCCTTCACCGATTAGTGTCTGATACCCTTGTGGTAACCGGCGGATGAAATCGTCGCATTGGGCAGCACGGGCAGCGGCTATCACCTGTTCCTCGGTGGCATCGGGTTTACCGACACGGATATTCTCATATAAGGTATCGAAGAAGAGGAAGGTATCCTGGAAAACGAAAGAGACCTGATCCATCAATAGTTCGGAAGGGATATTCCGGATATCAGCGCCACCGATCTTGATCGTCCCTTCGGTAACGTCCCAGAAACGGGGAATCAGGTTGGCTATGGTGGATTTACCGGAGCCGGAAGGACCGACCAAGGCGGTTATCTCGCCGGCACGGGCGGTGAAGTTAATATGTTTCAGTGCTTCGGTGCGGGTCTTCTCCCGGGTGTTTTCGTAGGAGAAGCTGACGTTTTCGAAACAGATGTCATGTCCCGTCGGTTGTTGAGGATTGGCGGGTTCCGGTACGGGTTTCTCGGCAAAGATAGCGTCGATACGGCTGACACCTTCGTCTATCTCCCGCGTGTTCGATGCCAGGAATGTCAGTCTATAAAAAGGGGAGGCAACGCCCGGCCCTAATACAATGAAGAAGAGATAGACGGCTGCCAATGCGATATTCCCCGGCTGACCGTCCAATAGTAATAAGCCGACAGGAATAATAAAGGTAACGATCGAGTTCAATAGAACGATGAATGTCACCATCCCCGGTTGATAAGCATCGCAGACATTCAGCGCATATTCCTTAAACCGGTAGATCGATTTGCTGAACTGGCGGAACGACTCTACCGTCTGCCCGAATATCTTCACTACAGGCATCCCCCTGACATACTGGACGGCTGAGGCACTCATCTGCTCCGATGTATCGAAATACATTTTGAAGAACTCCTGTGCTTTCTTGCCGAACATCATGGAGAACTGGACGGATATACCGATCACGATCGCCAGCAGGCAGACTGCCGCCATCCAACCGTTCAGGCTGAAGAAGATGGCAAACATAATGATAACGGTCGTTGCCGCATTCACCAGGTCGGGGATGGTATGCGCCACGAAGTTCTCGATCTTTTCCACATTCTGCTCCAGGGCTTTCTTGATCGCTCCGGTCGACGTGCCGTTCAGATAACCCAGCGGCAGCCGTCCGATATGTTCCGATAGCCTGACACGCAAACCATAGAGGATGCGGAACGCTGCCACATGCGAAGCCATCAGTCCGCCGTAGAGTAACAGCAGGGCGGCAGCCAGCCCGATAAAGGCGATCCATGCCCAACGGATCATGTATCCGCTATCCGAAGCCGTTACGTTACCGGCATTTTTCAATAACTCATCCAGTACCTGGTAAACCGACAGATAAGGAACCAGCATACAGCAGGCACTTAACGCCGACAGGAAACCAGCCAGGATCAATAGTCCTTTCTTTTCGCCTGCGATCTCAAACAGGCGCGATAACCCTTTTTTCTTTTGCTCTTTCATATTGTTTGTTCTTTATTCAGCTTTATAGCCTACGATCCCGAACGATTTATGGAGGGCGGGGATCAGCCACATAATCAGTCCGAAATGGAAACGGGCTTTCGTACGTTTCACCGACTCGTGTTTATCTTTCCGGCGGCTTTCATAGGCGCGTGAAAGTAAGGGGATGAATAAGGTTTCTGCAACGTTGTCCTTTATCCCGGGTTTTATTTTATTCATAATATACCTACTTTTAGGGATTGATTATCTGATACAAAGGTGGGATATTTGCTATCGAATTATTTACGCAAGAAGGAATTGCATTTTAATCTGACGGAAAAAATGATACACATCGAACTTTCATCTCGCGGAAGAGACACGATCGCCCTGGAAATGCCGGATATAAGTTACTTTTCCACCAATGGTTCCGGCAGGCTGGAAGAGAGTAGCTGGAATATGGGGAACGAGTTGCTTGCTTATACGATCTCCGAGTTTAAATGCAGGGATTTCAATGTAGCGAAGTACCGGATATACTGTAAGGAAGATTGTTGCCTGCGCTCCCGGAATACGGATTGTTCTTTTATGGGGCTTTCTTTTGTCCATCAGGGGAAGGTCGAATGCTTTATGTCAGATACGCGGGACAGGCGGGTCTGGGCGGAAGGGCATACGAATATCATGGTCAGTTCGGGTATCAAGGAAGAGCGTAATCAATTCAGCAAAGGGGAGACTTTCGATATGACGAATGTATTGGTGTCGCCCGATTTCTTCCGCCATCTGTCGGAGCGTTATCCTGAATATTTCGAGAAGGCTTACCAGCGGCTCGGCAGCGGGGAGACTTTCTTTATGGCTCCCGAGAATATCCCGATCCCTATAACGCTGGATACGGCATTGAACGATATCGAGTTGTCGCGGATGATGGGAAATGCTTCGCCGATGTACCTGGAGGCGAAGGTGGTCGAATGCCTGTCGCTCTTTATACGGGAGACGGAAGGGAAGGAAGAGGCGAAGGAGAAACCGGTATCCGTATCCGACCGGGATAAGATTTACCAGGCGCGGGATATTATCTGCACCGAGTATCTGAACCCGCCGTCGTTGCGTGATCTGGCTTTGCGCGTCGGGACGAACGAGTGTACGTTGAAAGCCGGTTTCAAGCAGGCGTTCCAAACGACTGTCTTTAATTATTTGTTCGATTACCGCATGAATATGGCAGTTCATTATCTGTTGGATACCAATAAGACCATAGCCGAGGTAGCCAGCCTGGTCGGGTATGACTACCAGGGACATTTCTGTACGGCGTTTAAACGGAAGTATAATATCGCTCCTTCGGAATACCGGTTAAAAGCATAGAGACCTTATTTTATGCCCATCGATTTCAGTACCGGCAGGCTGATCGTGAAGCCGACGGCATCGTATTTGCCTTTCTCCAGGCCGACAAAGACACCGATCCGTGCAATATTGCTGAATCCGACAGAATATCCGAACTCGGAATAACTTTTACCGGGTATCCAAAGCGTACGAGCATGGAGCGCTTCATTGAACATATACTTTTGCAGGAAAGGCAACCGCTTGAACAGCAAATAATCGGACGTGTAGTTCAAATGAGCCTGTAACCATTGCTTGTCGGTAGAATAAATATAATTGTCGAACAAACAGAAACTGTTATCCGGCGAGCTTCCGGTAATGAACAGTTCGTTGGTATCGAAATGTTTGAAGTCCGGGAAATAGACCCGTTTGTCGGAAAGGAACTTCCCACCGTTGACAGTATAACCGATCCTGTCGAATTCACTTATCTTTATTGTCTGGCTGATATTGCCTTCCAGTTTGTTGAAAGAGGCGGACTCTTGGGAGCCTGTGGGTATTCCGGTTTCATATTGTATGGAGAAAGTAGGATAGTCGGAATAGATATACATCTTCTTTCCCCGGTGTTTCCAATAGTGGTATTGAGGCGTATAAGCCAGCCGGATCTTTACTTTCATCGCTGAATTATCCGGCATAGGCATTAATTGGCCGTTGGGTAAATTGGATGAAGGGGTATTCCCGAAGAAGTTGTAGGATTGACGGTTGTGTAATGCGTTGCGTTTCTCGTAACTGATACCGGTGGTCAATGGCAGGCCGTTAGCCAACTCGACAGTATTGGATAGGGAGACGAATTTCTTTTTGTAGAACTTCACCGGATTTTCACCGAAGAATAGGGACGCGATGGAATTGATCGCCAGGAGTGTTCCGCTTTCCCCGTTGTAATCGGCTGTAGTCTGTCCTCCGGAGAGGGATACGTTGCCCCGGCGCATGGGAGCATACTGGTAACTTCCGTCGATTTGCCAGTTTATGCTTTTTCCTGCTGTGGTATAATAGAGGGAAGGGGAGACGGTTAATGACCGGCTTTCCGTAAAGTTGGTGCGCAATGTGAATTGTTGCCCCAACCAGAAACCATCGACGAAATTATATTGCGGGCACGCCTTGAGCAATCCGCTATATCCGAACTGGATCTTCTTATTTAAAGGGAAACTTTCGCCGGTGATCAGTTTACCGATCCAATAGGCTGGAGTGCGGTTCTGTAAAGAGTCCTTGCTCCGTAGGGTTTCCATTTTTGTTTTCAGACTGTCTCTGACCTGATAGCTTACGATTTCATCTTTCTTCAGCGGCTGCTTGCGGATCGTTTCCCAATAGGTAGAATCGCGGGTTCCTGCCAGGGTGTCGACTGTCACTCTGATGTTTGCATTGCCCGGATTGATTTCGAGCGACTCCCGTTCTTTCTTTGTTTCTTCCGGTTCGGTCGTCTCTTTCATCAGCTTCGCCATTTTGTAGGCTTCCCGGTTACTGAGTTCTTCTTTGGCGGCTAACGTATTCAGTTGTTCCTGTGATTTGGGGCTGGCGGCTTGGGTTGCTCCGCTGAGTTCGACGGTTTTGTATTGGACGGAGGAATAATATTTGCCGGTGGCTTTTACTCCCATGGCATCTACTTTCATGTCGATGTCGTAGGCGGTGGGGAGAAAGGCGGAAGGTTTCACTTCGTTGTAGGTGGCGGTGAAACGGATGGTGACACCCAGTTCGGTAGCACTTAAATCGGCACTTTGCACATTCCAGCTGTTTTCGATGATATATAACCAACCGCTGACCAGCTTGGGGTTGTTCTTTTTAGGTTGTACATGTATTTTGTTGATCATATGTTCTCCTTCCATATTTATGCCTTCCAATGCAAACTTGTAGTATGAGAAGGCTCCCGGGGCTAAAGGGGAGATCCTGCCGAAAGCGTTCGGGTCGTATATGTTGGTTGTCATGACAGACATGACCTGTCCGGCATCGATATCGGCGGGAAGGGTGGAGGAGAAGGCAAGCACTTTCTGTTCATACCGGTTGGGGGAAGTGAAGCTGACTTCGTTTTGTGACTCTATTAAGAAGAGCTTGTTGGTGAGGTTCTTTAGCTTTTTTCCGTTTGAACCGAAAGTCATGAGCCGGGGAATCTTTTCAACCTTTACGCTCCCTTTTACGTAGATGGACGACTCGTATTTCTCTATTTGGTGGAGATAAAAAGGAGCCATGCCGATCGCTTTCCGCATGATGGCATAAGCCGGGTCTTCACGGTTGGCGGAGATAATGACCTCTTTCAGGGCGTAGACTTTCTTTTCCAGGGCTACGGAGAGGTACGTTTCAGCTTTGTCGATTGTCAGAGGAAGAGTTTTTCGCTCATATCCCAAAGAACTGAAGTCGCAGGTGTAGGAACCTTTCTTCAGGGAAGCCTGGAATTCGCCGTTGTCATCGGCAGTAATCCCCAATGCCACTTCACGGATGTATAAAGTGGCATTGGGGATCGCTTCTCCCGACACATCTGTTATCTTGCCTGTCAATAGCTGGGCAAACAGATGCATGGGTAATAAACAACACAGGACAATCAGCGAATAAACTTTCATCAAATCAATGTATTAATATACAAATGTAGGATTGATCCGCGAATAATCGCCCTGCAACAGGTTACTTTTTCTTTCGGAGTTTCTTTTTGATCCAGAAATAATAACCGGTCAGGGCAAATACCGCTCCGAGGAAGGAGACGAGACAAGACAGTATACGGGTAGTCATGCCGCCCCATGATCCAACGTGTACGGAATAAATCCATCCTCTTATCTTTCCGGACTTGGGAAGATCTTTGTATAGTTGCACATCCGTGATTTTCCCGTTTGCCGGATCGAAAGTATAACGGTCGCTTCCCCGGGTATTGCCGTATTGGGCGGCAGATACGGTGGCTGAACCATCCTGAATGGTGATGGAGTTATATTTCGGATAACGGCTTTGCAGGTCGGCTAAGACCGTTGCCCATTGGGTATAATCGGTTTCTGCACGATTCTTCTTTTCTCTTTCATAAGAGTGTCCGCCTTTGCCTCTTTCTTTAGACTTCCCTTTGGAATCAGACGGGGCGGGAGCATGTGCCTGCGGTTGGGTAGTTTCGACACCGAAGACAGTATAGAAAGCATCGCGGTACCAGCCGAAAGACCAGGTTAAACCGGTCAGCGTCAGGATGAGCAGGAGCAGGGTGGCGTAGAAACCACCCGAGACATGCAGGTCGTAGAAGAAACGATACCAGCCGGATTGGGTTTTTATCTTCAGACGGTTCTTCAGCACTTTCTTATTGCGGGGATACCAGATCACCAGGCCGCTTATCAGAATGATAGCCATTACCAGTGTCGCATAGCCTACAACGGCTTTGCCTAACGAGAAGCTGCCGTCGCGTTTGTAGGAGTCGAGCAACCAGCGGTGCAGGCGCATCATTTGCATAAAGAAACCTTGTCCGTCATCGATGTCGGTGATCTCTGCAGTATAGGGATTGATGAAAGCGGCTGCTTTTTTACCGGGCAATACCACCTGCCAGGTACGTTTGGGATCCTGCGAAACACGGATACCGTTTATTTGGATGGAATCGGGCAATTGCCGGCGTGCCGAACTGAGCAGGGCGGCAGGCGTAAGCGGTTCCCCTTTTACCTCTTTGACGAAATAACGGGAAGGATAGCACACTTCCAGTATCTCCGTTTCAAATACCAATATTGCACCTGTCAGGCAGACAATCGCGATGATGATGCCAAAAGGTATCGATAACCATAAATGTATTTTTGCAAATAACTTTCTCATTTACCATATAATTGTTTGATCCCGTCGTATATTCCCGGAATAGCGACTGTTCCGTGGTTCTCTTCGGGGAATGATTTACTAAAGAAACGCAGGTTCCTCGCCTGCGGCAAAACCTCTTTCAGGAGGTGGTTTACTTTGTTGAAGTGGATATCCACCCGATCGGTACGTTTCTTGGAAGCGACACCGATATACAGGCTTTTCCCTGTGAAATCTTTTCCTGCGATCAGAGAGGCGGCTTCTTCCGACAACTTGCCCCGATCCCACCACAGGCTCGGATCGACAGCCAGATAGGTGTCGAACAGGTCGGTATGATGGAGGAATGTGTTGAGGGTAAACAGTCCGGAATAGGAATGACCTATCAACATATTCTTTCCGTTGGTGCGATAGCTGTTGTCTATTACATTGCGAAGCTCTTCTGTCAGAAAGTGGCTGAAGGGTTCGCTTCCGCCACCCTGGGGAACGGCATCAGGAGCGATCTTTCCATCCCGGCCTGCTGCCGAAGCGGTAGGTGTCAGGTCGCGTGTACGGTCGACGTTCAGTACGCCGACGATGATACTCGGGGGAAGATGCCTGCCTTTGACCGTGGTGAATGTCCGGCTGATGCCGACTACCGAATGGAAGAATGCATCTCCGTCGAGCAGGTAGATCACCTGATAGCGTTGCGTTGTATCCCGTCCGTAGCTGTCGGGCAGGTGTACCCAGTAGTTTCGCTCTTCCTGTAAGACCGTGGAGTAAAGGCTATGTTTCTTTCCTATACAAATATCCTCCTGGCTCCGCATGGTTAGCGGGAGCAGGAGGAGTATAAGAAAGATGTGAATACGAATCATCTTTTATCTTAATCGTTATTATTTAGCGACTGTCAGTTTGCCGACACCGCTCACCTGAGTGGCTTCGATTGTCAGACCTTTTGTTGCTGCGGCTGTTGCCGGATCGATCTTGTAGATAACCGGGTTGCCGCCACCTTCGTTGAAGGTTACTGTTACGTAAGCAGTGCCGTTTTCAACATACGGAGCATCGCCGAAGCCGCTGATTGTGTCTGTTGAAGGAAGACCGGTTACGTATGTCAGCTTCTTGTCGCCGGCTTTGAAGATAGCCAGTTGATTGGCTACACGGTCAGCGTTGGAGAAAGGTTTGTCATACATCAATAACATGAAATAGTCGTCTGTGATATGCCATGTGCGAAGGAAAGAGTTTCCGTCGGTCATAGCTTCAAGGTTACAATAGTAATCGTCGAAGTCTGTACTTCCGTTCGGGATACGTACTACACCGGCAGGCAGTGTAGTCTGTTGGCGAGGATCGGTCATAGTCTTGGCAAAGCTCGGGGAGAAGACGTAGACATCACCGTTGTCGGCAGCCCAGACCATTTGGTAATACTGTGACTTCATACGTCCGGCGGCATAGCTGATCTTATCCGTCTTGATCAGTTTCTTGCTGGTCATGTTGGCATCGTCGAAGATGGCTATCCAACATTCGTTCGGATACTGTGTCCACTGTAATTCGTCTTTCTTATATGCACTGCTGTTGGAGCCGCCTGATTCTTTCTTTACTAGGTCTTCGTTGCCGGCTTTCACCCATTTACCGCCCTGGTCTTTTGTACCGTACTGGCTCAGACCCATCGGGATGGCGGCACTGTAAATTTTGTTGTTGTGTTCCAGGATGCCGGCCAGGGTTACGTATTCACCGTTACCCAGGAAGTTTTCAGACAAATAGGCTTTGTTCTGTGTGTCGTTGGTGGTGAATGTTTCTGCTGCGGGATCGAGGTAAGACAACAGGAATACTTTCGGGGTGTAACCGTTTTCGTCATTCCAGTCTGTCGGGCCGTCGCCGGTAGAGGAAGTCATGATATATTTATCGTAGATACCGTAGGAGGTAAAACGCTTTACACCAAATTCGGCAGAACGTTTCTTTAATTCTCCCGGAGATTCCATGATGTAAGAACGGGTGCCTCCGGCTTCGCCCTGGTTGTAGGTAAGGGCGTAGAGGTATTGGTTCTTAAAGAATACCCAGTAGGTTGCACCGTCGTTCACGACACCGTTGTTTTTGGTGGTGACTGTGCCTTCGTCCAGCGATTCGGAGGTTACCAATACGTTGGTTGTATTTCCGGAAGCCGTAACGGAGGCGGCGATTACATATTCCGCATTGTTTTCTTCTTCTCCGCCGTTGTTTCCTCCGCTGTCAGTCGGATCGTCGTCGCACGCTGTTAGTGTCAGTCCGGCCATCGCAGTTGCGAACAGGCCTGTTAAAAAGAAATTCTTCTTCATGTTTGTTTTATTATTTGATTTATACTATTTATTTGGAAATTAATTGCCTAAGTAGATGCGGAATTTACCATAGAATGCCCGTCCCGCTTTCTGCAAGCTGAAATTGTCATATAGCTTCTCGTCGGTGAAGTTGCGGCACTCGAAAGAGATGTTGTAACGTCCGTTCTGAAGGCTGTAAGACAAGGTCAGATTGTGAGAGAACTGGTTGGGAACTACATATTCACCTTTATTCGATCCGATGATGGAGGAATAATACGTGAAACTATGCAGATATTGATTGTCGTATGTAAAGATCAATGTATTGCCTTTCTTCCAGAGGTTACGCCAGTAGAGCGTCACGTCAGAGTCGGCAAAACGATAGGGCAGGTTCGGCATGCGCTCTTTGTAGGCGATGTTTTCCGCACTGCTGCCGATCGCTGTTTTCTGGTTGTCGCGCACGTTCATTTGCGTATAGTTTCCTCCTACGCTCAGCCAGTTCGAGAAACTGTAACGGGCGGAGAGGTTGTATCCTTTGGTCAACACTTTCCCGTAGTTGATGTAGCTTGCAGCCTGCTTACCGCCACTCAGGTCGGTGATGTTACGCTGGATATAATCGTTGGTGTTACGGTAGATCAGACCTCCTTCGACATACAGGCCGTGCTTGCCCAGTGTCTTGTTGTAGCTGATATTCAGGTTCACGTTGTCGCTCTTCTCCGGTTTGATGCTGATGTCACCCATTTCGAGGTCTTCGTTACCGAACATCTCTTCGATAGTGGGGAGGCGGTAGGCTTTCTCGTAGGAAAGTTTCGCCTGCAATCCCGGCAGGACGAAGTAAGTACCTGCCGCACCATATCCCAGGGAGCTGACGCTGCGGGAAGTGCGGACGTATTCGGAACTCGTATTGTCGGTCGCCATCGGGCCCGCTACATACTGGTTGTAATGTTTACCGAAGACGGACAGGTTCCAGTGCTCCGACGGCATCAGACGATACGACAGCCCGGCAATGTTCTTGCGTGTCTGCTTGTCGATGGCATCTGTGAGTTCTTCGTTGGTCAACAGCGAGGTGTTGGAACGGCGGAAAGCGGTCAGTACATTGTTGAAAGTGAAAGAATGGGCTCGGCCCAGACGGTAATTGACCGTTACCGTACCATTCCAGTTATTGTTGTCCGACCGTGTATGCTGGTACGACTGCTCGCCACGCGAATTCATCAGATGTTTCTCGCCGCGCCAGTTATATTCGTAGGCGGAGGTGTCGATGTTGGTCGTCAGGTTCTTATTGTAATTGGCGGTAAAGACCAGGTCGAGGCCTTTGGTCAACAGGTCGCGTTTGTTGTATTCGAGTGACGGCATCAGCGAATGGCCTTTACGGTGCTTCTCACCGTAGACTGTATTCTGGCGTACCCCGGTCTGTATTTCCTGGTACATGTTCGAATAGGTGAAGCCCAATAACAGGCGGTCCGCCCAGTTCTTGTTGACAAAGCCGACCTTTCCGATCACGGCTTCATTATGGTAGGTGTCGTTGAAACGTTTCACGCGTTCTTTGTTTTCCGTATCGAGCCGTCCGGTTTCGAAATCCTTCACCGGGGCATCCACGTAATAATCGTTGTCCGAATAGTTCTGGAAAGCGTTGATCTCGTAGGTGAAACCGTTATCCAGCGTCTGCCCGAAGTTAACATACGATTTATGGGTATTGAACGATCCGTAGGAATAGGAGGCATCGAGGAACCAGTTACGGCGCTTCTTATTCGTCACGATATTGACCACGCCGCCGATGGCATCCGTCCCGAAACCGACGGGGACAACGCCTTTGTAGACTTCGATGCGTTCGGCAAAATTGACGGGGATATTGTTCAGAGCAAACGAATTGCCGACCCCCTCCTGTGGTACGCCGTCGATAAACACCTTCACATGTTTTCCGCTGAAACCGTCCAGCATCAGCTGCATATCCGATCCGACACCGCCTGACTCACGGAGTTTCATCCCCGGTGCTTTCGCGAGGGCATCGCTCAGGCTCTTGGTGGAGTTCTGAAGTTCTTTGGTGTCTACCGCGATGGCGTTGAAGGCGGAACGTTTCAGACGGCTGATCCCGTTGGAGACGACGACTACTTCATCCAGTTCTTCTACCTGCGGTGAGATCGTCATGTTTTGTTTTGTGCGTTCGCCGTCGATCAGCCGGACTGCTTTCTCTACGGTCGTATAGCCGATGGCGGATACCACCAGCGTGTAATTTCCTGCGGGTGCTTTCAGATGGTAGATACCTTCTTCATTTGTCGTACCGCCGTAGTTTGTACCTTTGAGGTAGACTGTTGCAAAATCAACTATTTCTTTTTCCGTAGATAATATCTTCCCCGAGATCATTGTTTCCCTTTGTGCATGTGCCGACATAGCTGTACAAACAAGGGCTAACATGATTGTAAGTCCTTTAAATATCGCTTTCAATGTATTCAATCTTTTTACCGTTATTAAAAACCGATGCAAAGGTCGGGCGAAAAGGAAAGCGCATCAATCACCGATTATAGGTAAAAAAAGAGGGGGAAAAGGGGGGTGGGAGTAGCTATATGTAGGTAGTAAGAATTTAAAACGATTGCCTATTAGCACGTTAGTTCTTGACACATTAATATGTTAGCTCTTGATAAATTGTTTCAGGCCATGCAAAACACACCTCCAGCCATTGCAATAAATAAAAAATACTATCTTTGTCCCGTTACCCGCTATTGGGCAACAGACCATTAAAACCATTAACATATGGAAAGATACGTGAATATCATGCTTGATGAGGGCTTTAAAACAGTCTTCGGAGTAAAGTAAGTAGCCATCGACTTTATCAATGCCGCCCTCCTGGGTGAGCGTCAGGTGAAAGACCTGACTTATCTTGATAAAGAAATCCAGCCGGAAGTAATAGAACAACGCACGGTGATCTTCGATCTCCTTTGCGAAGATGTGGACGGAAGTAAATTCATCCTGGAAATGCAGAATTGCCCGCAACGTTATTTCTTTAACCGCGGATTCGTAATCCTGGCCGACGAGGCAACGGGTAAAACTTTGGGCGAAGTCAAACTGAAACAGATTTATCTGTCGTTCGACTTGTTCAATTTAACAAAAGAGGAATGTAAGACCCCTCTTGAAAACACGATTTATATATTGAAGAATATGAATTTATTTGATATGTCTCCATTCAAGGAGAAAGAGGACGCTTTTAGACGCTTGCTCGACGTGGCGAACCTCAATGCCATGACCGACCATGACCGTGCCGTCTACGAAGAGAATCTGAAGATCTACCGCGACTGGCATGCTACGACGGAATATGCGGTGGAAAAAGCTAAAGCCGAAGAACAGCGTCGTATCGCTGCGGACTTAAAAGAGAAGGGAGTAAATATTGAAACGATTGCCCAATGTACCAGACTATCGGTAAAAGAGATCGAGGAATTGTAGTCTCTTTTTAACTATAAAATAATTCATCAGCCAGGTTGTTTAACATATAACAATCTGGCTGATTTTGTATCTGCCCTTACCCTGTATTGATATTTCAATTCTTACCAGAGTTGAACTTTTGTGTATATTTTAATAGTGACCGATGGTCATTGATTCCTCTTTTGACAGGGGTAGGGGTGTAATTCGTATCATCTATATATCTATTACACACCCCTTTATTATTTCTCCCCCTCCCTTTTCCGTAAAATACCTACAACTAGGTAACATCCCTCTTTTTTATACCCCTTTTTAGGGATTTCACATTCTTTCAGAAACCCGGAACTTTGCGGTCAGAATATATTACTTTTAAATAATAGAACGCAATGAAAAAGAATTTTTACTTATTAGCGATGCTGCTATCCGGCTCTCTGACTATGTTTTCCGCCTGTGGCGATGATGATCCTGTCGATAATGGCGGAGGCGGCGATGATGGTGGAGGAGGTGAAGAACCGACAGAAGAAACGGTAAAGACCGCAACACTTGATGCTACAGCTTACGATAAATGGGTATATTTTAACTTGAGCGATGGCACAACCGTTACTCACGAGATAGAACCGGTAGCCGGTACGTATTCCGGTGACATTTCTGTTACTGTAATGGGAAAAGATTATGGTTCGGTTGAAGACCTGAAGCTGGAAGTCGGTCGTCTCGAAACAGATTCGGTAAGCCTGCTTTTAAAAGACTTTAATTTTGGTAACTATCAGATGGGAGACATTGCCGCCGGTGCAACGATCTCAGCCGATACTTTATGCTGGGCTCTGAATGGTGGAACCATTGTGGTGAACGGTATGAACGTTACCTGCAAAGGAGGAATTGCCGGCGATAGCATCAATCTGGTTATGACTATCCAGCCGACTGGCATGCCGATGCCTTTCGTCGCAACTTATAAAGGGATTGTAGAAAAACGTGCCGGTGTAGATGAAACTTCTTTCAACTGGGATTTCGCTTTGCATCGTTATGATGTGAAAACAAACGGTGCTTCTGCTGTTGCTACTTCCGAAAGTGATATGGCAAAAGTTACAGCTATCCCTTCCAGCGGCTATACCGCGGATATCAAGACGGATAGCCTGATGGTTGATTCTTCCGGTATGATGCAGAACAAGATCGGCTATGCTACTACTGATCTGAACGAGGTGTTGACTGGTTGGATGGATCTCGATTTAAGTAATATGCCTCCTTCTTATACTATGAGCGGGGTGGTTTATGTTATCAAGCTGAAATCGGGTGAGTATGCTAAGATCAAGTTCACCGACTATACAAACGATGATAATGTAAAAGGTCATATCACATTCTCTTACGTCTACCCATTCAAATAACGAACACTCCTTTCTTATATGAAAACAACATTATTGATCCTTGCATCAATACTGATATGCGGAAACCTGTCGGCGCGTGAAACGCCCCGGCAGGTTTCCGGTCGTGTTACCGATGAGAACGGCGAGACCTTACCCTACGCCAACATCCTGGTAAAAGGCACGACTCACGGTACGGCTTCCGACTTGAATGGGAACTACCGCCTGGAGATTACAAAACCGGGTGAATATAATCTCATCGTCAAATACGCCGGCTTTGCCCCCTTCGAGCAGCGCGTCTTCCTGAGTAACGACACAACGATAAACTTCCGCCTCAAAGAGGATGCCCTCAACCTGAATGAGGTAACGGTGACGGCCACCCGTACCCCGAAGCTCCTGAAAGATGCCCCTGTCATCACCCGTGTGATTACCTCGGAAGATATAAGGAAGGTCAATGCCGTTACCGTACAGGATCTGCTGGAAACGGAATTGCCCGGCCTGGAGTTTACCCGCGAAATGGACGGGCAGACGGCTATCCATATGCAGGGGATGAGCGGGAAGTATGTACTTTTCCTTATCGACGGCGAACGTATGGCGGGCGAGACATTGAACAACGTCGATTACAACCGCCTCAATGCAGAGAACATCGAACGCATCGAGATCGTGAAAGGAGCGGCTTCGGCTCTTTATGGCTCCAATGCGATTGGCGGTGTTGTCAATATCATAACGAAAGAGGCTTCCAAGCCCTGGTCGGTCAACGTGAACGGTTCGTATGGCTTCGGTGCCAAAAATGACAAGGCAAGCTATGCCGAGCAACGTTACGGAACGACTGTCGGTGCGAAGAAAGATAAAGTCAGCAGCCTGACATCCTTTACCTACAAAAAGAAGGATACATATCTGTTGACGGATACGACCGGTAAAGAAACAGCGATCAACGGGGGATACGATATCAATGTGAACGAGAAACTGACATGGAAGGCGACGGACCGTATTGTCTTCACCGGGAAAGGCGGTTTTTATACCCGCAAGATCGACAACTATAATGAAAAGGTGAAAGACCGCTATCGTAATTTTAATGGTAGCGTGCGGATGAATTATCTGATTACCGACAAGCAGAATCTTGATGTATCTTATCTGATCGACCGGTATAATAAATATGATTATTACGAAAAGAAGGATGTCGATTCATTGAATTACCGGAATACGCAACAGACGGCACGGGCACAATACAGCTATTCTTTCACACCCGGCAATACCCTGACAGGCGGCGCGGAGTATTTTCGGGATGAGTTGATGTCGTATCAGTTTTCCGGCGGTGCACATTCTATCGAAGATTATATCCTTTATGCACAGCACGACTTTAATGTCACTGAACAGTTTAACCTGGTGTATGGCGCACGCATGGACTATTATTCGTCTTTCGGTGCGCATGTCAGCCCGAACGTTTCACTGATGTATAAGTTGAAGCCGATGACATTCCGTACTTCCTATTCGCGTGGTTTTCGTGCCCCGTCGTTGAAGGAAATGTGGACGGACTGGGATATGGGCGGTATGGGTTGGTTTACCGTTTACGGCAATCCCGACCTGAAGCCGGAGATCAGCGATAATATAACGTTATCTGCCGAATATACACGCGATCGTGTTAATCTGTCCGTGGTAGGATATTACAATCAGATCAGCGACAAGATCGCTTCTCTTTATCAGGCAGCGAAGACACCGGCGGAGAAAGATACTTCTTTCTATACCAACATCGATAAATCGAAGCTGGCAGGTCTGGATGTCAACCTGGCCGTCAAATGTCCGTATGGCTTCACCGTAAAAACGGCTTATGCCTATGTACATGAAGATATGAAACAGGATGGTGTAAATGTATCTTCCACCCGTCCGCATTCGGCCACACTGGGTATTAATTACGAACTGTCGAAGAAGAATTATAATCTGAATGTTGCGGTAAACGGTCGTTTCCTCGGCAAGTTGGATACGAATGAGGCGAGCAGTACAGGTTCATCCTATACTCCTGTGCATTATCCCGGCTATCAGACATGGAAGATGACGATCTCGCAACGTTTGTATCGCGCTTACCTCCTTCAGGTAACCGTAGATAATATTTTTAATTATAAACCGAAGTATTATTCTTCCAACTCGCCGATCTCACCGGGTACGACCTGTATGATCGGACTATCCGTAAACATCGACGAAATATTCCGATAGAATTCAACAAACAACAAACCAATAAATAATGAAACGGAAATTGATTATTACAGGAGCACTGGTAGCTTTCGCATTGATCGCGTGGCTGATCTGGGCGAAGGTGGCCGGCACGACCAAGGTCGCTCTTGTAAACTTCCCCAACTATCAGGTTGCCCGAATGGCAAAATCCCTGGATAATGGTTTTATCGACCTGAAACAATTGTCGATCGACGATTTCGACAAGTTAAATCGCTACGATGCGATCCTGATCTTCGGTATGGGTATCCGGATGACAGACGAACATCGTGCAGTACTGGAGAAGCTGAAGGAAAAGAATGTACCTGTCTTCTCGACAGCCGTAACCGATCCGGTAAACAATATCAGCAGTCTCGATTCCGTCAGCAACAAGCGGGTGGCGGATTATCTTTCGAACGGCGGTTCTGTCAACTACCGCAGCCTGTTCAACTATATCCGTAAGGACCTGACCGGCAAGAGCGCCTTCACCGGAGAGATACAAGAGCCGGTGGAGATCAGCTCCGATGTCCTGTTTCATCTGGACGATGAACGGGTATTCGAAACCGTTGCCGATTTCGAGAAGTATTACAAAGAAAAAGGCTTCTATAAAGAGAATGCGCCGAAAGTAGCCCTTATCGTCGGAATGGCAGGCCCGTTCGATACGAATAAGGATCACCTCGACTCCCTGATCGTCAGCCTCGAACAGCGGAATATGAATGTGTATCCTGTTTCCGGTTTTGCCGGTCGCCTGAAGATGCTGGAAGAGATCGATCCGGCAGCCGTTATTTATATGCCTCACGGACGTTTGTTGATGGGGCAGGGGGAGAAAGCGGTGGAATGGCTGAAAGCGCATAACGTCCCGATGTTCTGCCCGGTCACTATCAACGATACGTACGACAACTGGATGGCAGACAAGCGCGGTATGGCGGGCGGCTTTATGAGCCAGAGCATCGTGATGCCCGAACTGGATGGCGGCATTGTCCCGTTTGCCCTCAATGCGCAGTTTATCGATAAAGACGGATTGTATCTCTTTAAGAATATTCCCGGTCGCCTGGCGCAGTTCACCGATATGGTATCCAACTACCTGCACCTGCAGACCCTGCCGAACAAAGATAAGAAAGTAGCTATCTATTATTATAAAGGCCCGGGCAAGAACGCCATGACGGCAGCCGGCCTTGAAGTAGTCCCTTCTCTGTATAACTTCCTGAAGAAATTGAAGGCGGAGGGCTACGACCTCTCCGGTTTGCCTGCAACGGAAAAGGCTTTCGAAGCCCTGATCAACGAACAGGGCCCGGTGTTTAATGCCTATGCCGAGGGCAATATTCAGAAGTACCTGAACTCCGGTTATCCGGCTTGGGTAACCTCTCCCCAATACAGTACATGGCTGGAAGACCTGTTGACTCCGGCTATGCTCGATACGCTGGTCAACAAGCATGGAAGAGGTCTGGGTGACTTCTACACGAAAGAAGTGGACGGTATCGAACAGATCGCTGTCACTCGTATCGACCTGGGTAACGTGGTACTGCTTCCCCAGCCGACACAGGGCACAGGTGATAACTCTTTCGCTGCTGTTCACGGTTCGAACGAGATACCTCCCCATCATTATATCGCCTCCTACCTTTGGGTACAGAAAGATTTTAAGGCCGATGCCATGATCCACTTCGGAACGCACGGCAGCCTCGAATTTATCCCCGGCAAGCAGGTTGCCCTCTCATCCGACGACTGGACCGATCGCCTGGTAGGTTCGCTTCCGCATTTCTATCTCTACACCATCAGCGATGTAGGTGAAGGTCTGATAGCCAAACGCCGCAGTTATGCCGCGACGATTTCTCACCTCACGCCGCCTTTCATCGAAACCGGTCTTCGTCGTGAAGTGGACGATCTATTGAACGACATCAAGCGTTACCTCGCAACCGACTTGCGCGACGAATCTCTGAACCTGAAGATCAAGAACAAAGCGATCAGTATGGGTTTACATCGTGACCTGCAACTCGACAGCATTCGTACACAAGCCTATACTGACGTTGAGATCGAGAAGATCGAGAACTTCGCAGAAGAGCTATGTGCCGAAAAGATTGTCGGCGGTCAATATACGTTGGGCGTTCCGTACGAAGAATCGAAGATCTCTTCTTCCGTAAAACTAATGTGCACGGAACCGATCGCATACAGCCTGGCAAATCTCGATGAGGTACAGAAGAAAGTAACCCGCAAGCAAATCGAAAATAAAGCATTCTTCAACGAACACTACCTGGGTAAAGCACAACAAGCCGTAATACGGGTGATGGCAAATCCTGCCCTGGCAAACGATGCCGCTCTCCTGGCACAACTGGGTGTCTCTCCCGAAACGGTAGCAAAAGCTCAGATGATCAAGAAAGTTTCCGAACCGAAGATGAACCGGATGATGGCCATGATGATGTCGAAGATGACAGAAGAGGCCAAAGACGGCAAGAAGCCGAAGATGGGGCACGGCCACCCTGCCGGTATCCCTAAAACCGGAAAGATGCCCGACTCCGTAAAGAAGATGCTCGAAGAGAAAATGAAAGGCGAACATAAACCAATCGGCGGTGCTAGCGGAGCCTCTCAGCAGATGGATACCGTTACCCGCGAACAGGTTTTATTCTCTAACGCCGTTTTAGATATCCAGCATGCTATCCAGAACGTAAATAACTACCGCGAATACCTGCGTAACAGTCCCCAGATGGAACTGGACGGCTTCATCAATGCACTGAATGGTCATTACGTAGCCCCCAGCCCGGGTGGCGATGTGATCTCCGATCCCAACGTATTACCTACCGGACGTAACCTTTACGGTATCAATGCCGAAGCCACCCCGACCCCCGCAGCCTGGGAGAAAGGAAAAGAAATGGCGAATATCCTGTTAGCCGAACATGCCAAAGCGCATGGCGGGGCAACACCTCAAAAGGTCAGCTTCACACTTTGGTCGGGCAGCTTCATCGAAAGCGAAGGAGCGACGATCGGTGAGATCCTTTACCTGTTAGGCGTTGAGCCTATCCGCGACCAGTTCAACCGGGTACTGGATATTCGTCTGATCGATATTAAAGACCTGGGCCGTCCCCGTGTGGATGTCGTCGTACAGACTTCCGGCCAGTTACGTGATGTCGCATCCTCCCGCCTTACGCTGATACAGAAAGCAGTGGATATGGCAGCCGCTGCCGGTGATGGTGACGATAACTACGTAGCCAAAGGCCGCAATGATGCCGAACGCGTCCTATTGGATAAAGGCTTCTCTCCGAAAGAGGCCCGCGAATATGCTACCCAGCGTGTATTCGGTGGTGCCAACGGCATGTACGGAACCGGTATCACTTCTATGGTAGAAAGTGGCGACCGATGGGAAAACGAATCGGAGATATCCAACGTCTACCTGAACAATATGGGAGCCACTTACGGTAATGAAAAAGACTTCGGCAGTTTCAAGCCGGGTATCTTCGAAGCGGCGCTTCAAAATACCGAAGCCGTGGTACAACCCCGTCAGAGCAATACATGGGGCGCACTCAGTCTCGACCATGTCTATGAATTTATGGGTGGTATCAGCCTGACTGTCCGCAACGTGACAGGTAACGATCCGGATGCCTACTTCAACGACCTGCGCAACCGCCACCAGGCCCGTGTACAGGATCTGAAGTCTGCTATCGGTGTCGAAACCCGCTCGACTCTGTTCAATCCTGTCTACATGAAAGAACAGATGAAGGAGGGAGCCTCTGCCGCCAACGCTATGTCGGAAACCATCCGTAATACATACGGCTGGAACGTTATGAAACCGAAAGCCATCGACAATGAGATCTGGGATCAGTACTACGAAGTCTTTGTCAACGACAAACTGAATGTCGGCGTAAAAGACTTCTTCGAACGTGAGAACCCCGCCGCTCTTCAGGAAGCGACAGCCGTTATGATGGAAACAGCCCGTAAAGGTTACTGGAAAGCGACTCCTGAACAGTTGAAAAATATCGCCGCCCTCCATTCCGAACTGGTAGAAAAATATGATGCCGGCTGTAGCGGCTTCGTTTGCGACAATGCTAAGTTACGCACATTCATAGGCGAACAATTGTCGCCGGAATCGGCTAAACAATATCAGGGAAAGGTCGAAGCGGCCCGCAACGAAAGTCTCTCAGGCGATGATAAAGGCGTTGTCCTGAAGAAAGACAAGAGCGTACAGACGAATGAGCCGGTGAAGCCGGAGAATATGTCGTCGTTCAGTCTCGCTCTGATCAGTTTCTTCTGGCTGGTCGTTATCTTCTTGCTTGTATTCTTTATCCGTAAGAGAACCCGGAAGAATAAAAGGAGAAAATAACAATGGATAATATCTTGCTATTATTATCACTTTTCGCAGTTGTAAAGAGCCTGTTTATGACAAGCCTGTTGCCCAATCGTTGGTACAGGCTTGCCTTCAGCCTTTCGCTCGGCGCTTTTGTGATGCTCTGTCATTCGTATGCGATGGAGGTAAATAAGCTGGAGTTGCAGCGGGTATTGTCTACCCAGTCGGCCATGATGAACATTTCGCTCGTGGTGATGGTGGATATGCTCCTGTCCGGTTATTTCTGTATCGCCCGTATTAAGGACTGGGAAGACGGCAAATCTTTCCGCTGGTATACGAAACTGTTCCGGTATATGCCGTCCCTATTGGTTTTCCCCGCTTTGTATTATATTCATATTACCTTATTTTTTACATTGACGGGATTCGACTTTATGAAGACAAGCATTGCACTGGCAGTAGGAGTCACTGTAGTTTTCGGCCTGGCCTCTTTCTTTATGCGTAAACTGATTGCAGAGAAAGAACTGTTGATCGAACTGATCGTGATCCTGACCTTCTTTGTCTGCGTACTCGTTATCTGCTGTACGATCTTCCATCCGTCGGCAACTGTTTACAACCATGCTTCTCCTGTCGACTGGGTCGGATGTGCGGGGACATTGGGCGTGTTGCTGGCTATCTTCTTTCTCGGATATATCTGGACACATATTGTCCGCATTTATAAACAACATAAACACACGAAACACTAAGTATCATTATGGAACAAGTATCAAATATATTATTCTGGATTTCAAGCGGGCTGCTGGTGCCTGTTATTGTAGGATTGTTATTCTTCTTTGCTAAAAGTATCGTTATGCTGGGTGGTTTTGCCGGTCAGTATATCCAGCGTATCAAACAGGATAAACAGTTACGTTTGCGGATGGATCAGCTGGATCATTCCACGATCCATACCTTCTCGGAAGAATTGAAAGAACAACCTGATTCTTTGTTTACTCAAACTGCCGGATTATTATTGGCTACCGACAGTACGGCTGTTGCCAACCGCGTCTTGTCCGAATATGAAGTAACGGCAGATGCCGAACTCGGAAAATATAAGGTATTGGTTAAATTCGGTCCTATCCTCGGGTTGATGGGAACCCTGATCCCGATGGGACCGGCTTTGGCGGGGCTTTCTACCGGTGATATATCTTCGATGGCCTACAATATGCAGGTTGCATTTGCGACAACCGTACTCGGATTGTTCTCCGGTGCAGTCGGCTTTATCTTGTTGCAGGTGAAGCAGCGTTGGTTCACTTCCGACCTGGTATATCTCGATTTCCTGTCGGAACTTTCCCGGGAGAAACCTGCTGCAACAAAAGCTACGTTAGTAACCTCTAAAGCCGTAAACGAATGAGTCGCCGCCGTATACTGAATGCAGCCGAAGACCATGATCCGGTTGCAATGTTGTCGAATCTGTTCGATGTGGCAATGGTCTTTGCCGTTGCCCTGATGGTGGCGCTGGTCACCAAGTTCAACATGACGGAGATCTTTTCGCAGGAGGATTACACGATGGTGAAGAATCCCGGTAAGGAGAATATGGAGATCATCACGAAAGAAGGTCAGACCATCACAAAGTACAAACCTTCGGAAACACAGGAGAAGTCGGGCAAGAAGGGAAAGAAAGTGGGTATCGCTTACGAAATGGAAAACGGGGAGATTATCTATGTCCCTGAATAGATTTATTATTACTTTTGAAACCAATAAAAATAAACACATATATCAATGAAACTGACTTCACCCTGGACAGGTATCCTGTCCTTTCTGATCGTTCTTTTCACAATGCCGTTGGGACATGCCGCCATGATCCTGATGGAAAAAATGCTGGGTCATAACCTCCTTTATCCTGCGGCTTTCGGACTGGGAGTGGTAGGTCTGATCATGTTGCTGATCGGTATTGTCACCCGCAAAGAGAGCTCGGCTACTTTTCTGGGGCTGTTCGGTGGACTGTTTGTATGGACGGGCTGGATCGAGTTCGGATATGTCTATTTTGCCAACCGTTTCGGTGTGCAGCCGCTCATTGAAAACGGTGAGGTGGTGACGAAGCCGGAATATCTGATCATGCCCTCTTCGTATGGTTTCTGGGCGATCGTTATGCTGTTTTATATTTTCAGTACCCGTTCGGGATGTAACTTCTTCAACTGGATACAGCGTAAGATTCGTTACGGCCAGCCGGTGGAAGAGCTTCAACCGGTCGTTCGAAATGCAGCTATGACAACCTTTATGGAGCTGAATGTCCTTTTATGGACTTGTTACATGATATTGCTTTTCTCTTATGATAACGAGTTCTTAGGCGACCGTCACCCTGTAACGATGCTGATCGCTTTCGGTTCGCTGGCCTGGTCGATCTATCTGTTTATCCGTTTACTGAAGATTAAGAAGTTGGCTTATGCCATCCGTTACGCTATCCCTACCGTTATCATCTTCTGGACTTTTGTCGAGATCCTGGGGCGTTGGGACATCCTGACCGAAATATGGGTCGAACCTTCCCATTACTGGCTGGAAATGACAATGATGGCTATGGCATTCCTTGTTCTGTTAGGAGTGTTGTTGTTCAAGCACAAGAAATAGTAATCTAATTATTATATCTTATTTTCCCTCCGTTATTTTATGTACCCAAGCCAGTATCGGTTTCCTTTTGGCATAACAGATGCCAATAACCGGTATAATAAGGATACCGCATATAATAGCGATCACTTTTATCCAGGCTATCAGGATATTATTTTCCCTGAGCAAATGAGCGTGATCGTCTGCCGGAGCGAACGTCAGGTTGGCAACCTTGGCTACTTTGCCCAACATCTTCATGGGAATGGAACCGTCCGGTATATCCTGGTGACAGGCCATACAAGTACCTCCGCGTGCCAGTCGGTCGCGTTGCTCCGTAGTCAGCGGCATGGAAGTGGGCCAGTGTGTATCGATAGTCTGTACCTGTTTGCCTTCAGCGTTAAGTAATTGCATAAAGTCACCGTGCAAGTCTTTGATTGCGCTGATCTGTGCTTTGGTGAAATGACTGACATTTTCCCGGTCGGCTGTCACCACATCCGCATAACGGGTCGTTTGCGGTTCTGTATCGTATATGCCTCCATCCATGCCGTAACCCATAGCGACCTGACTGCCATGACAATCGGAACAATCGCGGGAGGCCTTGGATGTAGTGTGAGGATTCAGCGGAGCCAGTTCCATTGCATCGTATCCTTCGGCTGTTTTGGCGATCCGGTTCCAGGTGATCGTCTTTCCGTCGGGACCGATCACCGTTCCGACAGTTTGTATAACTCCTACCAACGGAGTTACACGACCTTCACCATTAACGCCCAGCGGCGGATTCTCCCAGCGCATATGACTGTAATCCCCGTAGGTCGGTGCACCGGGTTGCATGGCATATCGACCGTTCCGATCGGCAGATGTCCCGTCCGGATTTACCTTTTCAGCCGAGGTAAGCCAGTCGATAGAGTTTTGCGTATAATCGATCACATATTTATAGCCGTAATACTGTGCCGCCCAGGTAGAGTGACAAGCATAACATTCCAGTTTCTCCATATGTTTTCCGACGGCAACCATGGCTGTTTTCGCCTTGACAGGATCAGACCAGCTTTCATCTTTCGTTGCTTGTTTGAGCACAGGAACCTCAAAGTCGAGTCCTGTTTCGGAATGGACGATCACTTTATCCCCTTTTTTTACGACATTACCCAAGGCATTTCCCCGCGCAGATAACAGGTAACCGTCTTCTTTCGGATAAACAGTCGAAAACTGTACGGTGACATCCATCGGCTGGTCTGCCAGGCCACGAGCCTTTTTCATATCGAGCACCTTCCCGAACTCATCCCCGTAGCCGATCGGCAACTCCCAGGGATATTTATCCGGGATGCCATGACAGTCCGCACATTCTATTTCGACGGTTGCCAACGTGGTAGTTCCGATATTCCCGTTGCCGTGCATCGAGTTGGTGGTATGGCAATCCTGGCATAACAAACCGGTAACAGTCTTGCCGTCCTTATCTATCTTATGGTGCGCATCGTCGCGGATATACTTGAAAACATATCCGCCATTGGTTTCCTGCGGTAATCCCTTTTCATCGAACGGCCCCCGGTTGTCGCTGTGATCCAGTGCCATCAATCCCTGGTAGGCATGTCCGATCCTGCGTCCGGCGGAGTGGCAGGCAGCGCAGGTAGATACCTGTATGCCGGTGAACTGTTTACCGTTTACCGTTACCGGTGATTTCCGTGTTCCCTGCATGGAGTGTACCAGTAGGTGACCTTTCTCTTTCTTATCGATGGAAGGATCGTTCCCTTCATAATATCCTTCATTGCTGTAAAGATTGTGGCAGGCAGCACAGCCCATTCCACGGAAATGCCCTCTGTCCTGCATACCTTTGTTACTCAGATGGCAGGCGTTACAATTTCTCAGGTAAGTATAGGCAGCCTGTTCGGGCATACTGTCAAGCTGATCCAACGATATCTCCGGAACTTGTTTCAACTTTTCAGGGAATTGTCCGGGGAAATTCTTCGCCATTTCCTGCATATACGCTTTATAGGTATCGGAGCCGAAGCGGGGAGCCGGACCGTCTGTGTCCTGTACCTGATGGTCTGCATAAATATGGTCGTGATTTTCCGTACCGATCCCCCAGCTCCACATGATCGCTTTCATTTTGCCTGCATCGGTGTTTATGTTGGAGAGGTGTACATTGTATGTATGGTCGCCGTGGCAGAGGCCGCAGGTATTATCGTTTATCTGCAGTGCCCCGGGTACAGGGGTAAAACCGGCAAGTTTGCTCCCGGCAGGTTTACCGGAGTGAGCTTTATCCTTATTGATCGTTTCATGTGGATTTCCTCCGTGGCAGACTACACATCCGTTGGAATCACCCATTGCGGCCCCTTTTTTTAGGATATGTTCCATCATGGCCGATTGCAACGGACGAGCCGGTTCGATTCCCTGGTGGCAGGTCAGACAGTATTGTTTTTCCGCCGGGAAAGGTTTGTTTGGCAGGATAGATGCGACGAGAGGTTTGTCCGGCAGGCCTCCGGTAGCTGGTGTTGCGGCTTCTGCTGTCGGTATATTCAGGTAGTAATTGATTATGAAAAGAGCCGTGGCAGCCATAATAGATGTCAGGAGTGCATCCGTCAGTTTTTTAAAGAAAGTGTTCCTCCCCATGGTACGTATAGATAAAATGATTAAACAATGTTGCGCTATTTACTTATAATAACAAAAGCGGAATTTAAAAGGTTGACTGTTTTGTCGTGTATTTTTTCATAGAAGCATTAATTTGCAATCGTTCTTTACTTTTTAGGGTTTGCTGTAAACTTTTTGCATCCTGGCGAGTTCTATAAAAAGAGTGATAATCTGATAATTTATATATAACCCATCTCAACTTAGTTATAGATATGAAACAAATGACATTTGCCGTATTGGCCTGCCTGTTCTTTTCGTTAACCGTAGCTCATGCCGAAACTTTGCGTGCTGATACCCTCTCTGTTGTTAACCGGAAAGAATTACCCCGTCTGAAATTTAACGAATTCCTGCGTTTTAATTACAACTATTCCGGCTGGAAAGAAGGCTCGAAGAAGCGGTGGGGCGACTTTGGATACGACCTGTTCAAGCTCGGTGTGAACGGTTCCTGGAAAAAGATCCTATTGGACGTCGACTTCCGTTTCTATGCGAAAGCTTCCGGCGGTGCCATGCTTAAATCCGGATGGATCGGGTATCAGTTCAATGAGAAACAGCAGTTACAGGTCGGACTGACCCGCGTTCCTTTTGGCATACAACCTTACGGGGCACATAATTATTTCTTCCAGATAGCCTATTACCTGGGATTGGAGGACGATTCGGATATGGGTATCAAATATATGTACACAGGAGATAAATGGGAATATGCCGTGGCATTCTTTAAAAATTCGGAAGAAGAATTGTTCGGCTCCGATTCGGAGACAGCGGGCGATCGTTACAGTTATGATGTGGCGGGTCGCAATAAAGAGGTAAACCAGTTTAATGGCCAGGTCTTTTATAACTGGGGGGATGATGTAAAGCAAAAACTGGGTGCTTCGGCGGAGTTCGGAATGCTCTACAATCTCGATACGGAAAAGAACGGCACGCATTATGCTTTTGCCATCCACCATGAATTGTATTGGCGGGGCCTGAGTGTAAAGACGCAGGTATCGACATACGCCATGCATCCGAAAGATAAGCCGGGCGAAGACCGCGATATGGTTATCATGACGGCTTTCAATGCGCCTTATGAAGTCGCCGCCAAAGCGAATATCTATTCGATCAGTGCAGCTTATAAGATACCTTTCAGTAAAGGGATTGTGAATAGCATCCAGTTCTATAATGATTTCGGATGGATGCAGAAGTGGAACAAGAGTTTCCACGATAGTTTCCAGAATGTCACCGGATGCCTGATCACTGCCGGGCCGATTCTTGCCTATATCGATTACGCTCAGGGATTGCACCAACCCTGGTTCGGGCCGGACTGGAATGCATTCGGTGCGGGTACGGGAAGTAATTCGTGGCATGCCCGGTTCAATATCAGTCTTGGGTATTATTTCTAGTGAAGAATAGTATGTAGAAAACTTTAGGCAGAATGCCCCGGTAGCCGGTAAGTAGTACTTTACCGACGACCGGGGTTTTTTATTAGCCTCCGTTGCAACCTGGGGATTGCCTATATATAATAATGTATAAGGGGTGCCGGAAAAGAACCAAAAAAACGTAGATTTCTCGATGTACTCAAAATTATGAAAAATGCGTGATTGATTATCAGTTAGTTAAGGGGCGGGGAGAAGGGCTTTTTGTCTATATTATTTATGTGCTTAAATTGGCATTAATATGTTGTATTATATATTAATACGAATGTTACGTAGTGACGAGAAAAAACGTTCCTTTTTTCTCGTCAGCAAAAGTACAGATAAGTTTTGAATAGGCAATTCTTTTCCTAAGTTTTTTTGCTTTGTTATGTTCTTTCTTATCAATCGAATAGCAAAGGTAGTACAAAAATAGGGGTTTTCCAAACAAACTCAACGAAGGCGGGAAACAATGACGAGAAAAAAGGAACGTTTTAGCTAGTCAGTGGCTATGATGAACGTTTCCGGTCTAAGGTTAAAAGGCTTTTTAAGTAACACTATTATTAATATTAAATTAAAGATTTATGAACAAAAAGTTATCTCTGATGATGGCTGCTTTTTTGGCAGCCGGCTATTCTGTGACAGCGGAAGCGGGGATCATTAAAGTGACGGGTGCCGTCACTGCCGGTTACAAGTATATTGTAACTACTGATGGTACGAAGACTTTGTCTGCTGCTGAAGGAACATTATCAACTGTTACTACAACTACTGCCACTGGTGAATTTGGCAATGTAATGCTGTGGGAAGCTATTGATGCAGGTGCTTCCAAATTTAAATTGGCAAATGTTGGTTTGACTGAAGAAAACCAGCTGACACAAGCTGATGCTACTGTAGGCTTGGGAGCTTCCGGGGTGGAGTTTGTGGCGTTAGGCACTACTTCTGATTTATTGAAAACTGCTGATGGATCTCTCCCTGATTTAAAGCTGGCGGATGGTCCTGCATTTGTAAGTACTGGTAGCGCTGATGCTTACCTTTACATCGCAACGACTCCTGCTTATAGCAAAACAGCTGATGGTAGTTTTGTTTATGTAACCATTGATGGTAAGTATGCAGTTAATACAACCGGAACAACTGTTATCTATCTGGACGGAACAACTATTGCTATGTTGGGCTTGCAGGATAAAGCGAAGTTTACAGTGGATGCTGATGGTAAGATTATGGCAGGCTCTAATGGTATCACTCAGATTGCTGCTGATGCTATCACTATTGGTAGTGCCTCCATTCCTTCTATCGATAAAGATGCAAACAACGCTGCGAATAAAGCTCTTTATTTAACAGCAGCTAATGGTACAGCAGCTAAAGCTACCGATGCTTCGAAGTTCGCTTTGACTGCAACTGCTCCTTCTATCGCTCCCCAGGTTCCTGCCGGCGCATTGGCATGGACAAACGGAACAACAGGCGTGTTGTATGTGAATCCGGCTGGAGATGCTACTACAGAAGTAAAAGCTGTTGATACTGACGGAGCTATTGAAGATGCTGGTGTAGCAAACACAGCCCTGACAATCAAGCTGAATAATGATGGTTCTTATTCTTTGTTTGATGGAAATAAACAGGTTCCTTTGAAAGATGCAGTTTCTTTCTCTATTGTAAAGGCCGGTAATGGCTTTACAGCAAAGGATGCTGATGGTAAAGTGTTGACAGTCAATGGTAATTTTGATGCTTTCGCATGGAGAGAGGCCGATGGCTCTGATGCTGCCGACGGCGATGCCGTAGCCGTATTCAGCTTCTCTAAAGGTACTCTGCAAACTATCACTGCTGCAAACTTGGCTAAAATTGAAAACGGTGGTATCACATTAGCTGCTTCTTACGATAATGGTAAAACAGATATCAAAGGAAATCCGTTTACCGGCTTCCTGACTGTTGTTGATCTGGGTGGTAATAATTTCAACCTGAAATCAGGCAACAAATTTATCATCGGTAGAAAGGATATGATTGAAGGCGCTGCAACTGTGGCTTGGGGCTTCACTACTGTTGATAAACTTTCAGATATGAAAGATGGCGATTTAGCTGTATTCACGGCACAGACGTATGCAGGCGAAGTAAATCCTTCTGAAGTAGTTTTGACTCTGACTAGTGCAGGAACGGTAGGTTACTACAAAGTGCCGGATGCAGTATATATGGGTGCAGGTGCTAGTCCTAAACCTGTTACATTCTCTCTGGGTACAGGTACATTGGCTAAATGGCAGGATGTTCTTCAGAAAGGTAAATTCTTCACTGTAGAAAAGATCAGCAACTATTCAGCTGATAATGCAAAAGAAGAAGGTTATTTGGTAGCTACAGGAAAAGCAGCTGATAAATATGCATACAACAAAACAGTTCGCAACGTATTGGAAGGCGAATGGGCGTTGACATTGAATGCAGATAAATCAAAGTATGTACTTACTAACCGTGAAACTCCGGAAGTTACATTTGACTTTGTTAATGTAAATGCACTGTATACAACAACTTCTCCGTACACTTACGTAAGCGGTGCAGACAAATACATCATCACTCCGGTTGCCGCTCATGCAGCAACAGACGGTTACAAGACGTTGGATCAGTTGGAAATGTCTCGTTTCAACATCGGTTCTTATGCAGGTGTTTACGACAATACGGCTTGGTTTACTGAAAACCACGGTGAAGACAAAGATGCCGGCTACCACGTAATCGGTTTGAACATCGACCAGGAAGAAGGTTTGATCTACGAAGCAATCGCTCACAATCAGAAACGCGATAAAGACCATGCTGTTACCGACTCTATCTATGTAGTTAGCACAATCGGTTATTATGACGCAACTATCAGCAACTACGCAGAAGTGCTCGATACGTTGAAAGTGGTTTCTTACACATTCAAGAACCAGTATAACGAACCGTTGTATGTTAAAGCAGCTGATGCAGACTTCTCTAAGATCACTTATGTATCTTCTGCCAATGCAAATGCAGCAGATCCTACTAAAGCTACTCAGTTCACACTGCGTTTGGATACAGACAATACATTGAACTTACGTCCGGTTGTGTTGGATGCAACAACAGGTTACAACACATTCGATGTTACAAAAGACTTCAACAAAGCCTATGCAGGTTCTTCATTGAACAAAGGTTTGGTTTCTTCTACCGATCTGTATGAAAGAGAAGAAAACGACCGCTTTGTAGTAGCTCCGTTAGCTTATGAAATGTATCGTCGTCTGGACAATGTAAAGGATGCCACTTTGGATACGATCTCTATCTTCCGCGAAGGCAACAACAAGGAAGTATTGTTCGAAAACGGTCAGTTCTTGGGTATGAACAATCAGGTTCAGTTCCCTGCTATCGCCCCCGCAATGGTTGTCGACAGCGCTTATGCTCCTGCTGAAACATATCGTCCTCAGTATATGCTGATGGTTGAACCTAACTACGTACCGGCTGGCACATGGTGTCCGGAACACGGATTCAATCCTGGTTGTTCACACGCTCAACCGATTAAGGCTTACACTGAAGGCCGTTACCTGGTGAACCTGAAAGATACAGCCCGTGCATGGGTAGATGCTAACAAACATGGTGGTATCAATCCGTATACAAACTCTGAAGGTTATGTGAAGTTGGCGTTCGTTCCTGCTAAACATATCGGTGATACATTGATCATCAAGAGTGATAATAAAAAACTGACAGTAAACACTACTGCATTCAACGAAGCTAAGTTCGCATTCCGTTATGTAGATGCCGAAGCTAAGTCGTTCGTGATCGAAACAGCTGATTATAACCTGGCAGACGGTAAGATCAAAACAACTCCGGGTTATCTGAAATGGATGAACGGTGTGATCGTAGTTGTCGATAATATCAAGAATGCTGACGTTTACAACATGAACGAAGACGAAAAAGGCAACCCGACAGCAAATGAAGGTATCAACGCTTCTGAAGTATCTGTAATCGCTAAGGAAGGTGAAGTTGTTATCAACGGTGCAGCTGGTAAGAAAGTTACTATCAGCAACGTTCTTGGCCAGACAATTGCCAACACAGTTCTTTCTTCCGATAACGCTACAATCGCTGCTCCTCAGGGTGTAGTTGTAGTAGCCGTAGAAGGTGAAGCTGCTGTAAAAGCAATCGTAAAATAAGAAACTATTATAATCAATAAATTTAAATTGACTGCGCGGTGATATCGGACAAGAATCAACCAAGTATCCCGTGAGGGCGAACAAGCGGTCGATATTAATACTAAAGTAATGAAATAAAGTTCTTCTGTTCGATCTCTGTGAAGAGCTACAACAGACAAAAACAAGCCCCGGAGGATTCGTCTTCCGGGGCTTCGTTGTTTTGTAGGGGCGGGGTTTGCCCGCCCTTTGCGACAATAATATAACAACCGGTGAAGAAGGGCGGGCAGACCCCGCCCCTACGGTCGAACCTGCCTGTTCCATTATGACGGCGCCTGTAAGGGCGGTTCGCGAACCGCCCCTACCAACGACGCTACATTCATTTCTGACAATAATTGAATATGAAATAAAATGAAAAAAAAGAACAACCTATCGAACTATCATCCTCACTGGATGAACTGTCGGACGCGATTAATGTGTTGCGACGGATGAGGGAGAGCGACGGGAAACTGTCGCGTAGTAATGAACGGAAGCTGTCGAGGTATAAAGACTATCTGCGTATAAGGCTGGGAGCCGGCGTGATCTTTCCCGAAGACCGGATAGACATACCGGCAAAAGTGCATAAAGCCTTAGCCTTCGCCGTAAAAGATATCGCCCTGTTATTGAAAGAACATTCCGGCCACGAACGCGACGGACGGCTGTATCACCTGATGAACGACATCTTTACGTTCGAAGCATCGCCCGCTGCGGTGAAACGCTTCTATTACATGGGATTGGACGACCGCGAAATAGGTAAATAATAAATCTTCCCGTATCCCATACAAAACGACCGGTTTTCTGAGCCGCCGCTATCGTAAAGGTTGCCCCGAAGGCCCTCACACCCCGTTTCGGCAGTTCGGAGCCGGTCTTTTTGTATGCCTTGCCGCTTTCCCCGGATTGTCTACCTTGTAGTAATTTTAAAACCGGCTTTATGCCTTAAAACTTATCGTTATGAATACACAACCTCAAGTATCCTTCTTCCGCAAGCTCTACTTGCCCGCCTCCGATCCCCGTAGTCTCGAAGAGATCATTATCCTGATCCGTACCCGCCGTTGGACACATGAAATACTGGCTTACCGCAATGCGGTTAAGGACGGTGATAAAGAGAAAGCCCGTGAATTGAAAAACCGGTTGCCCGGTTTCACCCTTTCGGGGGTGTTCCGCGGAGGGCATAAAGCGACACAGATCGTAAGCTATAACAGGGTGGTCGGGCTCGACTTCGACCATGTGCCCGACCTGCTCCGTATAAAAGCCCTTTTCAAAGCCGATGTACACACCCAGGCCCTCTTTGTCAGTCCCGGCGGCGATGGCTTGAAGGTGTTTGTTTCCGTCGATACCGGACAGGAGAAGCATGGCGTTGCTTTTGCTGCCGTGGCTGCCTGTTACGAACAGTTGGCGGGTATGCCGTCGGACCGCAAATGTAAGGATATCAGCCGGTGCTGCTATGTGAGCGACGATCCCGAAGCCTGGTACAATCCCGAAGCGGAGGTGTTTGACGTTACCGCTATCTCTCCTGCCCGGCTCTTTGTGCAGGACTGGCTGGCACGTTATCCGCCTGCCGAGGGCAACCGTAACGATACGGTCTACCGTCTGGGGTGCGAGGCTCGCCGCAAAGGTTTCGGGCAGGAAGAAATAGCCGCGTTGTGTATCCCCCTGTTGCAAGCCTCCGACTTTACCGAAGCGGAGATACGTCAGGCTTTATCTTCTGCTTATCAGGGAGATAAAGCCTATCGGCTTCCCCGTCGTGAAGCCTTAAGGACAGAAAAGGAACTAACGGCACCCGACGCGCTTTCGGGCGAAGAACTGCGTGAGCGAACTCCTTTCCTGCCACAGGATATCATCGCTGACCTGCCTCCCCTTTTGGGGCAGGCCATCCGTTTCTATACCGACCGCCGTGAGCGTGATATGGCTTTTCTGGCAGCCTGTACTGTGGTCAGCGGTTGCCTGCCGAAGGTATGGGGGCTTTATAACCGGAAACGGGTCTATCCCCACCTCTTTACGATCGAAGTGGCTCCGGCTGCCAACGGGAAAGGTTGTATCAACGACATGCGGCATCTGGCCGACAACTATGCCTCCCTGATCGAGATCGAGACGAAGCGTAAGGAACAGGAATACTTGCAGGCTCTTGAAGAATGGGAACTGAAAAAGGTGACGGCTCACCGGAAAGGGCAGTCCGTCTGTGTAGCGGAGACCCCGCAGAAGGCATCGACCTGCTGTTTCTTTATCCCCACCCAGATAACGAAAGCGAAACTGCTCGTTCACCTCTATGAGAACGGCACTTACGGAGGGTTGATGGCCGATAGCGAGATAGATACCCTGGTGAATGCCTCCCGCCAGGATTACGGGCAGTTCGACGATCTGCTGCGTAAAGCCTTCCATCACGAACCCGTGGCATCGTCGCGAAAGACCGACAACGAACTGATCCGTATCGACCGTCCGCGCCTGGCACTCTTGCTGGCGGGCACACCGGGACAGTTCACCCGCCTGGTACCGAACGTGGAGAATGGGTTGGCCAGTCGTTTGCTGCTTTATACCTGCCGGAGTGAAGCTATCTGGCAGGATGTATCGTCGGAAGGGGAGGAGGAAAATTTCGACAGTCACCTGTCGGCGCTTTCCGGGCAGTTATTGGAGGTAGCGTTGAAGTTGCGCGACCGTCCGTTGAAAGTACGCCTTACCCCGGCACAGTGGCAGGAATTGAACAGCCGCTTCTCAGCCTTATTGAAGGAAACCGATCTTTTCGGCAGCGAGTATTTCCTGGGGGTGGTGAAACGCCACGGACTGATGGCCTTCCGTCTCTGTATGATCTTTACGGCGCTCGATGCGGCTTCACTCGATTATGGGGTAGACGAACGGTATTGCAATATGCCTCATTTCCGGGCGGCGATGGCTATAACCGAAGTTTGCCTGGAACACAGTCGTCTGTTGATGACGCAACTGGAGGAACTGCCGGGTGTCAGGGAATTGTGTTGCCCCGACCGCTTCCGTCAGGTATTCGAGCAGTTGCCCGATCAGTTTACCCTGTCGGATGCCTATGAGAACTGCCAGCCGGCCGGTATCGGTGAGCGGGCCGTACGCCGTTATCTCTCCCGGTTGGAACCGGAATATCTTTCCCGTATCTCCCGCGGTGTCTACCGGAAAAACAAACCGGATGCAGCCTGAAAAAGGGGAGGTGCCGTAAGTTCCTTTTCTGTCCTTAACCCCGCAGAATTCCTGATCGACAGAGCATTGCGTTAATAAAAAGCCTGCAATACCCTATAAGGTATCGAAGTACGCCCTATACGGTAATGAGACCTACCCTATAAGGTAAGACGGGTTTCCTTATAGGGTAAAAAAGCGGACGTCTGCCGGAGCGAACGTTTTATTCCTTTATCAGCCGCATCAGCGTTTCATGCATTGCCCCGTTGGTGGCAAGCACTTCGTCGCCCGACTGCCAGTTGTCGCCCCCGCTGAAATCGGTCACTTTACCACCTGCCTGCATCAGGATCAGGGCACCGGCGGCAATGTCCCAGGGACCGATATAAGCCTCGATACGGGCTTCGAACCGTCCGGCTGCGATGTAGCAGACTTCGGCAGCAGCCGCTCCCATCAGGCGCGTTCCTCCGGCAAAACCGTATAGCCTGTCGACCAGGTGGAGGGCTACCGGGCGGTAGGCATCCGAGTTATAAGGAAATCCCAGGTCGATAAAAGCTTTGTCGAGGTCTGACACGTCGGATACATGTATCTCTTTGCCATCGAGGTAGGCCTTGCTGCCTTTCCAGGCATAGAAGCATTCGTCGCGGCAGACTTCGTAAACAACGCCGAGCAGCAACTCTTCTTTATTGCGCAAGGCGATGCTCACACAATACGGAGCTACGTCGTGGATATAATTGGAAGTGCCGTCCAGCGGATCGACCAGCCAGCAATAATTCTCGTCGGTCAGGCTACCGCTACCCTCTTCGGCGATGAAACCGGCTTCGGGGAGCAGGGCGGAAAGTTGGGCGATCAGCCATTTCTCCGATTCTTTGTCTACATACGAAACATAGTTGTGGGCACTTTTTTCTTCTACCCGCCCGCGGTCGAATTTACCTCGTTCCTCTTTCAGGAAAGCCCCTGCTTTACGGGCTATCTGTTGTACCTGGGTACAAAGTTCTTCTAAATTCAACATATCTTTATCTTTTCTTTTAGGTCTGACAAACATACGCATTTTTAGTTGTATCGAATCCGGTACAATTAAAAATATGGCAGGTAGTAATAATATTGTTCTTATTTTTGAATTTCTTTTCTATATTTGTTAATGAATTTTCAAACAAAACAGGGTATTTAGCCGTTATCTTTATAAAAAGAATACACTATAATAGCAAATGAGGATTTGGATCAAACGAATAGGGATCGTCTGCCTGATACCGGTGGTATTGGTATTATTGGTCTCTGTATTATTATATATACCGCCTGTTCAGAATTTTGCCGTCAGGAAAGCGGCTTATTATGCCGGTAAAGCTACCGGAATGCAGATCGGAATAGAACGGATACGGCTTTCTTTCCCATTGAACCTGACGGTGAAGGGAGTGGAGGTGCTGACTTCGCCCGCCGATACGCTCCTGACCCTAAAAAGCCTGACGGTGAATGTACGCGCCCTGCCTTTACTGAAGAAAGAGGTACTGGTAGATGCGATCGACCTGGAAGGAGTGAAGGTAAACACCGGTACATTTATCGAAGGTATGGAGATAAAGGGTGTACTGGGACGCCTGTATGCCAAAGCCGACCGTGTCAACCTGGCGAAAGAAAAGGTTACCCTGAATACGGTCGACCTCTCCGATACGGCTATCACTTTGTTGTTGAACGATACGACAACCAAGGCCGACACCACTTCAACCCCCGTAAACTGGATATTAAACCTCGAAAAGATAAACCTCGACCGGGTGGCTTTTGCCATGCAGATGCCTGCCGACTCGTTACGTCTGACCACCTATATCGATAAAGCCAACCTGAAAGACGGTGTAGTCGACCTGGGGACCTCGCGTTATGAAGCCGGCCTGTTTACCCTGACCGGATCGACCCTGGGTTATGACGGTAACGATCAGGATGCGACAGAAGGTTTCGACCCTTCTCATATCGCCTTGAGTGACGTCAATATCTCGCTCGACTCTCTTCTTTATGGGGACCGGGATATAAAAGCCCGCATACGCGAGTTTTCGGCCGAAGACCGTTCGGGACTGACTATCTCATCCCTGACCGGAAGCCTTCATAGCGATAGCACCACTATCAATGTACCGCAACTTCTGTTGAAGACTCCTTCATCGGAAATCCGCCTGTTGGCAATGGTTCCCTGGAGTTCGTTTGCAGAAAATCCGGAAGGCAACATGCGGGTGTTGCTCACTGCTTCGGTGGGTAAAGAGGATGTAATGATTGCCGCCGGTGCACTTCCGAAAGATTTTCAGAAGGCTTATCCGGAAAAACCGGTTTCGCTGACGGCCGGTGTGGAAGGTAACCTGTCCTCCCTGATGCTTCGCCAGTTGAAAGGGGAGTTGCCGGGGGCTTTCCGTATGGATGTGACCGGTACGATGAAATCGCTTACCGACAGTGTGCGCCGTTCCGGAAAACTGGAACTGAAAGCGAAAACGGGTAACCTCGATTTCGTATTGGCCATGCTCCCGGAAGCAGAACGGAAACGTTTCAATATCCCTTCCGGTATTACCCTGACCGGTGAAGCCGGTTTGAAAAATAACGAATACCAGGCCGACCTGCTTCTGCGGGAGGATAAAGGAAAGGTCTTGTTGACAGGACGTTTCAACCCCGCTAACGAGGCTTACGAAGCCGACCTGAAAGTGGATAGCCTTGAACCTTTGCACTTTATGCCGCTCGACTCCCTCTACGGGCTTACTGCTTCTATCCGTGCCGAAGGAAAAGGTTTCGATCCGTTCAAAGCGTCTACCTGGGCGAAACTGGACGGTCGGATTACGGATATCCATTATGGTAATTATAACGTGTCGGACGTCGATCTGGCAGGATCGCTCGAAAAGAACTTCGCCAAGTTCGACCTGTTGAGTAAATATCCGCTGGCAAAGATGGATGTGACGCTGAACGCCACCCTGTTGAAAAAGGAGATCAAGGCCATGCTGATTGCTGATGTCGAGAATTTCGACCTCTACGGTATGCACCTGATGCAAGATTCGTTGGCTACCTCTTTCCAGCTATTTGCGGAAGCGGAAACCGATATGGGAAAGAACAACCTGGTCGACGTCACGTTGGGTAACTGGGAACTGATTACGACTACCGGAAAATATAAACCCAAAACGCTGACTCTGCATGCTCAAAGTACAGAGGATACGACCCGTGTCTCGTTCCATGCCGGCGACCTGGGAATCACATTGACAGGAAATGCCGATCTCGAAACGATGACCGATAAGTTCACCAGGATATCGGAAGGCCTGAACAAACAATTGGAGAAAGACTCGATGATTAATATCCCTGCTTTCCGTCCGTTGCTTCCCGATATGCATCTGGCTATATCGGCGGGGAAAGACAATCCGATCTATAGCATCCTGCAACAGGCCAATATCTCCTTCAACAACCTTAATCTGGAGGCTTTCTCTTCACCCGAAGAAGGTTTCCGAATGGATGCGGGTATCTACGATCTGATGCGTGATACAACCCGGCTCGATACGATCAGTTTCGCCGTGCGCCAGGACTCGCTCGGATTGTTGTATAGTGCCGATGTGATTAAGACAAAATACCGTAAACAAGCACCTTTCACTGCCGGCGTGAAGGGAAAGATAAGAAGTACGTTTGCCGATGCCGAGCTTTTATACACGGATGGGGCCGGAGATACCGGTATACTGCTCGGACTGCGGGCGGATAAGGTGAAAGAAGGGATCAATCTCCATTTGTTCCCCGACGATCCGATTCTGGCTTTCCGTCCTTTCAAGCTGAATCCGGACAATTATATCCTCTATAAGAATGAGAAAGATATTGCAGCCGATCTCCGGTTGTCGGGCGAGGAAAATATGTCTTTGTGGATACATTCGCGACCGGAAAAGGAGAAGATGGAGGAACTGCACCTCGAACTGAGCCAGATCAACCTCGATGTGATCTCGAAAGCATTTACGGAGATACCTTCCATGCAGGGAATCCTGAGTGCGGATATGCAATATGCACCTTCCGACAGCTCGTTCCTGGTGGTGCTCGATGCGAATATAGACAATCTTATTTATGAAGGCGGACGGGTAGGAGAACTGATGTTCAGTACCGTTTACCTGCCGTTGCCGGATAACAGGCATCAGGTCGATATGCACTTCCTGCGCGACCAGAATGAGGTGATGTCGGCTACTGCCCTTTACAAGATGGGGAAAGAGGATTATCTCGACGGAACACTCGACGTGACACATCTGCCGCTGGATATGGTGAACCCGTTTATCCCGGATAATATGGCTTCGTTAAATGGTGTATTGGAAGGAAACATGACGATAAAGGGTAGTAGTAAGGCCCCTGAAATGAACGGATATATCGAAATGGATTCGACTTCGATGTTTGTGACGGCTGTCGGAACCAGCTTCCGGGTAGACGACAAAAAGATCGTGGTGAAAGATAACAAAATCATGTTTGACGAATACCATATCCATGCTGCCGGTAAGAACCCGTTCGTGATAGACGGTACGGTCGACTTCAACAACCTGTCGCGAATGACGGCTGACCTGAAGCTAAAGGCCGATAATATGCAATTGCTCGATGTAAAACGTAACAAAGAAAGCATGGTTTACGGTAAACTGCTGGTCAATCTCTCTTCTACCGTAAAAGGGCCGCTCGATGCCTTGATGATGCGTGGTAATCTGCAATTGCTGGGTGGAACGAATGTAACCTATGTGATGAAGGATTCACCGCTGACCGTACAAGACCGTCTTTCCGATCTGGTGACTTTCACCTCTTTCGAAGATACGCTCGTCAACCGTCGTCGTCCCGAAGCCCCGCTGCCGCTGGGAGGAATGGATATGCTGTTAACGATCCGTATCGACCAGTCCGTACGACTGAATGCCGATATCACTCCCGACCGTTCCAGCAAGGTAGAGCTCGAAGGGGGCGGTGACCTCTCTTTCCAATATACCCCGCAGGGTGAAATGATCCTGAACGGACGATATACTCTTTCCGGTGGCATTGTGAAATATGCTTTGCCGATCATCCCGCTGAAAGAGTTCAATATACAGGATGGCAGTTACGTGCAGTGGAGTGGCGATCCGATGGATCCGTATCTGAGCCTGACGGCTACCGAACGCATCCGTACCAATGTGACGGAGGGTAGTGGTTCCCGCATGGTCAACTTCGATGTCGGTATCGCTCTTAAACAACAACTGGAGAACCTCGGCCTGCAGTTCGTCCTGACGGCTCCCGAAGACCAGACGATGCAGACAACCCTGAGTAGCATGGGCGATGATGAACGTACGAAACTGGCTGTCGGAATGATTATCACCGGTATGTACCTGGCGAACAGTAGCAGTGGCAAACAGAACCTGAACATGGGGGCTGCCCTGAACAGTTTCCTGAACAGTGAGATCAGTAATATTGCAGGAAGTGCCTTGAAAACGGTCGATATATCGTTCGGTATGGATAGCTACGACGAGAACGGCACCGGGGATGGCGGTCAGCGTACCGACTATAACTTCAGCTTTGCCAAACGTTTTTGGAACGACCGTATCCGTATCGTGTTGGGAGGTCGTATCTCGACCGGCGAGAATGCCAGCAACAGTAACCAGACGCAGGCCTTTATCGACAACGTCTCGGTCGAATACCGACTGGATGCCAGCGGAACGCGTTACGTGAAACTCTTCCACGACAAGAACTATGAAAGCCTGCTGGAAGGGGAGATCACGGAAACGGGTGTCGGTATCGTTTTACGCCGCAAGATGCTTCACATGCGGGAGTTGTTCAACTTTAAGAAAAATAGGCCTAAACCCGTTAATGATGAGGAATGATGAAAAAGAAAGATATACTATATAGGCTGTTTAGCGGGACGGCAATAACACACCTCCTGCTTTTGTCGGTATCCTGTTCGACCACAAAGAACCTGCCCGAAGGCGAAGTCCTTTATACCGGCATTAAAAAGATAGAAGTCACCAACGAAGATGAGACCACCGCCGGTGAAGATGCCCTGGCTGAAGTAGAGGGGGCTCTTGCCTATCCCCCCAACAATGCGTTATTGGGTAGTTCATCTGTCCGTGTGCCGTTCCCGTTCGGTCTGTGGGTCTATAACTCCTTCGTGAATAAAAAAGGAAAGGTAGGAAAATGGATCTTCAATAAACTTGCCGCCAAGCCTGTCTTTATCTCGACGGTGAATCCCGATATACGTATCAAAGTGGCGCAAAACCTGCTGAAAGAATACGGCTATTTCAATGGAACGACTTCTTTCCAGGTAGATACCAACCCGAAGGATGCCAAGAAAGCCAAACTTATCTATCAGGTGGAAATGAATCATCCTTATACTTACGACAGTATCCGTTATGTAAGGATGCGCCATCAGATGGATACATTGATACAAAGTAATCCTTCGGCACGCCTGCTTCATAAAGGGGAAAACTTCAGTGTGACGAATCTGGAAGCCGAGCGGCAACGCATTACTTCCCTGTTGCGTAATAACGGATTCTATTATTTCCGCCCCGAGTTCATTACCTACCAGGCGGATACCATATTGAATCCCGGCAAGGTCGCACTTCGCGTCATGACGAAACCCGGCCTGCCGCGTACCGCCCTGCGTCCGTGGAAGATCGGTGAAATCTCCGTCCTGTTGAACGGTTATAACAACGAGCCGCCTACCGATTCGGTACGCTATAAAGATATGACGGTCTATTACGAAGGTAAACTCCGGGTACGTCCGTCGGTGCTTTACAACCGTCTGCGTCTACATTCCGGCGATCTCTATTCGCAGGAAAAACAGCAACGGACGCAGAACAGTTACTCGCGCCTGGGTATTTTCCGGTATTCCGAAATGCAATATACCCCGCGCGATACGGCCCGTCGCCAAGATACCCTCGACCTGAAGATAAACACTGTCTACGACCTGCCGCTCGACGGGGAGTTGGAGGTGAATGTGACATCAAAAAGTAACGACCAGCTGGGGCCGGGAGCTATTTTCAGTGTTACCAAGCGGAATGTGTTCGGGGGAGGTGAAACGTTCGGTGTGCGTTTGCGCGGCTCTTACGAATGGCAGACCGGTAAACGGGTGGACGGTTCGAAGTCGGCTATCAATAGCTGGGAAATGGGACTGAGCGGAACATTGACATTCCCGCAATTGCTGTTCCCCGGTATGATGAAAAAGGACGGCTTGTATCCTTCGAGCACCTCCTTCCGCCTGTATGTCGACCAGCTGAACCGGGCACGCTTCTTTAAGATGCTGGCTTTCGGTGGAAATGCAGCCTACGATTATCAGTCGTCTGCCACCAGTCACCATTCGATCACGCCCTTTAAACTGACATACAACCTGCTTCAGTCAACCACCCACGAGTTCGACAGCATAACGAAAGACAACCGTGCCCTGAAACTGAGTTTGGAGAACCAGTTCGTGCCGGCGATGGGATATACCTATACCTACGACGATGCACCGATCACTTCCAAGCGGAATCATACCTGGTTTCAGTTGTCTGTTTCGCAGGCGGGTAACCTGCTGGCTGCCGGTTATGCCATTGCCGGAAAGAAATTCAATGAAGAAGGAAAGCATCTGCTGGGGAATAAATTCGCCCAGTTCGTGAAAGGAACGGCGGAAATCCGTTACAACTATAAGATCGGTCATAATCAGCATCTGGTCGGACGCGTCATGGCGGGAGCCATTTACAGTTATGGAAATGCCCGCGTATCTCCTTACAACGAGCAGTTCTATATCGGTGGGGCTAACAGCCTCCGTGCCTTCACGATCCGTTCTATCGGCCCGGGTAGCTATCTTCCGCCTGAAAGTACGTACAGCTATCTCGACCAGACCGGCGACCTGAAGTTCGAGGCCAACCTCGAATACCGTTTCCCGATCCTGGGCGACCTGCATGGTGCCGCTTTTGTGGATACGGGTAACATCTGGCTGATCCGTGAGGACAAGCAACGTCCCGGCGGTCAGTTGAAGTGGGGACGTTTCCTGAGAGACCTGGCGCTGGATGCCGGTGTCGGACTTCGTTACGACCTTACCTTTATCGTGATCCGCCTGGATATGGGTGTCCCCTTGCATGTACCTTACAAAGCAAAGAAAGGCTATTTCAACGTACCGAATTATACGCCGGGCTGGCACCTGGCTATCGGGTATCCGTTCTAATGGAATATTTGCTGTTCATAAACAATCTTCTTGATAGATTTTGTTATCTTTGTGACACAGTCTTAAAATTTTTATTTATGAAGTCAACAAGTGAATACCTGGCTATTTTGCGCTCGTTTATGCAGAAGCATGCGCAAAAGTATGGCATATTATCTATGGGCATATTTGGTTCGGTTGCACGTGGTGAACAACATGCAGGTAGTGACTTGGATGTTTTTATTGAATTGAGCGAAGCCGACCCGTTTATTATGGGATATATAAATGATGAGCTGGAAACTCTCTGCGGTTGCAAAATAGACTTGCTGCGTCTTCGAAGAGGATTGAATAAACTGCTACTTAAAAGGATCGAAGAAGATGGAATACCAGCTTAAAGAAGAGATAGTAAACCGATTGGAATTGCTTATCGAATCTATTGATGTTCTTTTGGAAAGAAATAAGGAGATCACTTCAGTAGAAGATTATCTGTCTACTCCATGGGGGATGACCTTATTGGATGCTAATTTGATGCGTATTCAATTCATTGGTGAAACAGCTTTGGCTATTGATAAGAAAACTGATAATATGTTGCTGATTAATTATCCCGAGATACCCTGGAAGCAAATATTTGGTATGCGGAATTATATTTCTCATCAATATGCCGATGTCGATCCGGATATGGTTTTTATTGTTATTCGTAAGCATCTAAAGCCATTGAAGGTCACTGTACAACAAATAATAAATGATTTACAGTGACCTCCGATAGCTATATCCGGAGCGGAGATGCCCCAAAACCGTCATTCATTAGAACGGCAGGTCGTCGATCGGATTTGCCGGACCGAAGTCGGGAGCGGCAGGTGCTGTCGGGGCGGATGCCGGTGCAAAGTTGTCCGGGGTCATCGCTCCGGGAGCCGACATGGGTGCGCCGGCCATCGGGCGGTCTACTTTCCATGCATTAATGTTAGTGAACCAACGTCCCTGATACTCACGGCTATCTATATCGAATGATACTGTCAATTCTTCTCCGGGTTGAATAGCTGCCTGTTCGATGCGGTCGGCACCGAAAATCTGGAAGCATACTTTCTTAGGGTATTGGTCGTGTGTTTCTAATACGTACTCCTGTTTTTTCCACTCGTTTCCGTTCTTACTTGTGCCGCCCTGTTCAGGTAGTACGGCAATAATCTTTCCCGTAATTTCCATGTTTATTGTTTTCTTAAATTGTCGGCGAAGATACGTTTTTCTCTCGTAACCTGCTAACTGTTTGACTTAGATTTTCTCTTCCTGGGGTAATTCCGAAGGGTCGAGCGCGTCGAAGGCAGCCTTCATCGAAAGCAGTTCTTCCTTGATTTGTTTCAGTTTGTTGACGATCTCTTCCTGCCGGATAGTTGTTTCCCTGTTGTCCTTTAGCTTCTGGCGTGCACCGGCCAGTGTCATGCCCCGTTCTTTTACCAGGTGGAAGATCAGACGCACGGCATCGATATCTTCCTGTTTGTAGTAACGGGTTCCTTTGGCCGTTTTACGCGGGCGGATAATATCGAATTCCTTCTCCCAGAAACGCAGGGTCGACTCGTTGACGTCGAACATCTGTGCCACCTCGCTGATAGAGAAATACAGCTTCAGATTTTTATCTTTATTTAATGCCATCGTCTTTAAAGATGTTAATCCATTACCTGTCCATGGTTTTCTGCGATCTGGATCATACGGTCGTATTCTTCAGGTGTAAGATCCATGTAATAGTATCTGGACGGATTGTCGTGTTTACCCCGGACTATCACTTCGTAATGCAGGTGCGGTCCGGTAGATTTACCTGTATTACCCACTTCGCCGATCACTTCGCCGCGTGTCACTTTCTGTCCGACACGCTTTTTGAACTTGCTCATGTGGCCGTATAATGTCTGGAACCCATAGCCGTGATCGATCATCAGACAGTTGCCGTAACCCTGTTTCCAGGCGGCAAACGTGACGACGCCGTCACCGGTTGCATAAATTTCCGTTCCCACTTTGGCGGAGAAGTCCATGCCCGAGTGGAAGCGGGGAGTTCTGTATATCGGGTCGATACGCACACCATAACCGGATGCCGTACGGCGCAGGTCTTTATTGGAGATTGGCTGGATGGCAGGGATACAACGGCTCCGTTCTTCCTGGTTCTTACCCAGCTTGATCAACTCTTCCAGCGAGTTACTTTGTATATAGAGCTGCTTCGAGAGCATATCCATCTTCTGTGTGGTGGAAACGACCAGTTCCGGGTTAGGCAGGCTCAACAGGTGTTCGTAACGGTTGGTACCCCCGAAACCTGATTTGCGTACCGATTCGGGAATGGACTCTGCCTGGAAGATGGCACGATACAGGTTCTCGTCGCGTTGCTGGATGTCGTCCAATACTTCGAGGGCATTGGTCAGGCGAAGAGAAAGTACCTCATATTGAGTCTGTAACAGCTTGTTTTCTTTCTTCAATAACGACTCTACCGGCGAGTCGATCGTGTACATTAAAATGAAGAAAGCCCCGATCCCTATGGCCGCACCTATGCTCAAATGACGGAGCACAATGAAGAAACGGTCTTTGGCGGAAGGGTAGACACGCTCGTAATTGAGTGTGCTAGGGTTATATAAGTAATATGTTTTTCTTGTTTTAAACAGCTTCATTGAATATTTTATAGCTTGTATACGTGCAAAAATAATAATTTGCAGTACTTTTGCAAATTGTTTTTCAGAATATTAACGAGAACTATATATTAGATTATGTTGACAGCAAAAGAAATCCGTGAATCGTTTAAAGAGTTCTTCGCTTCCAAGCAGCACCAGATAGTGCCGTCTGCTCCGATGGTAGTGAAGGGAGACCCTACATTGATGTTCACCAATGCGGGTATGAACCAGTTTAAAGATATTATCCTGGGTAATGTACCCATCAAATATCCTCGCGTCGCGGACTCACAGAAATGTCTTCGTGTGAGCGGTAAGCATAACGACCTGGAAGAAGTAGGGCACGATACCTACCACCACACCATGTTTGAAATGTTGGGTAACTGGTCGTTCGGCGATTATTTCAAGAAAGAAGCAATCAATTGGGCATGGGAATACCTGGTAGATGTTCTGAAACTGGATCCGAAACGTTTATATGCAACCGTATTTGAAGGAAGCCCTGCCGAAGGCTTGTCGCGTGACGATGAAGCTGCCGGTTACTGGGAGCAGTACCTTCCGAAAGATCATATTATTAACGGTAACAAACATGATAACTTCTGGGAAATGGGAGATACCGGTCCTTGCGGCCCCTGCTCGGAAATCCATATCGACCTGCGTCCGGACGAAGAACGTGCGGCTAAGAGCGGTGCCGAAATGGTTAACAAAGATCATCCGCAGGTGATCGAGATCTGGAACCTGGTGTTCATGCAGTTCAACCGTAAGGCTGACGGCTCGTTGGAACCGCTGCCTGCCAAGGTAATCGATACCGGTATGGGATTCGAACGTCTGTGTATGTCATTGCAGGGAAAGACTTCCAACTACGATACGGATGTATTCCAGCCGATCATCCAGGTGATCGCAGCTGCTACCGGAACTAAATATGGCGAAAACAAGCAGCAGGATATTGCTATGCGTGTGATTGCCGACCATATCCGTACGATAGCATTCTCTATTACGGACGGTCAGTTGCCGTCGAATGCAAAAGCCGGTTATGTGATCCGCCGTATCCTGCGTCGTGCCGTTCGTTACGGTTATACGTTCCTCGGACGTCGCGAAGCTTTTATGTACGCATTGCTTCCCGTATTGATCGAAACGATGGGAGATGCCTATCCCGAACTGGTTGCCCAGAAGACATTGATCGAAAAGGTGATCAAAGAAGAAGAGGAATCGTTCCTGCGTACATTGGAAACCGGTATCCGTTTATTGGATAAGAAGATGGAAGAAACAAAGGCGGAAGGCAAGACTGTGATCAGTGGCGTGGATGCTTTTACATTATATGATACTTTCGGGTTCCCGTTGGACCTGACTGAACTGATCTTGCGTGAAAACGGCATGGAAGCAAACATCGAAGAGTTTAATGCTGAAATGCAGAAGCAGAAAGAACGTGCCCGCAACGCTGCCGCTATCGAGACAGGCGACTGGGTGGTTCTGAAAGAAGGTGAAGCGAAATTCGTAGGTTACGACCTGTTCGAATGCGAAGCCGAGATCCTGCGTTACCGTAAGATCAAACAAAAGAATAAGGAACTTTTCCAGATCGTTCTGGACCAGACTCCGTTCTACGCAGAAATGGGTGGACAGGTAGGTGATACCGGATGGCTGATCGCCGATGATGAAAAGCTGGATGTGGTAGACACTAAACGCGAAAACAACCTGCCGGTACATTTCGTAACCCGTTTACCGAAAGATGTAACGGCTACTTTCACTGCTAAAATCAACGAAAAGAAACGTATTCAGTGTGAATGCAACCACTCGGCTACTCACTTGCTGCACGAAGCTTTGCGTGAAGTGCTGGGAACGCATGTCGAACAGAAAGGTTCTTTCGTTTCTCCCGAAGCCCTTCGTTTCGACTTCTCTCACTTCCAGAAAGTGACCGACGAAGAGATTCGCCAGGTAGAAAAGCTGGTAAGCGAAAAGATCCGTGCCAACTTCGCGCTGGAAGAACACCGCAATATGCCGATCGCTCAGGCACAAGCCTTGGGTGCTATGGCTCTGTTCGGTGAAAAGTACGGTGAAGAAGTACGTGTGGTTAAATACGGTTCTTCTATCGAGTTGTGCGGTGGTACGCATATCCCGGCAACCGGTATGATCGGTTCCTTGCGCGTAGTGGCGGAAAGCTCGATTGCAGCCGGTGTTCGCCGTATCGAAGCTGTGACGGCTGAAGCTGCTGAAGAATATACCTACCATTTGCAGGATTCTTTCCGCGAATTGCGTGCTATGTTCAACAATGTGCCTAACCTGGCACAGACTATCCGCAAATCTATTGAAGAGAATGCCGAACTGAAAAAGCAGGTAGGCGACTATATCAAGGAAAAAGTGGCAGCCATGAAGAAAGACCTGATCGCTAAAGCTGTGGTACGCCATGGTGTGAAAGTGGTTGTCTTCCGCGGTGAAGCCAATGTGGATGCCATCAAAGACCTGGCATTCCAGATCAAGGGCGAAAGCTGTACGGATGAAAAAGTATTCTTTGTTGCCGGTATAAAAGACGGTTCCAAATGTGCGCTGATGGTCATGTTGAGCGAACCGCTTGTAGCCGACGGCTTGGATGCAAGCAAATTGGTGAAAGATGCAGCCAAGCTGATCCAGGGTGGCGGCGGTGGCCAGGCTCACTTCGCAACAGCCGGCGGTAAGAACCCGGATGGCCTGATACAGGCTGTCGACCAGATCCTTGCTGCGGCCGACTTACAGTAAGAAGATAATATATCAAATATCTTTCCGGGGTGGTTCCTTTCTAAAAGGGATCACCCTTTTTTTATCGATAAACTCGTCTTCGATTTCTCCTATCCAATTTTACGTATTCGAATTCAAACTGACCGGCTCCGTAGATGAAGCTCTCCGTCAGATCGACGACAAGGGGTATCTGATCCCTTACACTACCGATGGTCGTCCATTGGTCAAAGTGGGTGCTTCTTTCGATCCTGCCACTCGCAATATCGGCGAATGGAAAGCGATTTTTTGCTAAGAACCGTAGCACCCACTCTTTATCTCTTATTCAGTTATCCCGGATTATTCTCCCGGTTCCGGTTCCGGCCCCGGTTCCGGTGTATCGCCGCCGCTGATATTTACTTTGGGATAGTATTTTTCCAGCCAGGCTTTTAGAGTCGTGGTTTTATCCAACGACTTCAGATAGTAGTTGATAGGGACACCTATATTGTTGTCTCCCGAAGAACATTTCTCAATATAATCATCCATAGCCGTCATCAGCGAGTTGATGTCGATCATACCATTTTGTCCATCATCAATCTCGGCCAATCCGGTAAGTGTAGACTTAATGGTGGCGTTGTGCAGGGAAATCATCTGTCCTCCGGTACGTGCAGCATTGGCTGACGATTCGAGCGAGTTGTTTTCCGTAGCGGTTGCCCCTTGCAGTGTGGCTAGCTTCTGCATCTCTTTGTCGGGATCTGAATCTGCAAATTGCTTAACCCCCATCTTTACCTGATTGGATTTGATAGAAGGGATCACTCCCATAGTAGCAAGCGAACAATGCGATTGGATATTTTGTGTACTGATCAGGTTTTTCACACTATTGGCAAAAGAATTTTCAACACCAAAACCTCCCTGATGATCAGCAAACCAGCCACCCACCTTAAATTGAGTCTGCAATTTCTGAGCTACCCCTTCCATATTTTGCACCGTATTCATCGAATCGGACTTTAAAATATGCACCATCCCAACGAAGCTCGAACCGTATGTGGCTCCGGAGAGGATGTAAAGCAACTTGTCAGGGGAAGATTTCTCTAACTCTTCCCATAGTTCCAGTGGCGTTTTTTTGGTGTCGATCATTTCGCTTGGAAAAGTGTTATTCCAGGCGGCCACCATCTTGTCCGGATCAAGTATCAATGGAGAAAAGATGCGTGCATTTTTATGCGTACAGGAAATACTGATAACCAACGTTCCTTCCAGCTCATGATTGGTATTTTGCATACCATATTGCTTTTGCACGGATCTAGACAACTGCATGGCGTGTCCTTGTCCGAAGCCGCTCATCGCCTCGCTCACAAAACCTCCGATACTGGATGCTTGGTTTTCACTTATCTGTTTATTCGAGTCGGCCGAAAAATAGCGAACGTTCAGCTGCATAGAGTCGGAAGAAACCCCCATCGATTTGACTTCACTTCTTGTATAATCGAGCGGACTCTCAATACTATCACTTAGCATAGACATTTTCTCACGCAAACGTTGAATAGCTGGCTCTATCTCTAACTTTTTCCTCCCGTATTCGGTAGCGGCATCGGAGATTTTCTTATTTGTTTTTTTGATTTCACTCATTATATCGCTTGTATCGATCCCCATATTGGTTAGCTCCTGCACGGTCATATCCAGATTCGTTCTCAAAGAGATAAGCGAGTTGAGAGTAATTTCTTTCGCATCGGCTTCTGCCTGATATTTAGCAATCTCTTCCGCATTATCAAGTTTTTCTTGTTTTACGATGTTCCCCAATACGAGGGACGGTTCGTACGGTATTGTTGACGGCATAATAGTTCATTTTAAAAGGTTTAATAATTACTTGAAAATGATTTCGAGCCCTTCACTGTGCCATCGGGTAAAAGGACCTAGTGGTGCTCCTGCAGGATTGGTGATTGTTACGGAACCAGCCTGTAGAATGGCTGATACTTGGGCAAGATTGGCAAAACGCAAGCGTAAAAAAGTCGGCGTTGCATTAATAAAAATGCATGGAATATTATTAACTGTGTACATAATTTGAATGTATTAGAATATAGTAGCCTACTCTATTCAGTTTTCGGCTTCTCTGTTGCCGGGGAGGAAAGGGTTTTGGGTGTATTACATAGTCTAGGTTCGTAAAAGTAAGAAATGTTTTTTATAAAGCAAGCGTTTAGGAAGAAAAAAATGGATGTTTTTTATATCTATATCTTTCGCGTACATTATATATTATATAGAGTTTTAACCACTAAACAGCCAATCCGGCAAAAATAAACTGTCCGGCACCGTAAAGAATATATTTAGACTTTAAACTGCTGTTATATAAGGGGATACATTTATAAAGATAGAAACAAGGAAATATATAATTAACTATCAGTATGTCTGGAACTTATTAATGATTAGCCGGAATGTTAAAATAGATGGCAAATAGTCGATTTGTGAATATCTAATTGTTTTATATATAGGCTGTTAATGTGTTAAAATGGTATGACTGATTTTAAGGATCGTTTTTTCTAGTCACAAAGGTACGACTAGTTTTTTATCCTGCAATTGTTTTAATATTTATTTTAGCTAATCTATGCACTTTCTTATCAAGCGAATATAAAAGTTAGTATGAAATAATCACTTTTCAATATGAATTCATATTTCTCTCAAAAAATGACTAGAAAAAACGATGGATTAATCTAGTCATTCCTACTAAACACCTTTTAACAGATACATAGTCAGGGGAAGAAAGGGGAAAGGTGTAAGGCTGGAATTGTAAGGTTTGTATCGCAATTTAGTAACACTATTATTAATATTAAATTAAAGATTTATGAACAAAAAGTTATCTCTGATGATGGCTGCTTTTCTGGCAGCCGGCTATTCTGTGACAGCGGAAGCGGGGATCATTAAAGTGACGGGTGCCGTCGCTGCCGGTTACAAGTATATTGTAACTACTGATGGTACGAAGACTTTGTCTGCTGCTGAAGGAACATTATCAACTGTTACTACAACTACTGCCACTGGTGAATTTGGCAATGCAATGCTGTGGCAAGTTGTTGATGAAGAATCTGGCGCATTTAAATTGGCAAATGTTGGTTGGGCTGAAGATAACCAGCTTACACAAGCTGATGCTACTGTAGGCTTGGGAGCTGAAGGGGTGCAGTTTGTGACGTTAGGCACTACTTCTGATTTATTGAAAACTGCTGATGGATCTCTCCCTGATTTAAAGCTGGCGGATGGTCCTGCATTTGTAAGTACTGGTAGCGCTGATGCTTACCTTTACATCGCAACGACTCCTGCTTATAGCAAAACAGCTGATGGACAGTATGTTTATGTAATGATCGATGGTAAATATGCAGTTAATACAACCGGGACAACTGTTATTTATCTGGACGGAACAACTATCGCTATGTTGGGCTTGCAGGAAAAAGCACAGTTTACGGTGAATGCTGAGGGTCAGATTATGAAAGGCTCTAATGGTATCACTCAGATTGCTGATGATGCTATCACTATTGCTAGTGCCTCCATTCCTTCTATCGATAAAGATGCAAACAATGCTGCGAATACAGAGATTTATTTAACAGCTGCTGATGGTACAGCAGCTAAAGTTACCGATGCTTCGACGTTCGCTTTGACTGCAACTGCTCCTTCTATCGCTCCCCAGGTTCCTGCCGGCGCACTGGCATGGACAAACGGAACAACCGGTGTGTTGTATGTTACTCCGGCTGGAGATGCTGAAGTTGTAAAGGCTATTAAAAATGACGGAACAGTTGAAAATGCAGGTGTAAGTAACGCTTTCCTGACAATCAAACTGAATAGCGATGGTTCTTATTCTTTGTTTGATGGAAATAAACAGGTTTCATTGGCTAGTGAAGTTTCTTTCTCTATTGTAAAGGTAGGAAATGGCTTTATAGCAAAGGCTGCTGATGGTAAAGTGTTGTCTATTACCGGAACTACCCTGTCATGGGAAGCTACAAATGGATCTCTGACTGCTGCAAAATCCGTAGCCGTACTTAGTTTCTCTAAAGGTACTCTGCAAGATATCTCTGCTGCAAACTTAGCAAAGATCGAAAACGGTGGTATCACATTGACTGCTTCTTACGATAACGGTAAAACAGATATCAAAGGAAATCCGTTTACCGGCTTCCTGACTGTTGTTGATCTGGGTGGTAATAATTTCAACCTGAAATCAGGCAGCAAATTTATCATCGGTAGAAAAGACATGATTGAAGGCGCTTCGACTGTAGCCTGGGGCTTCACTACTGTCGATAAGTTGGCTGATATGAAAGCTGGCGACTTGGCAGTATTCACAGCACAGACGTATGCAGGCGAAGTAAATCCTTCTGAAGTTGTTTTGAGTCTGGCTGGTGCAGGAACGGTAGGTTACTACAAAGTGCCGGATGCAGTATATATGGGTGCAGGTTCTACTCCTAAACCTGTTACATTCTCTCTGGGTACAGGTACATTGGCTAAATGGCAGGATGTTCTTCAGAAAGGTAAATTCTTCACTGTAGAAAAGATCAGCAACTATTCAGCTGATAATGCAAAAGCAGAAGGTTACCTGGTTGCTACAGGAACAACTACTACTGACCACGCATACAACAAAACAGTTCGCAACGTATTGGAAGGCGAATGGGCAATGACGTTGGATGCTACTAAAGCAAAGTATGTACTTACCAACCGTGAAACTCCGGAAGTTACATTCGACTTTGTTAATGTAAATGCACTTTACACAACAACTTCTCCGTACACTTACGTAAGCGGTGCAGACAAATACGTTATCACTCCGGTTGCAGCTCACGCAGCAACAGACGGTTACAAAACATTGGATCAGCTGGAAATGTCTCGTTTCAACATCGGTTCTTATGCAGGTGTTTACGACAATACGGCTTGGTTTACTGAAAACCACGGTGAAGACAAAGATGCCGGCTACCACGTAATCGGTTTGAACATCGACCAGGAAGAAGGTTTGATCTACGAAGCAATCGCTCACGATCAGAAACGCGATAAGGATCATGCTGTTACCGACTCTATCTATGTAGTCAGCACAATCGGTTATTATGACGCTGCTATCAGCAACTACGCAGAAGTGCTCGATACGTTGAAAGTGGTTTCTTACACATTCAAGAACCAGTATAACGAACCGTTGTATGTGGCTTCTACTGCTGAAGGCTTCTCTAAGATCACTTATGTATCTTCTGCCAATGCAAATGCTGCAACTAAAGCAACGAAGTTCACATTGCGTCTGGATACAGACAATACATTGAATCTGCGTCCGGTAGACCTGGATGAAACAGCTGGTTACAACACATTTGATATTGCAAAAGACTTTAGCAAAGCTTATGCAGGTTCTTCATTGAATAAAGGTTTGGTTTCTTCTACCGAACTGTATGAAAGAGAAGAAAATGACCGCTTTGTAGTAGCTCCGCTGGCTTATGAAATGTATCGCCGTCTGGAAAAAGCAGTTGCAGGTGTTAAGTTGGATACAATCTCTATCTTCCGCGAAGGCAACAACAAGGAAGTATTGTTCGAAAACGGTATGTTCCTGGGTATGAACAACCAGGTTCAGTTCCCGGCTATCGCTCCGGCTATGGTTGCCGACAGTGCTTATGCTCCTGCTGAAACATATCGTCCTCAGTATATGCTGATGGTTGAACCTAACTACGTACCGGCCGGTATGTGGTGTGAAGAACATCAGTCTTCTACTTGCGAACATGCTGTAGCAACTCCGGCTTATACCGAAGGTCGTTACCTGGTGAACCTGAAGGATACAGCCCGTGCATGGGTAGATGCCAACAAACATGGTGGTATTAATCCGTATACAAACTCTGAAGGGTATGTGAAGCTGGCGTTCGTTCCTGCTAAACACATCGGTGGTAAGCTGATTATCAAGAGCGACAAAAAGGAGCTGACAGTAAACACAGCTGCCTTCAACGAAGCAAAGTTCGCCTTCCGTTATGTAGATGCAGAAGCAAAATCATTCGTGATCGAAACAGCCGATTTCAACCTGACAGACGGTAAGATCAAAGCAACTCCGGGTTATTTGAAATGGATGAACGGCGTGATCGTAGTTGTTAATGATATCAAGAATGCTGACGTTTACAATATGACAGAAGATTACGCAGGTAATCCGACAGCCAACGAAGGCGTTAACGCTTCTTCTGTGGAAGTGGTTGCAACTAACGGTGCTGTAATCATCAACGGTGCTGCCGGTAAGAAAGTTACTATCAGCAACGTACTTGGCCAGACACTTGCCAACACAGTGATCTCTTCCGACAACGCTACAATCGCTGCACCTGCAGGTGTAGTAGTAGTAGCCGTAGAAGGTGAAGCTGCTGTTAAAGCAATCGTAAAATAATACTAGAATTATTTATAATCAATAAATTTAAATTGGCTGCGCGGTTCCGTCATGAACCAAGTACCCCGCGATGGGCGAACGAGTGGTCAGTATTAATACTAAAGTAATGAAATAAAGTTCTTCTGTTTGATCTCTGTGAAGAGCAACAACAGACAAAAACAAGCCCTGGGGGATTCGTCTTCCGGGGCTTCGTCTGTCATTCAAACTCAAAAACAAGCAAAAATGAAAAAAAACTGGATGCTGTCCTTCTGACGGAGACGGCACAAGCATTGAAGCTCCATTGCGAGCTGCTCGAAGAGGAACTTCGGGAAGTGAAAAAACAATGTAACAAACTCTCGCGGCTGCTCGAACATGCCGTCTGGGAAGAAGACATGATAGAAGAAGAAATCATCCTGTTCGACGGGACAATGGCTGATTTTGTCGAACTGATCGGCCCCCTGCTGTTGAGCAAACGGTGGAAGGTGAACGGCAGGCACGACATGAAACCCTTCCTGCGGGCACTCGACTCGGTATTTCATGTGCAACACCATCCCGATAAGGAACGCCTGGCTTTGGGTACGCTGGTGAATGTCGTACAAGACTATCTCGACACCCATTCCGACTATCGGGAACAACCCTGAGGAGAGAAGCAATTCCTGTATTTTGTGTTTTATATAATAAAATAGAAAAACACGAGACATCTCCTGGCTATTGTCTACCTTGTTGGATATAAGAGAAATACACCTATAAACAGATTTGAAATGATACAAGTAACCATGTTTGCCCGCTTCAAGAAATGTATGGGCGATGTTAACCTGATCGATGTCCTTTATGATATCCGCAATGGGAAGTATGCCCCCTCCGTCAATCGTATCCGTGTCTATATGGACAAAGAAAATCCGGCAGCTGCCGACAAACTGAAAAAAGGATTACCGGCCAATACCATTTCCGCTACCTATCGCGAAAAACGGCTGGCGGAATATATGACGGGTTATAATCCGCTTATCATCCTCGACTTCGACGAACTGAAGAAAGACGAACTGCCGCCCCTGTTGGCTCTGGCACGCGAGGCGGTATATACGGTGGCCTGCTGGATCAGTCCGCGCGGGCAGGGAATCAAGATCATTGCCTATCCCGCTGTCGGGCTCGAGCCGGTTCCGGCGAATCACCCGGCTATTTATAAACGGGTAAAAGAGTGGTATGAACATCGCTTGGGTATCGAAGCCGATACCTCGGGCAGCGATATCGGACGGCTCTGTCTCGTTTCGTACGATCCGCAACTCTATCTCTCACCCAACTTCGAACCCTGGCTGAAGGGGGAGGGCGACCTTCCCGGCGGACTGCCGCAGATGGAAGCTGTCGTGTCCGCAGAAGTAGTACGCCTGATGGCCTCCGCCCGTAAAAAGACCACCCGTAAATACACTTATACCGAGGGTAACCGCAACAACTACGTCCATCTTTTTGCCAGCCATTGCAACCGCCTGGGCGTCACCCGTGAGGCGGTGGAGGCTTATGCAGCCGGGTCGTTTGCCGACCTGCCCGCCGAAGAGTGCCGGCAGGCCATCGACAGTGCTTATACCCATACCGAACAATATGGAACGGAAAAATCGGCCGGACGTGCGCAACGCGGGGATGGTTTTGTCTGCCGGATACAGGAATTCCTGTCCGAACGTTTCAGCCTCCGACGCAATATCGTAAAGCGTATGGTAGAATACCGTGACCGGGAGAAACACGAAGCTTATTGTCCTGTTACCGACTATTGGGAAAACTCTGTCTGGTGCGCCCTGCAGAAGTCCGGTGTGTTTTGCCGTCTGTCTGACTTGCGTTCGGTGATCTATTCCGATTTCAGTCCCGAATATAATCCGTTCCGGTCTTACTTCGATAGCCTGCCGCCCTGGGACGGGAAGACGGACCCTATCGGCTGTCTGGCTGCCACGATCGACACCACCCGCCCTGAATATTGGGCGAAGTGTCTGAAGAAATGGCTGGTAGCCGTGGTGGCTTGCGCTATTAATGAACGGAAGGCAAATCATACGGTCTTGTTGTTGAGTGGTGCGCAGGGGCTGGGGAAGACTACCTGGCTGCGTAACCTGGTGCCTCCCGTGCTTAAAAACTATGTGTACTCCGGTAACCTTGATCCGACAGCTAAAGACTCGTCCCTGTTGATGAGCGACTGCTTCCTGGTGATCCTCGATGAGTTGTCGGGACAGAGCCGGGTGGAGTTGAACCAACTGAAGGCCCTGATAACCAAAGATACGATTCTCGAACGCCGCCCGTATGCCCGTAACGCGGAATCGTTCGTGCGTCGTGCCTCCTTTGCCGCTACGGTAAACGACAGCCAGATCCTGACCGACCGTACCGGATCACGCCGTTTCCTCTGTTTCGAAACGCTCCGTATCGATTATACTTCCGAAATAGATCATGCCGCCATTTATGCCCAAGCGTTGGCACTTTATAAGCAAGGTTTCCGTTATTGGTTTGCCGACAACGATATTACGGAGATAAACGACAACAACGAGCCTTTCCAGCAGTCGTGTCCCGAAGCGGAATTGTTTTTCACTTACTACCGCAAACCGACGCGTTTCGAGATGCCCGTTTTACTCTCGGTAAGCGAAATATTGGCCGGAATAGCAGAACGAACCCGCTTTTCGGTGACAACAATGAGCGTAAATCTACTCGGAAAAGTGTTAAAAAATGCCTCATTCGAGTTCCAAAAGAGACATGGAAAGCGACTTTATGCCGTCATAGTATTGACAAACGATCAGGTAGAAGCTCGTCGGAAAGGGCTGGGGTATGATCCGGTAGACGAACCGGGAACGTCTGATAATGAATGTGATGGAGAAAAAGGGGTGTCTGATCCTGAACTTCCGTTTTAGTAATCGGGGGCGGATGGGGGCGACAAAAGTGTGTTTTTGAAAACTTCTGTATAGTGTTCTTTCTACGACCTCTTCGTAAAAAGAACAGGGAACATCTTATTATAAAGTTTTCGGAAAAGCCTTTTTGTCGCCCCCATCCGCCCCCGAATGTTATGTATGCAGGTCGGCTGTCGCATCCATGCAAGCTGGCTGCCGCAGTCGCACAAACCGGCTGCGGCATTCACCTGAAATGGCTGCCGGAGCCACAGAAACCGATTGCTGCTGTCGTTTTCGCCTTTTTCAGGGTTCTCCCAGGTGCTCGATAATACATTCCACCTGCTTAGGCGTGAAGCTCCGTGCGCCGGTATGATATCCCAGTTCAAGCAGTTTGGCTTTCAGTACGCCATGATAATTTATCCACCGCCAGAGTTGCATAATTGCTCCCCGCCTGCTAAGATGAGGATTATAAACTGCCGCTTCGTCACGTCCCGTCACCTATGACATCAATGCCCCCCGGTGGCTGTCGTATCTTTGATATGTAATTAATAATCAATTAAAAATAGTAAGGTTATGGCAGTACAGTATCATTTGGTTCTCAGGAAGAATCTCAGTAAAAATGTAGAGGAAGGGAAGGAGAAACTCTACTATGCACAGACCCGGGCAACGGGGACATGTACCTTCGAAGAATTATGCACACTGGTAGCACAAAGCTCCACGGCTTCGAGCGGTGATGTGAAGGTGGTGATCGATCGTATGATTGAGTTTCTCCTTTTGTTTCTGGCACGCGGCGAGGTGGTTCAATGCGGTGAGTTCGGAACCTTCCAGTTGGTGCAGACCAGTTCGGGGAGTCCGACGACCGATGATTTCTCTTCGGCATTGTTGTATCGGGCGCGCCTTCGTTTTCGTCCCGGCGAGAAGTTGCGTAACCTGATTATGACGGCTAAGGGCGAACGCTTCAAGCTGGAAGAAAGTAAGCCGGCCGAAGGTGGCGGAAGTGGCGAAGACGACCGTCCTGTAATCGAATAATGCCTCAGGCTGTGTGTATGGATAAATATTCATTTACCCGCAAGTACCTCCCCGCCGCACGAGTGGCGGGTGAGTTGTACGGATTGAATCCGGTGGTTATCCTGGCTCAGTCTGCCATCGAAACCGGCTGGGGCGAGAGTGTCCTGGCTACCCGCTACAACAACTTTTTCGGGCTGACGGGCTATGGCGTGGCGAATGCCTACTGGCATGGCGGCAAGACGGTTCCGGATAAGCCGGATGGCCTGCTGTTCCGACGTTACGACAGGCCTGAAAATAGTTTCCTCGATTTTGCCCGCCTGATAACGAGAGTCTATAAACAGGCGGCTGCCGTGAGCCATTATCCGGCTGCTTATGCCCGCGAGATTGCTTACAGCCGGTATATCAGTGAAGTAAACGGGGACAACCGGGCGGCATATTGCAAGATGCTGGAAAATATTTCCCGCTCGTTGGTTCCCATAGTGTATAATCTAAATAATGAAAACGTATGAGTGAAAAAGAAAACAACAACAAGGTAAGGACGATCCTCCAGTTTATCATGGAGTTATTGGGATTCCTGTTAGGAAGAAAAAAACAGGGGTGAGATAAGGAGGTTTAGATTTTGTCAGTTTTGAATGTTTCATTATTTGACAGTTTTGAGCAATCATTGAAGCTATCCCCTTATCAAAGAGACTCCGCCATTACAGGTTCATTTGCCGTCTGCTTTAGCTGACGGATTACAAGTTGTTTCTCCTTCTTTGGCTTTAGCCACATTTCTCTGTAAATAAAGAGACTGTTTAAAATGGGACTAAAGTCCAGAGAAATAGATCATTTACTGATCCGTCAGTTAAAACTGACGGCAAATAAACCTGTAACTGGGTTTGTCTTATTTATGACTGATAGCTGATGGACAGACAGGGGCATTTCCCTATATTATTGACTCAGTTATTTCTACATTTGACTCATATCTTTCTGGTTTTGAAACAAATAATCTCCTTTCTTTTTTGTCCGAAAGAAATATTCTATATCTTTGCCGTACCGCCTGTTATTGGGTGGCAACCAAAATATATAAGCTATGGGGAAATTTATCAATCCCTTCACCGACTTCGGTTTTCACCGGATTTTCGGGCAGGAGGTACACAAAGAGTTATTAATTGATTTCTTAAATCAGCTGCTGGAAGGCGAACGTTATATCAGCGATATCATCTTTCAAAACCCAATCCTCCAACCGGAAACGATTGAAGACTGGGGAGTGATATTCGATATCCATTGCAAGGATGACAAAGGCGGTTGGTTTGTAGTGGAAATGCAGAACGGAGCCCAGCCCTACTTTTACGACCGGGGTATTTATTACTTATCACGGGCAATCAGTAATCAGGGGGAGAAGGGTAAAGACTGGAAGTTTAACCTCTGCCCGGTATACGGTATCTTCCTGTTAAACTATAAGATGGGAATGAACTCCAAATTCCGCACAGATGTTATATTGGCAGACCGTGACACCGGACGGATGTTTAGCGACAAGATCCGGCAGGTATATCTGGAGTTACCCTGGTTCACGAAAGAAGCTGATGATTGTGAGACAGATTTTGAACGTTGGTTATATTTATTAAAACATATGGATACATTAGACAGAATGCCCTTCAAGGCGCAAAAAGCTGTATTCGACAAACTGCTCGAAGTGGCGGATGTGGCTAATCTGAGCAAGGACGAGCGTGTCTTGTATGACGAAGCCCTGAAACGTTACCGCGACTATAAGAATACGATCGACTATGCCGAAGAGAGAGGGATAGAAAAAGGACGCAAGGAAGGACGCAAGGAAGGCGTCTATTCCGTAGCAAAAGTCATGAAAGAGAAAGGTCTTCCTCTCCTGACAATTGCAGAGGTAACCGGCCTCAGCGAGGCAGAGATAGAAACATTATAATATTTATTCACTAAACAAGGCAGCCTCGAATGAAGCTGCCTTGTTTATGTTAGAAATCTGTTTAATTATTATCATGTTTTGAATCTATTAGTGTCGTTGTCTATGTCCCGGGGGGTATTCACAGTTAGCCCTTCCAGGGCATCAACGTCGCTAAATAGATTCACCTTTTTCTATAATTACCACATTACCTCCTTATCACTTAACTTATTGGCATTAGCGTGAAAATTTGGAGTTTTTGCGTATATTTGCCTGGCCTTCTTTTCAAAAAGGATTGAATCATGCAAAAAATACAAATCAAGTAGACTCTCATAGTATGAAAATGTGTAAACAGCAAAAAGCATCACGTATCCTAACCCTTTGCGGAACAGCAGCGACAACGTTGTTGCTCTGGGGATGCAGCGGAGCAGGTGCGACAGATGAATCGTTCGAACGATCGGACTATTATTCACGTGGTATCGGTCAGTATCCCGGTAATCCGAAGGAAGATTTTTCTCCGGAGCTGGTTCCGGACCGGGGGACATACCGAAATATCGCCCTCCGGCGTTCGGCATTCAACTCATCCAGTCACGATTATAACCTGACAGCCCAGTTGGCGACCGACGGTATCGTGACCGATGCGCAACCGCAGTATCTCATCCTCTCCACTCCAGCAGGCGAAGCTCCCCGGCGTGAACGCGAATGGATGATCGACGAAGGTCCGTACTCACGGAATACCTTCGAAGGGGCCGATACCTGGTTTCAGTTTGCGTTGAAAAATTACAGTAAATCGGTTGATAAATTGTCATTGGTAGGAAACCTCGTTTACGACGACAAACTGGCAAAAGACGGTTTCGAGATCGTCTGCGAAGGTTCCGACGACGGACAGAACTGGACGGAAGTGGGACGATTGAGCGGTAAAGGACTGCCGGGTGAGGCGGTACGTTTCCGTGTGCCGGTCACCGACCCGAACAAACAGACCGAACAGATCTCCATGCCGGTCCGCAAACTGAATGAAACGATTTCGTTCGATAAGGAAGCCACCTATTCCAACTACCGTGTTTCGTTGAAGATGCCGGGAGCCCACAGCTGGGTGTTTATGGCTGCCGATTTTTATAATAAAGGCGGTCTGGTGGAAATGAAACCTTCCCAGTTTTTCAACAGTTCCTGGATGAGTGCTACGACAGGAGAAGAATGGTTGTATGTGGATCTGGGTAGCCGCTCTGAGTTTGATAAGGTTATCTTGCATTGGATCAATAAAGCCGTTAAAGGTAAAGTACAGGTTTCCGATGATGCCGTTCAGTGGACGGATGCAGCCGAACTGCCCGGCGGTGAGAGCCTGAAAGATGAAATAGCGTTGGGGGGCAGCAAGAAAGCACGTTACGTGCGTGTCCTGATGCAACAGCCGGCTAACGACAGCCGTTATATCCTAAGCGAACTGGAAGTGATGGGTAAAGGCGGATTGGTTCCCCAGCCTGTTGCCGCTCCGGCCATATCGCAAGGCAATATCAACCTGTCGGGAGGTAACTGGAAGCTTCAACGGGCTTCCGAAGTGAATGCTGCAGGTGAAAAGATATCTACTCCGGATTTTCAGCCGGAAAACTGGATCGTTGCAACTGTTCCGGGTACTGTTCTGAGCAGTTACAAGAATATCGGGGCTGTCGCCGATCCGAACTATGCCGACAACCAGTTGCAGATATCCGAGTCGTTCTTCAACTCCGACTTCTGGTACCGGGACGAATTCGAGATGCCGGCCGACTTTAAACAGGAGCGTCTGTTCCTCAATTTCGACGGTATCAACTGGAAAGCGAATGTCTATGTGAATGGCCGGAAGATAGGCCGTGTCGAAGGAGCCTTTATGCGTGGCAAGTTCGATGTGACGGATGTGGTCGTTCCGGGTAAGAACGTAGTTGCCGTAGAGATTATCAAGAACGAACATATCGGTGCGATCAAGGAAAAGAATGCACAGAGCACGGACTTCAACGGGGGTATCCTGGGTGCTGACAATCCGACCTTCCATGCAACGATCGGTTGGGACTGGATCCCGACGATGCGCGGACGTAATATCGGTATCTGGAACGATGTGTTCCTGACGACCACCGGAAAAGTGACGGTAGCCGACCCGCTTGTACAGTCTGTTTTACCGTTGCCTGATACGACCTCTGCAACTCTGACGGCGGAAGTGATCGTGAAGAACCACGACGCCCATGCCGTAAAAGGAATGCTGGAAGGCAAGGTAGGCGATATCACGTTCCAGCAACCGGTTGAACTGGCTGCCGGAGAAGAGAAAGCTGTCGTTTTCGACGCAAAGGATTTCCCGCAGCTGAATATGCAGAACCCGCGTTTGTGGTGGCCGAAAGGGTATGGCGAACCGAACCTGTATGATGCCAACTTTACCTTTAAGATAGACGATAAGGTGTCGGATGCCAAAGACTTCAAAGTCGGTATCCGTCAGATGACTTTCAATGAAGACAATCATATCCTGAGTCTGTTCGTGAACGGTCGCCGTTTCATCGGACGTGGCGGTAACTGGGGTTTCAGCGAGTCTAACCTGAACTATCGTGCCCGTGAATATGATATCGCCGTGGCTTACCATGCCGATATGAATTTCACGATCCTGCGTAACTGGGTAGGTATGATCGGCGACGAGGAATTGTATGAAGCTTGCGACCGTCACGGTATCATGATCTGGCAGGACTTCTGGTTGGCGAATCCGTCTGACGGACCGGATCCCTATTATCCGGAAATGTTTATCGCCAATGCGGAAGATTATGTGAGACGTATCCGCAACCACGCATCCATCGGTATCTATTGCGGACGCAACGAAGGTTTTCCGCCTGAACAGATCGACAAGGCACTGCGTCGGATTGTCAAGGACGAGCATTCCGGTATACATTATATATCGAGCTCGGCCGACGATGTGGTTAGCGGACATGGCCCGTACCGTATGCTTCCTGCAAAAGAATACTTCACATTGAAGACCGGTAACGACAAGTTCCATAGCGAACGCGGTATGCCGAACGTATTGACCTATGAAAGCATGCTCCGTACCTTCTCTCCGGAAGGTCTTTGGCCGCAGGACAACCAGTGGGGTATGCACGACTATACCCGCGAGGGAGCACAGGGAGCCACTTCTTTCAACGAGATCATCGCGAAGGGATACGGCGAACCCCGGAGTGCCAAAGAATTCTCCGAACTGGCCCAGTGGGTGAACTATGACGGTCACCGTAGTTTGTTCGAGTCAAGAAGCCTGAACCGTAAAGGGTTATTGATGTGGATGAGCCATTCCTGCTGGCCTTCTATGGTATGGCAGACATACGATTATTATTTCGAACCGACAGCTGCCTACTTCGCTATCAAGAAGGCTTCCGAGCCGCTGCATATCCAGTGGAACCCGGCAACCGACGAGGTGGAAGTGGTCAATTACAGTGCCGGTGCACACAAAGGCCTGACAGCAAAAGTACAGGTATTGAATATGGATGCTTCCGTAGCCTGGGAAAAAGAGGTGACGATCGACAGCAACGAAGATACGACCAACAAATGTATCAAACTGGAATTTCCGGCCGGCTTGTCGAAGGTTCATTTCATCAAAATGACTTTGTCTGAAGATGGTCGTGTTGTTTCTGATAACTTCTATCACAGAAGTCTGGAAGAAAACAACTATCAGGAGTTACGTAACCTGCCGAAGGTTGACTTGAAATCAGATGTTGTTATCAATAAGGAAGCAGACGGAAACTGGACGGCGACAGCTGTTATCGAGAATACGACGTCTACTCCGGCCCTGATGATCCGTATCAATGTGATCGGCGGTACAGATGGTTTACAGTTCTTGCCTATCTTCTATTCCGACAACTACTTCGCTCTTCTCCCCGGAGAAAAGAAAGAAGTACGTTTCCATTGGAAAGACGAAGATACTCGGGGAAATACACCGAGGGTCGTTGTTTCGGGATATAATGTAAAGTAAAACAAGTCCGAAAGTTATTATAAAAAGGGACTGACTAACAATTCGAGTTAGTCAGTCCCTTTTTGTGTTTGGTTCACTTTATTCTACATGTGAATCTATTCGTGTCGAAGGGGTCGATACGCCCGTATCGACATCATCGACTAACGCTTGTCGACATACCCGAAAAAAATTCTATATTGGTACTCTTTATCTGCCATAGAAATGCTTAGCAGAAGGAACCATGATAACGCTCAACTCTGGATCTGCCATGTCAGGATCGATTGGAAACATCGGTCTCACGATATTCTTATATGGAAGCTTCTTGAAGTCCTGATCCACTCCGCCGCGTGTAAAGGCCATCACCCAATCTGCTTGTATATTGTACCATTGGTTTACAAGGTAACCTTGTTTAACCATTACAATATCCATTTCCTTCGGATCGATTCCTGAACCTTCCAGGTTTGGAGTGGGAGACGATGTACCTACTACCACATAAACGCTTCCGGTTTTTACGATAGCGATATCCCTTTTACGTCTCCAGGATTCCGCACTCTTGTCTTCTTCCGGGCTGACATAAACCACGGTACCCGACAATTTCACGGGACCTTCGTAGGAATTATCTACTATGGCACCTACCATGCCTTCTACGTGTCCGCCTACGCCGACCTTACGTGCCTGCTCGACCACCTCTTCTCCCGGGATGGAACAATAAAGAACGTTCTTTCCTTTATCGGTTTGGAATTCCGGACGCTTCAAGAGTCTTGCCAACGTCCAGGTGACCTCGCCTGAGCCTCCTCCGCCGGGATTATCTCCCATGTCACTGATAAAGAAAGGTTTCTTTTTACTCGCTACTGCCAAATCGATACATTCTTCGAGCGAATATCCCGGGGCCTCCAGTGAGAATTGCTTACGGATATCCCAGAATTTTTGGGCGAGTTTCTTCGCTCCGGCTTTTACCTGTTCTTCGTTGTCACCGTAAACCATCACGACTCCCTGGTTCCGCGGGTTGTCTCCCCAAACATAACCGATCCATATACCCGCATCTATCACTCCGGGCATGGCTTCAACCTCGGGAACCAATGCGTACAGCGATTTCGCAGGCTCGACGCGGGTACTCGACCATTCGCCGGATACCAGGACAGGAACGGCAACCCATGCCTTGTATGCCGGACGTCCTTTTCCTGATTCAAGACGTTCGAGAAGGTTGACCACGCCACGACGGTGAGATTCGCGGGAATCATCGTGGGGAGCCTTGCGGTATGTAGTGATGAGGTCGCTGTTGAGGGCTACCAGCCAGGAGGCGTTGCCGTGAAGATCCATCGTTGTCGTGACAAGGACATCGTTTCCGATAAGGCTGCGTACTTTTTCCATAAACTCACCTTCAGGATCGGCCACGCCTTCCACGCTACAAGCTCCGTGGTTATAAAACCAGAAAGCATCGTATGGCATATTGGCCTTGATCATCTCCAATGATTTTTCCACAAACGCATCGTACGACTCTTTTGTCACGGGGCCTCTTCCTCCGCCGTAGCCAATTTGGGTGGGAAGCCAAGTGGCCGCCTGTCCCATAGCGGAATCAGGGCTGAGATAGTCCGGCATTCTTACGGGATGTCCTACGAGCGGCTGCCTATTCGGGACGAACACGCTGTTTTCTATCTGTATACCGGCAATACCGATACGAGGTTTTTTCTTCTGTCCAAAGGCTTCTCCGACGAACGATACGGCCAGGAGACAGATACCGAGCAATAATAGATTTCTTTTCATGCTGTTATGATTTATGTAAGTTGTTGTTTCTTTATTAATTCTTTATTAAACCGCCACTAATGTCAATCTCGGTTTGAGGTATGGGCAATACTTCCGCACCGGCTTTGAAAGGAGTCTTAGCTCCAAATTCTGCTTTCTTGGTTCCGTTAAAGACTTTCTCGCCCCATCCTGCACGTACCACGTCAAAGAACCGGAAACCTTCCAATCCTAACTCCAGATGACGTTCGTTCATGATGTCTTCAAACAATTGCTCTCCTGTATTGTTTTTAGGAGCCAGGTTGACATGACTTCTTACCTCGTTCAGATACTTTTGCGCATTAGCGATATCGCTGCTGAAATAACAAGCCTCGGCATAGTTCAAATATACTTCCGCAAGGCGGATAAGCCTGAGGTTTGTTGGTTGGTTATTCCCCCTGTTCTCCTCTCTTTCCCCGGGCGCAAGATACAATTTGCGATTGTACCAGCCGGTTCGGTCATCTGTAATGGGATCCACCTTGCCTTTAGCCGCAGTCTCGATCTCTATGGCCTCTTTCGTGGAAAGTAGTGTCGTATTCTTTCGTATGATATCCCCCTCCGCATCATAAGCGTCCGCCAAAGCTTGAGTAGGCTGTGCGCAACCGAAGCCGTTGGTCATATTTCGGGGCATGGACATCAATACGTGACGGTTACCGTTATTTACACCGTACCCACTTTGAGTTGGGGAATTATACATATTTATTTCCAGGATAGACGAGATACAATGTTCCCCCTTCAGGGAGAATTGCCAGGCGTATTCTTCCGGGTTCACTAAGCTATATTCGCTACCGCATTCCTTTTGGAAATTCTCGAATGCCTTTTTTACCTCATCGTATTTTTTCGCATACAGGTAAACACGCGTTTGCATGGCAATGGCCGCACCTTTGGTGATTCTTCCCGCATAGGTTGTTTCGTAGTTCGCTATCTCACTTTTCTTGGGTAAAGCACTAACCGCATCGTTCAAGTCTTGCTCGATAACAGCATATACTTCCTCGACAGTCGAACGTCCGAGTCTTTCATGGGCGAGATCCAGGACTTCCGTATAACAAGGAACACCGCCAAATGTTTTCACGAGTTCGAAATAGGTATAGGCGCGGATAAACTTGGCCTCACCAATCATCTGTTCTTTATTGTACGTCGAGAAAATGGCATCGTCGGCCGTTTCCATGTCCTGTAGAAATAAATTCGCTTTATTGATACATTGGTAAGAATACCGGTATTTGTTCAAAATCTCGGTATGATCTGCTTGATACTGATAATTCTCCAGCAACGTGAAGGTTTGCGCATCGTTTGAAGAACCGCTATAAGTCGCGTCGTTCGACAATACATCTCCGAAACATTGCATCGACCACGTGTAACGAAAATCTTTCATGCCGGAATAGACCGCTGTCAAACGTAAGAATGCTTGTCGTTCTTCTGTTAGCTTTCCAGCCTCCGGGCTACCTAATGGCGCCAAATCCAAATCCGCGCAACTGTTGAATCCTGTTAAAATCGCGAGTGCGATTCCTATGATATATTTGTTTTTAAGCATAACATTATAAATTTAGAATGTAACATTAAGACCTCCGGTGAATGAACGGTTCTGAGGATAGATACCGTAATCTATGCCTCTGGATAAAGAACTGGATTGACCCACTTCCGGATCCATACCTGAGTAACCGGATATTGTAAACAGGTTCTGACCGCTTACATAAAAACGTACCTTTTGTAGTTTTATCTTCTGCGTGAGAGAAGCGGGTAGGGTATAACCCAGCTGGGCGTTTCTCAATCGGAAATAAGTGCTGTTTTCCACGTACATGTCTGAGAAACGGTCGTTATCGTTTGAGTCTGTAGACGTCAGGCGAGGGATATTCGTATTTGTATTGGTAGGCGTCCAATAATTCATTAACGCTCTATCCTTGTTTGTTATATCGTTCGGGAAGTAGGTGTAATAACGCATCGCGTTAAATATCTCATTACCGATCGTTCCGCCAAACTGCAAATTGAGGTCGAAGCCTTTCCACGCCATACCCACATTGATACCGTATATGATATCCGGAATAGGATTACCGATCATGCATCTGTCACTCGAGTCTAACTTGCCGTCGCCGTTCGTGTCTACAAACAATACATCACCTAATTCGGCATTAGGCTGGAAATCCGCCCGCTTAACGGCATCCAGCTGCTCCTGTGTTTGGATAAGCCCATTTGTCTTATAGCCCCAGAATGCGCCGATAGGCATACCTTCATTCGTGTAGGTGAGGTACATGGTGCCGTTTCGGAATGGTCCGTCGGAAATAGGCGTACCGCCGTTCAATTTCGTCATTCGGTTACGGATGGTCGACATATTCACTCCCACGTTGTATTCGAAGCCGCTTTCGGTCTTGTCTCTCCATTCGAGATTCAACTCGATACCGCGGTTGTTTGCCTCACCGATATTGGTGTAGGTATTATTTGCATATCCCATATAGATAGGCATAGGGGCCGCGAGCAACATATCCTTCGTTGTCTTGTAATAATACTCGAAGCTGAAAATCATCCGGCTGTTAAAGAAGCTTGCGTCAAGACCGATGTTAAGGGATTCTGTGGTTTCCCATTTAATATCCGAATTACCCAATCTTGCTACGGCAATACCCTGATACAAGGTCTCATTCTCCCTCGCTCCGAATAAAGCGCCGTATGACGTGTTCAATGAAAGTAAACTGCGATCCACATAATCGGTGATATTCTGGTTTCCGATCTGTCCCCAGCCCGCACGAAGTTTCAAGGAAGAAACCCAATCTGCGTTCAGACTCTGGAAGAACTTTTCATTATCCATTCTCCAACCCAAAGCGAATGAGGGGAAGTTACCCCAGCGGTTCTTGGAAGAGAATTTAGAGGAGCCGTCTCGACGGAAAGTGGCTGTGACAAGGTATTTGTTGTCGTAATCGTAGTGTACGCGGCCCAGATAAGACTTCAAGCCGTATTCCGTAGCGCTATTGCTTGCTGTGGTCTTGTTCTTATCCAGCGTAGCGTCTACATAGTGCAGGTTGTCCGACTCACCGATAAGATCTCTCGCATTTACGCCCAAGCTTTCCCGCTTACCCCATTCGTTGGTATAACCCACGATAGCGGATATGGAGTGTTTCTTGGCAAATGTCTTATCATACGAAAGGGTATTCTCGAACGTATAGTAGTATCCTTTGGTCTGCGACTTCGATAAACTGCTTTCTAAGTTTTTCTGGCTTGAAGATACCTCATAGACCGGCGAGAAAGTTTTATTGTCGACTCTTCTGATTTCCGCTCCGAAGCTACTCTTGAACTTCAATCCTTTTATAATCTGCCATTCACCATACATATTGCCGATGAAAGCAAGTCTCTCTCGTTTATTGTCCCGATACATGATGCTCGCCAACGGGTTATAGTAGTCGATATAAGGAGAGTAACCGTACGAACCGTCCGCGTTTTTGGCAGGAGTTACCGGGGCCAGGCGGAGTGCGTTACTTACGACACCATAATCGGCGTCGTACACATCGCTACTGTTGCGCTCGTTAATACTCGCGTCGGTAGATCTTGCGATCGATGCGTTGGTACCCACTACCAAATGATCTTTGATCACCGTTTTTTCCGTACTTTGACGGACACTGAACCGTTCATAGTTGGATTTCTTGATCGTACCATCCTGATTGATATAATTCAAGCCCAGATTAAATTTATAGTCGTTCTCTTTACCACCGCTTATGCCGACACTATAGTTATGCATAAAGGCTGTATGCGTGATCTCGTCCATCCAGTTGGTGGAAACGTTACGATCGACAAGGCTTAAGTCGATGGGAACGCTCCTTACGCCGTTCAACTGCTCCTGATAGTCGTACCATTCCGGACCTGACATCAAATCGATGTTATTCAATATCTTGTTCATTGACCAATATGCGTCGAATGTGACGGTGGTTTTTCCTACGGCTCCTTTTTTCGTAGTGATAAGGATTACGCCGTTCGCGCCACGGGAACCGTAAATAGCGGAAGCGGAAGCATCTTTAAGCACTTCCATAGACTGTATATCTGACGTGTTCAGGTAGTTTATATCTGTCACGGGCATCCCATCCACGACGAACAATGGTTCCGCATCGTTTACCGTACCCACACCTCTGATACGGATCGTGGCGGCAGAACCCGGAGATCCGGAACTGGAAGTAACGGATACACCGGTAGCCAAGCCTTGCAATGCACTAGAAACATTGGCCACAGCTTGACGAGCGATTTTCTCTTCGCTCACGGACGAGATAGCCCCCGTGATATCGCTTTTTTTCATCGTACCGTAACCGACAACGATTACTTCGTCCAATGTCTGCAGGTCTTCTGCCAGGACGATCCTCAGAGACTGCTGCTGTCCGACTGGTACTTCTTTTGTTATATAACCGATATAAGAGATAACCAGGGTAGCGGATTGAGGTACATTGCTGATAACGAAGTCGCCGTTTACGCTTGTGATAGACCCCGTTGTTGTACCTTTCACCATTACATTAGCACCGATAACCGGTTCGCCGTTCTGGTCTACGACCACACCGTTGACGTTTTTTCCCTCCTGATTGATGGCCGGAGCTGCGTCGGATGCAGTTTCTTTTTTTAGAGTCAGGATAATATTCTTATCCAGTACTTCATATTTTATATCCGTATTCCTGAATAAATCCTCCAATACTTCGAATACGTTTTTTTGATTGGCACGGATAGATACCAGCTTATTCGTATTCACTTGCTTTGTATTGTAGAAGAAATTGAAATCCGACTGGGATTCAATCTGTTCCAAAACCGTCTGAATGCTTTGATTTTTTGCTTCAACAGACAATGTTATTGTCTGGCTATACGTATTTGCCGCGTTAACTACTGTGAGTGTGGCGATTAGCAATAATGCAGTTATTTTCATACGTAAAAGTATTTTCGTTTGGATATTACTTCTTTTTCGCATAGATTTATAGTGTTTTAAAGGTAAACAATAATTGATGGCTTGGTGTCAACAAGCGGTCGTTTTTTTCCACACGGATAAATATTGGCGTATTTATTCGTGTGTTTTTTGTTTTAAGGATCTCTTATTCTCATGATAGCATTTGGATTTTAGGGTTAGACATTATTAATATAGTTCTACCCGGCTTTTGATGATTTCTCCATCTTGATCGAGTTGGTAATCCATTTTATAACGTATACCGGATGATCGTTTGAAATGCTCCAACACACGTTCGATCTGCTGATTGGTGAAAACACCGGTGAAAGAATATTTATAAAAAGCGGGATTTTTTATTATGAACTCTACGTTAAACCGTTTGCTCAGTATCCATAAGATCTCGGAGAGGGTAGTCTCTTTTAAAATAATCTGACCATTCTTCCAGGCAATATCTTTGGGTACATATGCTTCGCGGACTTCGGGCTGCATGGTTTTCTTATTGTAGTGAACCTGCTCGTTAGGTTCTATTTTTATAGTATGGGATATATCGTTTTCGGTTTTATAACTAAACTCAACGGAACCTTCGATAAGTGTTGTTGCTATGAAACCGTTGCTATCGTATGCATCCATATTGAATTTGGTGCCTAATACATTAACAGAAGAATTTCCCGAGTGGACGATAAAAGGCTTTTTGGCGTTGCCTATTACTTCGAAATAGGCTTCACCGTCGAGCGTTACTTCACGGGTATTACCGGAAAATGTGTTTGGGTATTTAAGATAAGAAGAGGAGTTAAGCCATACTTTTGTGCCGTCGGGCAATATGGTCGAACCGATCATTCCTGGCGTCATACGGGTTTCCAGGTAAAAAACAGGAACTTCCTCCCTGGGTTGTAACAGCAGAAAACCGGATAAACCGAGCAAAGGCAACAGTAAGATTACGGCAGCCCTTTGAACAAAGAGATACAATTTCCGGAATTGTTTTTCTTTTATCCGTTTATTGACCTTTTCCAGTGCTTTCAGTGGAGCGGAACGTTTCACAAACTGCAAAGATGTAGTAGCTAATAAGAGTTCATAATAATCCTCTGCAACCTTTCGGTTCTCTTCCGAGGCTTCGATCCACTCTTCAACTTCGATCTGTTTCTGACCGGTTAATTCACTGTTCATATATCGAAACAAATCCAGTTCATTTATCTCTTTTTCCTGCTTCATTTTTGTGTTCTTTCTAATATGACAGTTCAGGAATGAAAGTTCCTAAACAAAATTGGTAGATTGGTTCTTTTTTTTTAATTTTGTTTTACAGATGCAAAGTGCCTACCTGTTATAACCGGATTATGATAAAGATAAATGAATCATACTACAAAAGATGAAAGACTGTTTGAATCTCTTCAACTGGGAGATAAGAAAGCCTTTAATACTTTTTTTCTAAGGTATTATCCTGTTTTGTGTGCTTATGCAACACAGTTTGTCGGGGTTAATGATGCGGAAGAAATTATACAGGATATGATGGTTGGGATATGGGAGCGTAGAAAGGACATCGTGGTTGAATCTTCTTTGAATGGTTATCTTTTCCGCGCTGTACGGAATAAATGTTACAATCATATTGATAAGTTTCGTTTGCATGAACAGGTGCATTCACTCATTGCCAGCAAATGGCAGTTACAGTTTGAAGATCCTGATTTTTATGTGGTGGAAGAATTGAGCCGGAAAATTGAAGAGGCGTTGGAAAAGCTCCCGCAAACATACCGGGAAGCTTTTGTGTTGAACCGGATTGACGGCAAGACCTATAATGAAATAGCGGCAGAATTAAACATGTCTGCCAAAACGGTCGATTACCGCATCCAGCAAGCCCTTAAAAGTCTTCGTGTTGAATTAAAAGATTATCTTCCGCTATTACTGATCTTGACCGGGAATTAAGATAATGTAGTTATTACGAACCTTCCTCTTTGATAATCGGATTACAAATAATACCTTTGTAACCAAGAAGCAAAAAGATAAAAATATGGCTGATCAAAAAGTAGTGATTAGTAAGGATCTGAAAGCAGATTTGCAGGAATTCCTTACTTCATTGAATTACGATAAATTGTTTGTTCTCACAGATACGAATACACAGGAAAAGTGCTACCCGTTAGTTCAGGATGTTCCAGCCCTCAAGGATGCTCCGGTTATTACTGTAGATGCCGGTGATACGCATAAGGGTTTGGATGCTTTATCGAATATCTGGATGCGTTTATCCAACGAAGGGGCTTCCCGCAATTCACTGTTGGTGAACCTGGGGGGGGGGATGATTACCGATATGGGTGGTTTCGCAGGTGCAACTTTTAAACGGGGATTGAAAACGGTCAATATCCCTACGACACTCATGGCATCCGTGGATGCTGCCGTAGGCGGAAAAACGGGTATCAACTTCAATGGACTGAAGAATGAGATCGGTTCTTTCTATCCTCCTGAATGTGTGTTTATCGACTGTGAATTCCTGCGTACGCTGGATCGTGACAACCTCTTGTCCGGTTATGCGGAGATGATTAAACATGCACTGATCAGTTCGATGGATACCTATGCAACGGTGATGTTGTTTGATCTCGACCAGAAGATGGATTATGCTTTTCTGAATAAGATGGTGGCTCAATCAGTCGCTGTAAAAGAACGTATTGTGGCGGAAGATCCGAAAGAGCATGGTATCCGTAAGGCATTGAACTTCGGACATACGATCGGGCATGCTTATGAAAGCCTGTCATTTAAGAAGAATCGTCCTTTGCTGCATGGTCATGCGGTGGCTGCCGGTATCGTGAGCGAGTTATATCTTTCTCATAAACTTTGCGGTTTTCCGTCTGCCAACCTGAGCCAGGTCATTCAGTATATCAAAGAATATTATCCTCCTTTCATCTTTGATTGTAAGGATTATGAAACATTATATGAACTGATGACGCATGATAAGAAGAATGAGGGTGGTATAATAAACTTTACTTTGCTCTCTAAAATAGGTGAAGTTCAGATAAATCAGCAGGTGACAAAAGAAAAAATATTGGAGTCGTTAGATTTTTACCGCGAAAGTTTTGGTGTGTAAAGGAAAAATCTTACCTTTGCAGCCGTAAATAAAAACGGGATGTAGCTCAGCCCGGTAGAGTACGCGTCTGGGGGGCGTGTGGTCGCAGGTTCAAATCCTGTCATCCCGACACAGCTGAGTAAAAAAGGGATTAAGTTGAAAAACTTAATCCTTTTTTTGTGCCTTATTCAGTTCTGTTCATCCGTTCGATTAACTGTGAAGCGCATTTGAAATGGACGATGGTACGCGGTGTAAGCTGAATGACATCGCCGTTTCTAGGGTTTCGTGCCGGACGGCTTGATTGTAAACGAGGTTTAAATGATCCAAAGCCCGGAATGAATAAGCGCTCACCAGCTTTAGTCTGCTCTACGACCATATCTGTAAAAGCATCAAGTATCGTCGTAATGTCTTTCTTGCTAATCTCTGTTCTCTCTGTTAATTCATTAATAAGTTGACTTTTGTTCATCGCTTTTTTTATTTAGTTAGAAATTTGTTTATAAGTTCTTTTCTAATTTGCTTTTCCTGTATTCTAAAGGAGACATACCTGTATGTTTCCGGAAAAATCTTCCCAAAGAAGATTGATTGGCGAAATTTGTTCTTAATACGATCTCCTGTATATTTAATGAAGAATCTCTCAGTAAGGCCTTGACCTCTAAAATGATATATTCCAATATCCAGTCTTTGGCCGATTTACCGCTCACTGCTTTGATTATCGTTGTCAGATACTTAGGAGTAATGCACAACTTATCTGCATAGAAAGAGACTTCCCTGTTCTCTTTGTAATGCGTCATAATCAGGGAAAAGAATTTATCTGCTAATTCTTTTTTGTGAGAATCCATTGTTGGCATATACGGTAATGAGTCTATCTTATAACTGTTATAAAGATCCAGATAGAGAATACGTAATATATGAATGGCAGTTTCTCTCGGATATAAATTTGACGGTGACCGGGCCTTTTTGCATATCAGGTTATAATAATTGCCGAAATTTGTCGACTCGTTATCTGTCAATTTATAATGGAAATGACTTCGCATATAAAAGAAGAAATGAGGAGAAAACCTGCAGATTCCGCTTAATATATCATTGAACAACGACCGTGAAATGGAGAATGCACTTATAGTAAAGTTTTTACTTATTTCATATAAAGAGATAAGTTGACCAGGGAGAAGTATTATCAGTTCGTTTTTCTCCAACAAGTGCTCATATGTATGAACTTTGATCCTGGCATTGCCTTCGGAACAAATCATAACCATCCCGAATTCTATGTATGAAGGATACGGGGTTATAGGAATCTCTTTGACATCCTCATAGAATATTAAATCGTTATTTATGGAATTTACGGTGTCATTATTTCCTACGTATATTCTGTTTTCATTTAAAGACATCACCCTATAATTATATTTGTGTATAAAATTAAGATATCGTTCTTAATGATATTCAGACTGTGGAAGTATGGTATGACAATGAAGAAATATAGTACGTCTCTTTGCATTTTTTGTTATTGACAGTACCCGATTGAACCATATAAACCAACTTTTATGGGTATTTGTTCATTGTCTGCTCTTTAAAAAATGTTGTTGTCTCTTTTGAATGCTGCCATTTTCTTCTCTAGGTTTGTTTTGTATAGTATCTGTTTTTGCCTGGGAGGTTTTTTACTTCTGCGTATTGTGGGAACAAAAACCGACACCTTATTTGAAGTGTAAAAAGACAGAAGAAGTTTGTCTAATGGAAAGATTTTGATGAAAGTTTGAAATTAAAGGCATCAAATGGTGGAAAAATAAGAAGATGTTTGTATATTTAAAGCTGTAAAGAATCAGCAAGCATAACAAACTTGTCTGCTTAGTGGTTATTAATAAAAAGCAAGTATAACTTTAAAGTCAAACATCATGGGAAAGAATCAATTAATTCACAGTAATGAGTTACATCTCATTGAAAAAGCTGAAATTCACAATGCAGCTAAAAAAATGGTAGAGTCATTAAATCTTGCCGCAGGTTCGACAGGAGGTTTTGATATTTATAAAGTAGTAGAAGTTTATTTTACTGATCTGGAAAAGAGGCATGAAGTGAATCTGCTTTTAGGTATTCAGGAAGATTGTGCTTATTATGGTGCTAAAGAACAGGCAGCAGAATGTGCGAAAGCCGAAGCTGCCAATGAATAACTAAGGCTGCAATACAAAAATAGAAAGGAGATACTTGTAGAAAGCATCTCCTTTTTTATTTTCTCTTTAATCTTACCAAGTCAAAGTGGGCAGAAAGCTAGACAAAGTCGCTTTTAACTCTTTGATGTTGATCGGTTTCGTTATGAATCCGTTGCTTCCGGCCTGACGTGCCGACTCCATATCGTTTTCAAAGGCATAAGCCGATTGCATGATAACCGGGATTTCCGTATCGAATTTACGGATTTCTTTCAGGGCGTCTATGCCATTCATTTCGGGCATCTTAATATCCATAAGTATCAGGTCGGCATGTTGTTCCTTATAGATATTCAACAACTCTTTTCCAGTTTTAGCATGCAAAATATTACAATGCCTTTTCAGGATTGTTTTCAGTAATAAGAAATTACTTTCTTCATCTTCTGCGATGAGAATCGTTATGCTTTTGTTTGATATATTTTCGTCCATGATCTTAATATTGGAGTAACATCAACAAATTTCAGCATTTAATTTAAGATACGCAAACAATAAGGCTTAAATATTTATGAATATCAACAATTGTAGAAGATTGTCCTGAGAAGTGGGACGGATAGGGTATGAATGTAAAAAAAGGAGCCACTTCAACAAGTGGCTCCTCTTATAATTATATGCCAGTGAAACTGATTATTTACCAGAAAGTTTTTCTTTCAAAGCAGCCAGTTCTTCAATGTCACCCAGTGTGGTTTTTTCAACCGGACCGGTTACCATTGCTGAACCTTCATCTTCTTTCTTGTTACGTTTAGCTGCCGGTTTTTTGTCGCCTGCAGGTGCGTCTTTCTTAGCGCCCTTCTGTTCATCTTCGAAGATGCGGCTATGAGAAAGGATGATACGTTTTGCTTCTTTGTTGAATTCGATTACCTTGAACTGCAGTTTTTCGTCAACAACAGCCTGAGAGCCGTCTTCTTTTACCAGGTGTTTCGGAGTTGCGAAACCTTCTACACCGTAAGGCAGAGAAACTACAGCGCCCTTATCCAGTACTTCGATGATTGTTCCTTCGTGGATTGAACCTACTGTAAAGATAGTTTCAAATACATCCCAAGGATTTTCTTCCAGTTGTTTGTGACCTAAGCTCAAACGACGGTTTTCCTTGTCGATTTCCAGAACCTGAACTTCGATTTCTGCACCGATCTGAGTGAATTCGCTCGGGTGTTTGATCTTCTTAGTCCAAGAAAGGTCAGAGATGTGGATCAGTCCGTCTACGCCTTCTTCGATTTCTACAAATACACCGAAGTTAGTGAAGTTGCGTACTTTAGCAGTGTGGCGTGAACCAACCGGGAAGCGAGATTCGATATCTTCCCATGGGTCAGCTTTCAGCTGTTTGATACCCAGAGACATCTTACGTTCGTCACGATCCAAAGTCAGGATAACTGCTTCGATTTCGTCACCAACCTTCATGAAGTCCTGAGCAGAACGCAGGTGCTGAGTCCAGCTCATTTCTGATACGTGGATCAAACCTTCTACGCCCGGAGCGATTTCGATGAATGCACCGTAGTCAGCCATAACAACCACTTTACCTTTTACTTTGTCACCAACTTTCAGGTTAGTATCCAAAGCATCCCAAGGATGCGGAGTCAATTGTTTCAAGCCAAGAGCGATACGTTTCTTTTCATCATCGAAGTCAAGGATAACAACATTGATCTTCTGATCAAGCTGAACGATTTCTTCCGGATGAGAAACACGGCCCCAAGAAAGGTCTGTGATGTGGATCAAACCGTCTACGCCACCCAGGTCGATGAATACACCGTAAGAAGTGATGTTTTTAACAGTTCCTTCCAGAACCTGTCCTTTTTCCAGTCTGGAGATAATGTCTTTCTTCTGTGCTTCAAGCTCTGCTTCGATAAGAGCTTTGTGAGATACAACAACGTTTTTGAATTCCTGGTTGATCTTCACGATCTTGAATTCCATTGTCTTACCTACGAATACGTCATAGTCGCGGATAGGTTTAACGTCGATCTGAGAACCCGGTAAGAATGCTTCGATACCGAATACGTCAACGATCATACCGCCCTTAGTACGACATTTGATGTAACCTTTGATAATTTCGTCTTTTTCAAGAGCTTCGTTAACACGATCCCAAGAGCGTGTAGCGCGAGCTTTCTTGTGAGAAAGGATCAACTGTCCTTTTTTGTCTTCCTGGTTTTCGATGTATACTTCTACTTCGTCACCAATTTTCAGATCCGGATTGTAACGGAATTCCGCCATTGATACAACACCGTCTGATTTGAAACCGATGTTAACTACAACTTCACGTTTGTTCATTGCAGTAACGGTTCCCATAACGACTTCCTTATCCTTTACAGTGTTCAGGGTTTCGTCATACGTTTTTACAAGGTCGTCCTTGCTTACGTCACCGTAAGATTCGCCCATTTCATAGGCGTCCCAGTTGAAATCGTCAACCGGCTGAATGTTCTTTAAATTTTCCATTCTCTAATTGTTAATACTTAAGTTTGTTTTAATTAGTAAGTTAGACATTATGTTGTCATCTCTCAAAAATCGGGGCAAAGGTAACTCTTTTTTTCTGATAGACAATAGTTTTGCTCTGGAAAATACGTTTCTATACCTCTTGTTTTCTTTTGTCGGGGCAATACAGCTTCGCGTATCTGTCCTTCAGGTCGTTTTTTGTTTTTTATTGAATAGAATGTATTGATTATTAATCGATTTCGGTAAAATCCATTATCTTTGCGGCTTATTACACCAGATTATGTATAAAGGTCGTTTTCGCCTCGAACTAAAACAGAGTCTTTTCTGTGTTTTTTGTATACTTTGTATATTTATATGTATGAAGTCTACAGCAGTAAACCGTACTACCCGTCTGGATAGCCTGAAAACAGTCCTGTCTTCAGAACCGGCACCGGATGTCACTATTAAAACATTAAAAGAATTAGCCCACTTGTACCGGCAAGAACCGGAAGAAGTTGTTTTTCTGCATCGGCTATTGGATATTGGAAACCGGGTTGATTCTGTGCAGACCGTATATGCTGCAGCTGCCAATCTATCGCGTTACTATTATGATGCCAACCAGTCGGATAGCGTAGTTTATTGGGCTAAATATATCGATTCGATAGGAAAGAGCCGGCAAGAACTTCCTGATGGTTTGTTCGATGCTTACAGTTATGTCTGTCTGGATCATTTATGGATGGAGAACTATGAACTGGCGATGAATGAAGCCATTCGCCTTTATAATCAGGCCTGTGGCAAGAATCATGTCTACGGGCAGATTCGTTGTAGTGAGAATCTGGGGCATATTTACCAAGCTATACGGCGTGACAGTGATGCCGTTGCCGTTTTTCAGGCGGCACTTGATAAACAGGAGGAGATCGGAGAGAAGCTGACATTCAGTATTCGCCTGGTCTCTTACCAGTTGGAATCGCTCCTGCGTATCAATAAACTGGATAGTGCGGAAATATTACTGTCCCAATACAGGGAATTGTTGGACAGACAGGAAAAGGTGAACAGGGAGACAGGTGCTATTTACCCGGTAGATCGTTATCGTTGGATCATGCATTCCTTTTATGCGGAACTTTACCTGAAAAAGAAAGATCTTGTAAAATCGCGGCATTCTCTTGATTGCGCTGCTTCGTATGTCGGAAAAGAGACAATAGGCAACGATTTTGCCGTATTTGCATATCTTTATATACAGGCCCGTTATAACAAAGAGATCGGTAATTATACAGTAGCCCATAAATATATCGACAAACTGCTGGAAAACTGGAAGACACCCGATTGTTTGCAATTGAAAGCGGATATCTTATCGGAGGCAGGAGATTCACTGAATGCTATTCAGGCTTATAAGGATGTCATATCGGAAACGTCCAAGATCAATAATGAAGCTTTTACCCGGCAGATCAATCAGCTTCGTACCCTGTATGATCTGAATGATAAAGAAATGCAGGAGAAAGAGTTGGAAATAAGCCGGATGAATGTGAATATAAAAGAGCATCAGCTGGTTATATCCATGTCGGTTTCCATTATTTTGTTGCTGATATTATATATCCTTTATGTTTCGTTGCGCCGTACCCGCCGGCTGAAGAATGAGTTGCAGAAAGAGAAAGATGCTTTGATCGAATCGGAGAAAAATCTGCGCATAGCAAAAGATAAAGCGGAAGAGGCGAGTTTGGCTAAAACAACTTTCATAGCCAATATCAGTCACGAAGTGCGGACACCCTTGAATGCGATCGTCGGTTTTGCCGGCCTGTTATCCGACTCCTCTTGCACGGAGGAAGAAAGGGGAGAGTATTCGTCTATTATCAGTAATAATACCGAACTGTTGTTGAATCTGGTGAATGATGTCTTATGCCTTTCACAGATTGAAGCAGGGAACCTGAGTTTTTCCATTTCGCCTGTCTATCTGGTTGATTGTTGCCGGAATTCGATTGAAACCATCCGTCACCGGGTAACTGAGGGTGTCTCTTTGACTTTTACTCCTGAAGATACTTCTTTACAATTGAATACTGACCCTTTGCGTTTGCAGCAATTACTGGTGAATCTGTTGATCAATGCCGCCAAGTTCACGGAAACGGGAAAAATAAATCTTTCTTTCCGTTTTGACCGGGAAAGGAACGTTGTTGATCTGATCGTCACGGATACCGGATGTGGAATACCTGCTGATAAGGTGAAACTAATATTTAAACGGTTTGAAAAAATTGACGAGTATAAACAAGGAACTGGCCTGGGATTATCGATTTGCCAGATTATAGCAGAGGCTTTGGGCGGATCAATCCGTGTTGATTCGAGCTACACACAAGGTGCCCGGTTTATTTTTACTCACCCTTATGAAATGCCTTCCTGAGTTTATAATCGAGAAATAAGAGTATCAGCGTCAGTATGCCGATATGGAAATAGAAACTAAAGGCTGAGAAGTCGATCTTTGGCCATGTTATTTGTGGCCATGTTATTTCGGGAAGTCCCATATAATAAAAAATGGAAGCGATAGCCATCCCCAGTATCCCTAGCGAAGCTGCAATAACTGCTGCCAGCCCCAACCATTCGTTGCGCTTTTTGATTCTGACCGTTTCACGGGTAATCTGCTGCATAACGTTCAGTCGGAAGGATACCGGCAATTCCTCTTCCGGCATTTGCCTGAACAGACTTTCCAGTATATCCGCGCTCTTTTTATTATCCTCCATATTTATTTATCCTCCATTCCTTTGATTAATACAAATAACTTTTTCCGTATGCGGTGTAGTTTCACTTTGATGTTGGATGTACTGAGACCGGTAATAACCGTCAGTTCGTCCACTGTCTTTTCCTTCATATAAAAAAGCAGGATTAATGCTCTTTCATCCGGAGGAAGCAGTGTAAGGGCAGCCTCCAGTTTATCGAGTTGCTCTGTCACTGTTGTACATCCTAACAACTCGCCTACCTCTTCTTCCGATACATTGCTGATCTGTGATTCTTCGATAGCAACGAATTCCTGTTTCTTTTTACGTAGTTCCGATATAGCCGTGTTGTAGGCAATACGATAAATCCAGGTAGAGAAGCTGCAATCGGCTTTGAACGACGGCAAGTTACGAAAAACTTTCATAAATACATCCTGCGCCAGCTCTTCCGCATCTTCCTTATTACGTATCATTTTAAGGATTAACGAATGAACCGGACGGCTGTATCTATCCAGAAGGCAGGCAAAACAACCTGTATCTCCGGCGGCTACTCTTTCTATATAATATGCGTCGCTATACAACTCCATCCTACCTTATGGACGCAAGTTCGGTAATTTGGTTACAACTTACAACTATAAAAACACGAAATAAATCATTTATGTATTTTATCTTCTCTAACTGTAACCTTTTCAGCCAGGCTGCGTCAAACTAATAGACGAATTAATAAAACATTTAATATTTACTGCTATGATGAATTTTATTATGGTTCCGCTTATTATCGGAATAATTTGTGCCGGTATTTATGGCTTGTTCGAGTTGTTTGTACGGAAAAAAGAGAGATTAGCTATTATTGAGAAGATCGGAGATAAGCTGGATCCTTCTGCTTTTGATGCTAAAATCGGTTTACCCCGTTTGACTACTAATTTTTCTTTTAGTTCATTGAAAACGGGTTGTCTGCTGATGGGGATTGGTTTGGGTATATTGTTTGGATTCTTCTTGTCGTTATCTACAAATGCGTATGATGATTACGAAATGCAAAGTGCTGTATATGGGGCTTCCGTCCTGTTATTCGGCGGACTTGGATTGATCATCGCCTTTGTTTTAGAATTGAAACTTTCGAAAGACAAAAATAAATAAATCGGAAGCTTTGTAAAAGAAAGGGTGAAGTTGCCAACTTCACCCTTCTTTGTCTTATAAATAGATCTCCCCGAAGAACTCGGGACGATGGAAGTCCGGTGTCGGAACATCAATCGGATTCCAGCTTACAAAATGGGGAAACTCTGTATCATCAGCACATTTGTAGAAATTGCCGAGTATCTTTTCCGGAAGATTTTCCGGATCGAGGCCCATTAACTGAAAAGGGATGGCTACAACCAACTCCCAGGAGTGTACTCCCAACTTTTCCGTGAATGGTTTATTTTCCAGTGATGAATACCTGCGGATAGAAGCATATTCGTCGGAGGTCAGCGATCGTTTGATCTCACGTGATTGCCGACGGGCTGCATCACAGGTTCCGATACAGTTGAATTCAAAATTCATGTAGTTGTGATCTTCTACCGTCTTCATAAAAAACTCCACACAACTATCGGTGTAAACAGGAGAGCCATCTACATTATGAAGTGCTTTTAATGAATTGCCTTTCACAAAATAACGAATGTATAAATTGATGTCTGATCGTGCAATATCAAAGGCTACGATCGGTTTGTAAGGGTATTCCTCCCAATTGATTACGTCGATATACTCTCTGTGCGCTTTGCTTTCCAGCAAATATCCTGCGGATGATAAATCCAATACATCCAAGGTTACTAAATACGGTACTTTAAGCTTCTTCATGTTAATTATAGATTTGGAGTAACGGCAAATGGAAATATGAGGTGAGGAGAACTGACAATACTCCTACAATAGCCAAAATAATAATGACTGTACCTACAATCCGATTTAACAACCATATTCCTCGTACATTAAACCACTTTTTTAATTTAGCAACTATATATGTGATACCGAACCACCATAGAACGGCACCTAAACCAATACATGCGATCCCTCCTAACAACATCCAGACGGAATGATCCGGCAACACAAATCCAAAGCGTGCAAATAGACCTATATACAGAAGCACGATCAAAACGTTGCTAAAGGTAAGAAGAAAAGCTGTAATAAAATCCTGTGTGAACGATAACTTTTTTTCACGTTGCTTTTTTAAGTTTTTTACAGGATTGGATTGGTATATATAGTAACCGAAAAGACCTAAGACAATACTTCCCATTAATTGGAGAGGGGCCTGGTTGGCTTCCACGAAATTGACGACAACCCCCATTCCCAGGCAGGTGAGAGCTGCATATATGACATCCGATAAAGCTGCTCCCAGACCGGTTACCAGTCCGTGCCAGCGTCCTTTGTTCAATGTTCTTTGTATACACAACATACCTATCGGTCCCATCGGAGCCGATACGAGTATGCCTATCACAATTCCTTTACTAATAAGTCCCAGCATTATCCTTTTATTTTCTGCCCAATAGTTTGCAAAGATAATGTCTATTCGCTGATAAAAAAAGGTAAAAACATAAAAATGGCCTGGAACTTTTGCTCCAGGCCATTGAGTTATAATAGAAATACTTTGTTTTAGTTTATTGTGGCTTAACAGTATTCTGTCGTACGCCTTTCAGTATAGATTGTAATTGATAGACAGTTTCCGGATATTTTAATGCCAGGTTTTCCTGTTCTCCTACTTTTGTCATATCATATAGCTGAGGAGTCTTGGAATAACCGGTCTCGATTTTCGGTCCCCAGGGTACCATGTTCGGTCCGTCGCTGGTTTCGATATATTTCCAGTCTTTTGTACGTACTGACAATGTATGATCGGATGCTTGTTCGATCACCCAGGGACGCTCGGTATTGTCTGTGCCCAGTAAAGTTCCCAGATAATTGTAACTATCGGGAGCGGCTCCCTTGGGAAGAACCGAACCAGTCAATGCAGCCAGTGATGCAAACCAGTCGACCTGCGACATTAAGGCGTCTGATACTTTACCTTTTTTTATTTCTTTCGGCCAACTGATAATGGCAGGAATGCGGGTTCCGGCTTCGAATGCACTGTATTTGCCTCCACGTAGCGGACCACCCGGTTTGTGATCGCCCAGCAATTCTTCTGCCTGGTCTGCATAACCATCATCCACAACCGGACCGTTGTCGCTGGAAAGGATGATCAATGTGTTCTCTCTCAATCCCAGTCTGTCCAGTTCATCCAGAATCTGTCCGACACTCCAGTCGAATTGTACGATGGCATCGCCTCTCAACCCCATTGCGTTTTTACCTCTGAAGCGGTCGTGTGGGAAACGGGGTACATGTACGTCGTTTGTGGCGAAATACATAAAGAATGGTTTGTCCTTGTTTGCTTTGATGAAATCGAGGGCATGTGTCGTGATAGAGTCTGCCAGATTCTCATCTTTCCACAATGCTTTGCCGCCACCTTTCATATAGCCGATACGTCCGATGCCGTTCACGATAGCCATATCGTGACCGTGGCTGTGTTTCAGGTTATATAGAAGTTCCGGATGATCTTTTCCCAACGGTTCGCCTTCGAAAGGTTTCTCGTAGCTTACTTCGATCGGTGCGGAAGGGTCGTAATTGGCCACTTTACCGTTTTCTATAAAGACACAGGGAACGCGATCGGCTGTAGCAGCCATAATATAAGAATAGTCGAATCCCAAATCTCCTAAAGCGGCGGGTAGCGGGGCATTCCAGTCCTGTTGGGCTGTCTTGTCTCCCAATCCCAGATGCCATTTGCCTAATGCTGCCGTTGTATAGCCTGCATTTTTGAACATATCTGCAATGGTATAACGTTCCGGACGGATAATCATTCCGGCATTACCGGCTGCGATGTCTGTTCCCGGCCTGCGCCATGCATATTCTCCGGTAAGCAGGGAATAACGGGAAGGGGTACTGGTTGCAGCTGTTGCGTGTGCATTCGTGAAACGGATACCGCTGTTTGCCAGTTTGTTTACGTTAGGTGTTTGCACGCGGGTTGCTCCGTAACATTCCAGGTCGCCGTAACCGAGGTCGTCGGCATAGATAAAGATGACATTCGGCATTTGTGGAGTAGGCTGCCCCTGTTGGGCTTTCAATAGGTTAGGGATAAACAGAGTGCCCAATCCAAGCCCGATCAATAAGTTTGATTTCATGATATTTAATATCTCAGGTGAATAATAATAAATTCAGATTACAAATATCTGTTTTTTATCTGATAAAAACAATTTACCGTTTGATAACGTCGCGGTAGCAATGCTTTTATTGATAAAATATAAGCCCGGGAATCGAAATGGTATCGGAAGTCACTTTTAGTATTTCCATTTTTACGAATTTCGTTTTGTGTCCATCAAAAGGAATAAACTGTTCTACCGGATTGTTAACGATGTTTCCGAAACGTCCCTGTATAACGGGTTTTCCCCAGTTTTGCCCGTCATTACTGAAGTAGAGGGCATACTCCTCGATGTGTCCTGCATGTTCAGTTTTATCAGGGAGATATGAGAAGCCTTTCAGTATATATTCCTGGTTATTGAAATTAAAAAGAAATTTGGCCGGAAGTTTTCGTATGATTCCTTTGAAACAAGCGGACTCATTATTGTCTACCAGATATTGCAGAGGCGTATCCTGTACATAGATGCCGGAAGAGCTAATGATCCAATTGTTGTCTGTCAACGCTTTCCGGTCATTTATTCTTTCCGTTTCTTTCGGAATGGGAGCCAGATAATACATGGATATGTTACTTAAAGAAACAGATACTCTGCTATTTAGGATACGAATACGGAACTGATCGGTTTCGACCGGTTCTTTCAGCCGGATCATTTTGCGGAAACCGATGGTTGTACTGGTTGCAACTTCCTTCCATTCTCCTTCGATCAAAGCATCTATGGCAAAAGACTCTACTCTTTGCCCGTAATCACGGATGTTCTCCTGTAGTTTGATGACATTGATCGGGGCGGCAACTTTCAGTTCGATCCTGACTTCGGCTTGTGTTACTCCGTCCGGTGTTTGCCAGGAGGTAAAAGGATCATTGTCGGTCAAGACGTTTTTATCTGAAGAGTTATCCCAACCTGAGACAGGAACGGTTTTAGCCCCCAACGCATAGTCCGTCTGCTTCATGGCTGCAATTATTTTACCGAAGTCGATCAGCCGTGTTGCATCTTTTCGGGGGATGCGGCCTGTTTTATCCGGTGAGAGGTTAGGTAGGAGGTTGGAGTTTTGACCAACGGTAGAGAAATAGCTGTTTACGAGATACTCCAGTGATTTGGTTGTTTGGTCATCGTTCGAGTTATAGAACCAACCTTTACGCAGAGGTAAGCCTCCCCGCGAGGGATACCATACCAGTCGTTTTTTATTCATTAATTCATCTATACTCCCCAGGTTTTTGGCCGTGGAAGCGTGCCCTTTGATCTCTCCGCCGAACAATACATTTTCATCGTCGATCCCCTGAATGCTCCATTCCGTTTCGCGTCCCTGTCCGGCTTCGTTGCCTACCCAGCGTATGTCAGGTGCTGCACCGGATAACAATACATCCGGCTGAAGTTCGCGCGCTCTTTTAAAGATACGTTCCCAGGCAAAATTCATTTCTTTACCGCTGGTTTTGCTGTTTACGCCGGCGCCATCGAACCAGAGAAGATAGATGGGGCCATAATTCGTTAACAATTCTTCCAGCTGATGGATATAATAATCATTGTATGCCTCTGTACCATAAGTATCTTCATGCATATCCCAGGGGGAGAGGTAGAGGCAGAGTTTCATATCATATTTTTTACAGGCGTCGGCCACTTCTTTTACCATATCTCCTTGTCCGTTGCGCCAGGGAGAATGGGCTACAGTATGGTCGGTGTATTTACTGGGCCATACACAAAAACCGTCATGATGTTTAGTAACCAGGATAACGCCGGTGATCCCTGCTTCTTTGAATGTCTTAACCCATTCCTCTGCATCCAGTTGATCCGGATTGAAGATAGAAGGATCTTCTTTTCCTGTTCCCCATTCCGCTCCGGTGAAAGTGTTCATCCCGATATGGATGAAACCTAACATTTCCCGCTGCTGGTAATCCAGTTGGCGGTAAGAGGGACGGACTTCGGTTGCCAGTTTGATGACATCTTCCCGGGATGCATTAGCGGGTACGGAGAAGGATTTTCCTTCTTGTTTTTGAAGAGGAGTGCCGGAAGTACATGCACCAAAAAAAAAGAATAAAGATAATAGATATAAGTAATTCATATAGCGTGTTTTAATTTGAAAACCGGAGAAAGGGGGAATTCCCCGAACTTTTCTCCGGTTTTGTTTGATTAATTATCTCAGATTAGGATTGATATCCTGTTCCGATTGTGGAATCGGCCATTTATAGTCTTGTTGACGGAAATTCCATTTATTTACATACCAGCGGCCATAAGGATCCTGAGATCCATCCCCGTCCACTTTTTGGGCACCGGGGAATGGGGCTCCGTAGAATTTACCTTGAAGAACTTCATGCGCAACGCCCCAACGAAGCAGATCCCAGTAACGAACGCCTTCCATCGCCAATTCCACGCGACGTTCGTTGCGTAAAAGGGGACGCAGTTTATCTGCATTTGTTTCCGTGATCGGAGGCATATTGACGGATGCACGTTGTCTGACTGCATTGATTGTTTTGTCGAGAAGTTCCGTTGTAATCGTTTCTCCTCCTTCCAGTTTCGCTTCCAGATAACTTAGCAATACTTCAGCATAACGGATAACAGGAATATTAGGGCCGTATGTCCCGATATTTCCGTTATAGGTTTCATCAAAGTACTTTCTCATCATAAATCCGGTCTGGGTCGTTTGTCCTCCCTGTGTTTTGTCGGGACTGTCCGAGTCGGGATGTGAGATGTATGTGCTTCCCTTGAATGTCGCACCGTCGTAGAAGATCGTATAGTCCAGGCGGGGATCTCTGTTCTCGCCCAGATTTTTAGGATTGTACAAAGGACTATCGTAGCTGAAAGGCGTACCGTCCTTGAACTGATAAGCTTCGAATAAACTTCCCAGGGGATTGATCAGACACCATCCTCTGTCTTTCACCGGATATGCATGCTGGCATATACCGCAACCTGCCATATCGGTCAGGTACTGCATTCCGATAATAATCTCTGCGCTGTTTTTATTTGCAGGATAGAATACCGATTGATAATCTGCTTCGATAATATTCTCTCCTATGTTAATGATTTGCTCGAAGGCGGCTGCGGCTTCTTTATATTGTTTGTCTGCCAAAAGCGTTCTACCCAGGAATGCATAAGCCGCCTGTTGGGAAGCCCGGCCGGTTTCAGAAGCCTGCAGATCTTTCCAGTGTGGAAGATCAGGAATACTTTCTGTTAACTCCCGGGTAATAAAGGCAACGATTTCAGCTTTAGTCTGTTTTGTAACGACATTTGCTTCATCCTTGGTCAGTACTTTAGTTACCAAAGGCACATCCTGGAAATATTGTGCCAGATAGAAGTATTGCACAGCTCTCAAAAAGCGTGCTTCTGCCTTGAAGCGATTTACGACTTCCTCACTGGCCGGAACTTTATCGATCCCTTCCAGAAAACGGTTGCAACGGGCTATCTTGGTATATGAGTTAGACCAATAGGAGGCTATAAATGAATTGTTGGGAAGTAGAGAACCATTGACCATTTTCATGAAATTGGAATTCGTTCCTCTACGGTCATATGCATTGTCGGATGCAAATTCAAGGAATATTAATCCTCCGTAAGACCACCAGTCCATAGGGTTCATCTCGTTCGCATTGAAAGTGATGTTACCTTTATAAATACCGGTTAATGCAATCAGGGCATTTTCTTCACTGCTCCAGAAAGTTTCTTCGGAGAACTGATCCAGCGGTGTGCGTTCCAAATCGCAGGAGGTGTTCAGTAGGATAGCTGAAATGATATAATATATGATAAATCTACTACGTTTCATCTTTGTTAGAATTTGAGGTTAATACCAAATGTGTAGGTCGCAAGGATCGGGTAATAGTTCCCTTCTGTATTGATTTCAGGATCCCATCCTTCCCTATATTTATTCCAGGTACATGGATTTTCGGCTGTAACATATAGACGTAATCTGGATATGCCGGCCTTTTTCAGAATAGATCCGGGAAGCGTATAGCCTACCTGTACTGTTTTCAGACGGAGATAGGATGCGTCGAGCAGCCAGAAGTCGGATACTTCCATGTTCTGTTCCTGTACGTTTCTGACAGACTGTAAACGAGGATAGTCCGGATACCGTTGCGGGTTGGCCGGATCGAAGCGGCCGTCTGCCTGCCAGCGTTGGATATTCCCTTCTCCGCAGAGCGCCCAGCCTGAGAAACCGGAAAGCAACCCTTTTACACCGGCTACACCTTGCAGTTGAACCTGTATGTCAAATCCTTTATATTCGGCTCCCAAGTTCAGTCCGAATGTATATTTGGGAATACGGGAACCCAGATATACACGGTCGTAATTCGGATCGACCACTCCGTCGGGTTTACCGTCCGGCCCGCTGATATCTTTAAAGCGGATGTCGCCGGCCTGCGAATTCGGATTGACTTTTGTCTGGTCTGCCCATTCACCGACTTCTTTATCCGTCAGGAAGACTCCATCGGTTTTATAACCGTAATACATATCTATCGGATAGTTAATGAATAGATTGCTACCATTACCGACCATGCCATTCAGCTGTTCTACATTGCCGACACCTAAACTCATTACCTTGTTATTGATGATACTGAAATTTCCATTGATGTTGTAAGATAATTCACCTATTTGATTACGGTGTCCGATCTCAAACTCCCAACCTGTATTTTTCAGCTTACCGGTGTTCATCTCTGAGATCTTTTGTCCTAATACGCTGGATATGCTACCGCTGGGCTTATACAGAATATCATAAGTCTTGCGATAGAAATAGCTGGCATTGAAACTTAATTGTCCGTTCCAGAATACACTTTCGAAACCGGCATCCACAGTCTGTGTCTCTTCCCATTTGATCGTAGGGTCGGTGGCTGTCGTTACAGCCGCCCCCAGAGCGTAATTGTCTCCGAAAGGATAGTTCTGTCCCAGTTCAAATACGGTTTGGTAAGGATAGTTTCCGATATTCTGGTTACCCAATATACCCCATGATGCTTTTAGCTTTAAATTATTGATCCAGTCCAGATCTTCGTTTTCCTTGAAGAACGACTCTTCCGATATTCTCCAACCTGCGGCAACAGAAGGGAAGAAACCATACTTGTTATCTTTGGGAAAACGGGAAGAACCGTCGTATCTGATGGTAGACTCCAGTAAATACCTCTCATCGAAGTTGTAGCGCAGTCTTCCGAATAAAGATTGGATCGCCCAGTCGTTGCCACCGCCTGAACTTTTTTGATTATCCGGTGAACCGGCATTCAGATAAGGTAGATCGTTTCCGGGGAATTTATCGCGTTCTCCGATTAATGTCCGATAGGCTTCTTCTTCCCAGGAGTAACCGATAAGTACGCCCAGGCTATGTTTGTCTATCTGTTTACTGTAATCGGCAGTGGCCTGAAATGTTTTGTAGATCGTTTTCCGCATTTCGTGCTTTAAGGTAGACGGGCCGATTGTCTGGTTGGCCAACTGGCGGGTCGCATTATAAGTCCGTTGTTCCAGATTCTTGTAGTTAAAACCGCCGATGGCAGATAACTTCAGGTTTTTGATCGGACTGTAATCGACTCTTATTTGTGCATTTACCTTGAAATCGGGCTCTTCAAAGAATGAATTGCTGTATAATACACTTGGCGGCGTTCCTTCTGATTTACCTCCTAAGCCCAGTTCTCCGTTTGAAAGGAATGTAGGCCATAACCCCGGCATACGAACGGCGCTGGATACAATATCCAACATTTTTCCTGTCGGTTCGTTGCGGGTTGCATAGGTTCCTGCTAACCGGGTCGTGATGGTTAGGTTAGGAAGAATATCCGTGATCAGGTTTAAGCGGGTATTGTATCGTTCATAATTATTTTTCTTGATCAGACCGTCCTGATGAAGATAACCGAACGATAGCATGTACCGGTTGCTGGAAGTTCCTCCGTTTAGTGTCAGGTCATGACCGGTCTGTATACCGTTTCTGCTGAACACCTCATCCAGATAATTGGCATTGGCATAATTATCCGGATCGCTGCCGTCTCTGAATTTTTGTATTTCAGCCTGTGTATAATACTCTTTGCCGTCAGCTTCGTTTAATAATGAAGCATATTCCCAGGAGTTCACGAATTTAGGTAATGCGGTTGCTTTGTTCATTCCGACATACCCGTTATAGCTAATCGATATTTTCCCTTCTTTTCCGGTCTTGGTCGTGACTAAAATAACACCGTTGGCTGCCCGGGCTCCATAAATAGCGGCTGTGGATGCATCTTTTAGGACAGAAATGCTTTCTACATCTTCCGAATTGATATCATTCAGATCGCCCGGAATACCATCGATCAGAACCAAAGCGTCTGCTTTCGCGGTATTGTTTTCATCATTACTGAAAGAAGCAACCCCTCTGATACGTATTTGCCCGCTGCTGTTACCCGGTCGTCCCGAACGTTGGATAACGGTGACTCCTGCCATTTGTCCCGCCAATGCATTCGACAACATCGGGGTAGAGCGGTTGGCTAGCTTCTCACTGCTTACCTGGGCGATCGAACCGATCACATTAACCCTCTTTTCCGTACCGTATCCTACAACTACAACTTCGTCAAGAGTTTGTGTGTCTTCAGTCAGTTGGATATTGTAGACCGTGTTGTTGTTAATGGTAATCGTTTTTGACAGATAACCGATGTAGGAAATCTGTAATTTGCTGTCTGCCGGAACATCTAAGGAGAAGTGACCATCCAGATCGGTAATTGTTCCTGAGGAAGTACCTTCCACTACAACATTTGCCCCGATGATCGGCAAGCCGCTTCCGTCGACAATCGTTCCTGTTATCTTTTTAGGACTATTGCCGGATGATTGTTTTTGGGGTTGTTCAACGGGGACGATAATGATATGCTTGTCCTCGAACCGGAAAGAGAACCCACTGTCCTGAAGTAAATCAGTGAAAATAGAAGATAGATTTTCATTATCAAAGTTCTTATCTACTTTCTTGTTGATATTCAGTTTCGTTTGATTGTAAGCAATGCTAAGCCCTGTCTGCTTTTCAATTTCCTCGAATGCCGTCAGTAATGTCTTGTTTTTTGCAGCAATTGATATTCGTTGGCCTTGCGCCCAGCCTATGTTGATGGTAAATAGGCACAATAGCATAAAGATTAACAATTTACGTAATTTTAAGAGCGGATATATGCTCTCCTGATAGTTTATTTTCATATTTTTGTCAATTAAATCAATGAATACTAAATTTAAGATTTCTAAGATCGATGAATGTTGTTTGTTGATTTCGGGGGTCCGGAAAAGGTGTCGCAATTTTCTCCGGTCCCTTTTTTCTGTTATTTAGCTCCTTTCTTTTTGAGTGAATGAATCGTAATTATATTGTCTTCTATCTGATAAGTCAATCCGCCGGCAGTCAGTGTCAGGATCTTCATCACCGTATCTATATCTTCATGTCCGCGAAACTTTATTGTGTATAGATCCGGGGTGAACAAGCGTGCGTTTATTACAAACTGCACAGCATATTCCCGTTGTAAAGTAGCCAGTATTTCTTTCAGCGGCTGGTTCATAAAGTTCAGTTCTCCTTTAGTCCAACCGGAATAATTGGCTGCGTTGATCATTCTTTTCTCAAATGCCCCGGTTCGATAGTTATATTCCAACTGTTCGTTGGGGGATAAGATAAAGAAGTTTTCATCTTCTGTTGTTTTATCTACTTTCACAGCTCCGTTTTCAAGCGTTGTAATGATCTTATCGCTTTCGATATAAGCCTGTACATTGAATTTCGTTCCGAGTGCCTGCACCTTTATGTAGTTGGTTTTTACTATAAAGGGATGTTCTTTGTCTTTTTGGACAGTAAAGTTTGCCTCTCCCGATAAATAGATAGAGCGTGTGTTCCCCTTAAATTTCTTAGGATATATAAGGATACTACCAGAATTGACGTTTGCCTTGGAGCCATCTGGTAATATCAATTCCTTTTTTTCTCCATCCGGAACGAAGCATTGTACCAACTCCGTTTCGGTAGTGTATTTCTGTATGTATAAATAAGAACCGACAATCGATAACAAAGGTATGATCAGGATGGCCGCTGCCCGTGCTATCGTTCTGGTTATCCTGTGCAGGCGCTTTTCCTGCCGGGCGTTTTTAATTTTCCTCCGCGTTTCCTTAAATGATTGGTAGGTGCTCTGGTCTGCCGCCAACGGGTATTCGTTCCAAAGAGAAAAAAGAACCTCCTCTTTTTCCTTTTGTTTGGAAGGAGTGATCAGCCATTTCCATATATTGTTCCGGAGTTCGGGATCAAATGTATGGTTGACCAGATTATGTAGTATTTTATATGTTTTTGACATGTGTGTATATTTCCTGTTTTGTATATAAGATACGTGAGGCGCGAAGTACACACAGTCGAAAATGAATTTTTTTCAAAAATAATTTTAATCTTCCTGTGTTCGTCGGGGATCAGAGGAAAGCAAGGATGAAGAAGCCTATGATTTTGCGGATATCGGCTAGTGCTAGTGTCAGGTGATTTTCAACAGTCCGCTTGCTGATGGATAGGCGTGTTGCGATCTCATCGTTGGATAGTCCGTCCACACGGCTCATCCGGTAGATTTGTTTTCGTTGAGGCGGCATCTTTTCAACAGCGACTGAAATCAGGAATTCCAGTTCTTTGGCGTATAGTTCTTCCTCTATGCTGTCATTTTCGCCGGAAACAAATGCGGCATGTTCTGTTTGTTGCAGGTAATCTTTGAATAATAGAGAGCGTTCGATATGGCGGAAGACTGTATTCTTCGCTATACGGAATAAGTATGCATTCAGGTTCTCGATATTCGTGAGCCGTTCCCTGTTCTGCCACATGGATACGAATATATCCTGGGAAATATCTTCAGCCTCTTCCTCGTTTTGCAGGATTCCGCTAATGAATCCTTTAATTCGTGGAAAGTAGTGTAGGAACAATGACTCGAATGCCTGTTCATCGCCCCTGCTGACTGCTTCTATGTATCCCTTTTCGGTGGTGAAATCCATTAATAGATAGATTTATTATCTCCTTATTCAGTTGCAAAGATAAAGATCGTTTATTATTAAAAGGAAAAAAAATTATAAAACTACTATCTTATCTCTGGCAAGTTGGCGCCCTGCCGTTTTCATGTAGCGCATGGAAACCTTATTTATAAGACTAAATCGCGGCAGTATATTAAAATAATAGTATCTTTGCAACGCTATACATAACTCAAGGGAAGGAACCTTCCGACTTTGAAGCAGCAGGCATATCTTATGTCTGCTGCCATCATATACGGTTTCGTACCCCCGTGTGGTGCATTAATGTGCCCACTGCCCTTGAGGTGTATAGCAACGGGAAAGGCGGAACCGTTCTTTTTTTCGCCAGCTACCTGCAATGCGAAGAAAGAAAAAACGTTCGGAGTAAGAATTATCGGCTTGGTGCCGAGCTTATGGAATGCGTTGCTTTTTTGTCTCAATCCGGGCGCTTGATTAATAGCATGGCTGACTATTATGATAAGCAAATCAAAGAGGTTGAAAAGAAGATTGCAGAGAAAAATATATCCTGATGTATATATCTTTTTCTGTCTTACTAACCTATTGTCGATGGTTGTCGGTAATGTAAACTGGTAATTATCGGCAATAGATTAGTTGCTTATCGTATATTTGTGATGCGATTGTTTTGCAATTGGATAATAAAATGTAGTTTTGTTAAAACAATATACATTATGAATAAAGATTTTGATTACGATTTACTGCCGTATAAATTCGCCCACTGCATGAACAGTCGATGCAAACGAGCTGATGAGTGTCTTCGTTATAAGGCTATGCAACATATTCCGGCTGAGCGTAAGACTGTTACTATCGTTACTCCTGCCTATACGAATCCGGCTAATGGAGACTGCTCTTTCTTTAAAGCTGATCAGTTACAACAATTTGCCCGGGGAATGACAAATTTACTGGCTTATATACCACACAACGATGCGGTAGTGATCAAACAGCAGATGTTAACCTATTTCGGACGAACGCATTTTTACCGGCTTTGGCGTAAAGAACGTCTCTTTACTCCCGAACAGCAGGAGTATGTCCGTCAGTTATTTATCCAGAGAGGTATTCAGGATACTCCCGTATTCGATGAATATGTCGAGCAATATGAGTGGTAAAAGTATATAACCCCAAAAGTGTTTCACCCTAATGAAACAACTGTTTCACTTAGGTGGAACAAGTGTTTCACTTAGGTGGAACAAGTGTTTCACTAGCATGAAACAGAAAAAGATTATGCAAGATAAGGTTTTAAATCTAAAATGTAAAGATGGATATTCTTATCTGCCACATATTTACTATCTTTGCAGTCTGTTATTGGAATATCTTAATAAATCGACGATATGATTCTATTCTTTCAATCTCCAACAAAGACGGTGCTGGCTGTTGAGGCGGCACATGCTTTCTCTCCTGAAGATGTTCAAAAGCTCGTTTGGTTGTTTAGTGAAGCAACTCCCGTTCAATCGGAAACATTGGATGGCTGGTATGTTGGTCCCCGCCGGGAAATGATCACCCCGTGGAGTACTAATGCCGTGGAAATCACCCAGAACATGGGATTGAGCGGTATCTCACGTATCGAAGAATACTTCCCTGTATCTTCCGGTGAGGCAGACCACGACCCGATGCTGCAACGCATTTATAACGGACTGAACCAGGATATCTTCACGATCAGTAAACAACCGGATCCGATTGTTTATATCGAGGATATTGCTGCTTACAACCAACAGGAAGGGCTGGCGCTGAGTGCTGAAGAGGTGTCTTACCTGAACGAAGTAAGCCAGAAGCTGGAACGTAAACTGACCGACAGCGAAGTGTACGGTTTTGCACAGGTAAACTCGGAACACTGCCGTCACAAAATCTTCGGCGGTACATTCGTTATCGACGGAGAAGAGAAAGAAAGCTCTCTCTTTAACCTGATCAAGAAAACATCGGCAGAAAACCCGAACAAACTGGTTTCTGCTTATAAAGATAATGTGGCTTTCAACGAAGGTCCGGTGATCGAACAGTTTGCTCCGGCAAGCGGCGATCAGCCTGATTTCTATGAAACAAAAGAAATTAAATCGGTTATCTCCCTGAAAGCTGAAACACATAACTTCCCGACAACGGTTGAGCCGTTCAACGGTGCTGCTACCGGTTCGGGTGGTGAGATCCGTGACCGTCTGGGCGGAGGTAAGGCTTCGTTGCCTATCGCAGGTACAGCCGTTTACATGACTGCTTATCCACGTACGGAAGGTGCCCGTGAATGGGAAAAGATCCTGGACCCGCGTCCCTGGTTGTACCAGACACCGGAGCAGATCCTTATCAAGGCTTCCAACGGTGCTTCCGACTTCGGTAACAAGTTCGGTCAGCCGCTGATCTGCGGTTCGGTGCTGACTTTCGAACATGAAGAGAACAATAAAAAATATGCTTACGATAAAGTGATCATGCTGGCAGGCGGTGTTGGTTATGCCAATATGCGCGATGCTTTGAAGGGTGATCCTCAACCGGGTGAAAAGGTCGTACTGCTGGGTGGTGATAACTACCGTATCGGTATGGGTGGTGGTGCCGTATCTTCTGTAAATACAGGACAGTACACCAGCGGTATCGAGCTGAACGCTGTACAGCGTGCCAACCCGGAAATGCAGAAACGTGTATCGAACGTGATCCGTGCGATTGCCGAGTCTGACAACAATCCGGTGATCTCTATCCACGACCACGGTGCAGGCGGTCACCTGAACTGTCTGTCTGAGTTGGTGGAAGCTACCGGCGGACATATCGATATGAGCCAGTTGCCTGTTGGCGACCCGACGCTTTCTGCCAAGGAAATCGTAGGAAACGAGAGCCAGGAACGTATGGGCTTATTGATGAAGGAAGAAGACGTTGCCCGCGTACGCCGCATTGCCGATCGCGAACGTTCTCCGATGTATGTGGTAGGTGAAACGACCAATGATATGAAATTCGTATTCGAGCAGGCCGACGGTGTAAAACCGATCGACATCAAGCTGGAATACATGTTCGGTAAACCGCCTAGAACGATCATGACAGACCATACAGTGAGCGAAACTTATGCTCCGGTGGTTTACAAAGATTCGGAAATACATCATTACCTGGAAAACGTACTTCAGCTCGAAGCTGTTGCATGTAAAGACTGGTTGACGAACAAAGTGGACCGTTCCGTAACAGGAAAGATCGCCCGTCAGCAGTGCCAGGGTGAATTGCAGTTGCCGTTGAGCGACCTGGGTGCCGTAGCATTGGATTACCGCGGAAAGGCTGGTATAGCTACTTCCATCGGTCATGCTCCGCAGGTAGCAATGGTCGATCCGGCTGCCGGTTCGGTGATGGCTATCGCTGAGTCGTTGACGAATATCGTATTCGCTCCGCTGGCAGATAAGTTGACCGGTGTTTCTCTGAGTGCCAACTGGATGTGGCCGTGCCGCAACGAAGGAGAAGATGCTCGTCTGTACACGGCTGTTCAGGCTGCTTCTGATTTTGCCTGCGAACTGGGTATCAATATCCCGACAGGTAAAGACTCTCTGTCGATGACACAGAAGTATGGCGACGATAAGGTGATCGCTCCGGGTACGGTAATTATTTCGGCAGGTGCTGAGGTAAGCGATATCCGCAAGATCGTTTCTCCGGTACTGGCTCACGAAAAGAATTCTTACATATATTATATAGACTTTTCGTTCGATACGATGAAGTTGGGTGGTTCTGCTTTTGCACAGGCTTTGAACAAGCTGGGTAATGAAGTGCCGACCGTGAAGGATAGCGAATATTTCGCAGATGCGTTCAATGCCGTACAGGATGCGATCGAGAAAGGTCTGATCCTTGCCGGACACGATATTTCTGCCGGTGGTATGATTACTACCATGCTTGAAATGTGTTTCGCAAACGTAGAAGGCGGTCTGGAAGTGAATCTGGATAAATTGTCTGAAACAGACATCGTGAAGATCCTGTTCGCTGAAAACCCGGGTATCCTGGTACAGGTGAAGGACAAGAAAACTTTCGAAAAGCTGATGGAAGAAGCCGGTGTCGGTTTCGCTATCATTGCCAAACCGACTGCCGAACGTCATGTCCTGGTGGAAAAAGATGGTGTTCAGTATCACTTCGGTATCGACTATATGCGTGACGTATGGTACGAATCGTCTTACAAGCTGGATATCAAGCAGAGCGGTAGCGTATGCGCAGGTAACCGTTTCGAAAACTATAAGATGCAGCCGCTGGAATTCAAATACGGCAAGAACTTCACCGGTAAGCTGGCTGACTACGGTCTGACTCCAGATCGCAAAGGTAAGAGCGGTATCCGTGCTGCCGTGATCCGTGAAAAGGGTTGCCAGTGCGAACGTGAAACCTCTTACGCATTGTATCTGGCCGGTTTCGACGTGAAAGACGTTCACATGACCGACCTGGCTTCGGGACGCGAAACACTGGAAGATGTGAATATGATCGTATTCTGCGGTGGTTTCTCCAACTCCGACGTACTGGGTTCAGCCAAAGGATGGGCCGGTGGTTTCTTGTATAACGAAAAGGCAAAGAAAGCATTGGATAACTTCTATGCACGCCCTGATACGTTGAGTCTGGGTATCTGTAACGGTTGTCAGCTGATGGCTGAACTGGGTGTGGTTTATCCGGAACACGAAAAGAAACATAAGATGTTGCATAACGACTCTCACAAACTGGAGTCTAACTTTATCTCTGTAGAGATTCCGAAGAACCATTCAGTGATGTTCGGCCCGATGAGCGGACAGAAACTGGGTATCTGGATCACACACGGAGAAGGAAAGTTCAGCTTCCCGTACGAAGAGAAAGAATATCATATTGCTCTTAAATACAACTACGAAGGCTATCCTGCCAACCCGAACGGTTCGCCTTGGTCGGTTGCCGGTGTCTGCTCACACGACGGACGTCACATGGCTATGATGCCTCACCTGGAACGTGCTTTGTTCCCATGGCAGTGCGGTTATTATCCAGCTGACCGTAAAGATGACGAAGTAACTCCGTGGATCGAAGGTTTCGTAAATGCACGCAAGTGGATTGAAGAAAACAAGAAGTAAGAAAAAGAGATACATCTTTATAAAAGTAAAGGTTGCAATGTTCTGAACATTGCAACCTTTTTTCTATGAATAAGTAGCCTGGAAATATTATTATTAAGTGCGAAATTGTTAGTTAATGCGGCCACTTATTCATAGTAGTTTTATAGAAGGTGATTACCAACCTTTAGTTGTTTGCTTTAACAACGGATTGGCATCCAGCTGACGTTTGGGGATCGGGAAGATTGTGTATTCCTTATCTGACGGATCCACATCTTTGTCCCACCAGGCATTACCGAAGCGTCCCCAACGGATCAGATCCGAACGGCGACGGCGTTCGCCGATAAACTCACGTCCCCATTCGTCTACAAACTCCTGATCGGTCAATAGAGCCGGGTTCTGTGTATAGCTGTATTTGCTCCACTCGTCTGCCGGATAGTTTCTGACGCGTACGAAGTCGAGCAGTTCGGCCGCTTTTGTCTTATTGCCGCTTCTGTAATTGATCTCAGCCAACATGTAATAGATTTCAGCCAGACGGATTTCCGGAGCAGACTGGCACATATACAATCCGTCACCTTCCTGCAAGTAGGGGAACTTGTTGAAGCGAACCCCCGAGTTCTCTTCCCCTGTCGTGACGCGCGAACCTTTTTCTTTAGCTGTATTGAGACCTTCGGAGAAACGTCCTACTTGGTCTACGTAGATCAACGGTTCACCTTTGTATTCTTCTGTTCCTTTTACTGTCTCGTTCGTATAGCCGTATCCTTTGGTATAGTCGAACTTATACTGGGTTCCGATCATAAAGAAACCTTCGTAATCGCCGTTGGCACTGGTGATCTGGAACGGTTGTTTACGGTAATCGCAGTCTGCATACTTTTCATACGGGGTTCCCAGCTGGCTGGCGAAACTATACACGTTGCCATCGAAATCCCGTGAAGGTGTCATGTGAATACCATTGTTGCCACCGTCGGGATTACCCAAAGCCTGGCCGGAAGTATAATGCAGGAAAGAATCATGGAAACCGCCGAACTGGTACACATTGCGTTTGTGAGGGAATTCGAACAACAGTTCAGGCGACCTGTATCCTTTGATGCCGGAGCGGAACGGATCGCGGTAATCATTCTGGTTGATATGATATTCCCCGTATTTACCGGCAATGATATCTTCGCAGAATGTCTTACAGTCGGCCGAGCGGTCGACGTTGAGCCACACCTGCGAATTGAAATAGATACGGGCCAGCAATGCCGCGGCAGGAGCCTGGGTGAAACGACCGACGATATTCTCTTTTTTCAGTTGAGGCAATACATCTTTCAGTTCGCTTTCGATATAGCTGAATACTTCTTCGGGTGTAGCCTGGGCGAGCAGTTCGTCCGGTGCATCCTTTTCCGTGAAGATAGGCACATTCCGGTAGAAGTCGATCAGGAAGATATAGAACCAGGCACGTAAAGTACGTAATTCGCCGATGTAATTGTTTTTCTCTTCATCCGTGATCCCCATGGCTTGAAAGTCCAGGACGTTGAAGTCGCGAAGGAGTGAATTGATCTGTTGGATGCCCTGATACGGACCGACCCAACCTCCGTTGATCTGGTTCATATCGTAATTCCATTTATGCTCGTGCAGGCGGACCCATTGTCCGTCGTCGTAGCCGTGGCGCCCTTTCTGTGTCCATACGAAATGGTCGCCGGTAAGTTCCTGCAACTGCCAGCGGTCGCCGTCCCAGCCACACCATTGGGCATGTTCGTAGGGACGGAGTACGGTTGCTTCGACAGACGCCTTGTCTGTGAAGTAGTTGTCGCTTGTCAATATATTGAATGGCTCTTCCGTCAGATCCGTACAGGAAGTGAAAGCCATGGTTGTAGCCATCAGGCTGACTGCACAAAGTGATTTTATATTTTTCATATTGTATATACTTTTAGTTTAGTAACTGATTTGAACACCGAATGATACGTTGCGGGCTGTCGGATATAAGTCCATACTGCCTCTACCGGCCCATAAGCCAGTGACGTCGACACTTGACGGGTCCATACCGCCTGAATACTTCGTGATGGTGAACACGTTCTTCATGGTTGCATAAATACGCAGGTTGGAGATCCATTTCGTATTCAGTTTAGGTGTCCATCCCAGCGTGATGTTATCCAGTTTCAGGTAATTACCGTTTTCGAGGAAGTAGTCGCACATGATCTTTTCTCCTTTGATATGGGCATTTTCCTTATAGGCGGATGTCAGCTTGTTAATACCTGTTACCCCTTGCAATCCATAATACATCTGGTATTGATTCAGGATCTGGTAATCGAAACGTCCGCGGAAATAAAGGGACAGGTCGAAACCCTTATAAGTAAATGTGTTTCCCCAGGCCATTTCCCATTTGGGCGTACCGTTACCGATATAGGTTCTGTCCGCTTCGCTGGCGTCACGTCCCCGTACGGTTTCGCCTCCTTTGATACCATCTTTGAAAACCATAATATTCCCATCTTCATCGACACCTGCGTAGCGGTATCCGTAGAATGAACCGATTTCAATACCATCCTGCAAACGCTGACACGGGCCGGGATTTCCGGGTGAAGGCAGACCGTCGCCTTCCATATAACCCAACTCATATTTCTCGTTAGAGAATGATTTCAGCTTCGATTTGGTATAGGCAAGCGTAAGATTTGTTGAATAGGTAAACTTGTCGTTTTGTACGGCATCCCAGTTTACCTGCAATTCAAAACCTTTGGAATTGGTTGTACCTACATTAGTCATGATCTTTTCGTGCAAATAGGGAGGAACCGGAACCTGATATTCACCGATTACATCTTTCCCTTCGCGGATGAAAAGGTCTAAACTACCGGATAGGCGGGAATTGAACAAGGTATAATCGATACCCAGGTTGTAGGATATTTGTTTTTCCCAGGACAGGTCTTTGTTCGGGTTGTTTCCCGGGCCGTACACCTGAACCCATTTACCTTCACTGTTCGGCATCCATCCGTAGCCGGTATATTTCGCAAGGGAGATATATTTATCAAAGCCCGAACGTCCGGTCTGTCCGTAAGAGAAACGGAGTTTCAGGTCATTCACAGTCTGGGAGTCTTCAAAGAAGGAAAGACGGGAAACACGCCATGCGGCAGAAGCGGCAGGGAAAGCACCCCATTTATGATCCGTACCGAATTTGGTATTTCCTTCGTAACGGATAGAACCCGTGAACAGGAAAGTATTATCGAAATCATAGTTGACGCGTCCCAGGAAGGCGATCGTTTTTTCTTTGTTTTTATCGGATTCCATGCCCAGACGTCCGTCGGCCTTGTTGTAGTCGCCGGCTCCCAGGTTGTTGTACAAGAAAGCGTCTGTCGGGAAGTTCATGTTTTCGGCATTGAACTTTTCCCAGTTGAATTCCTGATAGGAGTAACCGCCCATCACTTTCAGGTGGTGCCGATCTATATCCAGCGAATAATTGCCTAACCATTCTAACGTATAGTCCACCCATTTCTCGTTTTCCAGGCGGGCACGTCCGTTACGGCTGTTATTGATCGACTCGCGATGGTCTTTGAAATAATACTCGCGTTGCTTCTTGTCATGTCCCTGGCGGCCGAGTTTTAATTCGGTATTCAGGTTCTTCAGGATGTTGAGTTTGATGTTGAAGTCGGTAGTCAGGTATTCCTGTGTAGCTCCGTTTTCACGTCTTGTCAGGTTGAAGATCGGGTTGTAACTATCGAAGTTATTCCGGAATGCATCCATTTCATCCTTCGAATAGGTCGGGTTCAGTTCGACTGCCTGTTTGAAACTTCCGTAATCGGTGTAATCTTCATCGGCATAACGATAGGATATGTTTCCTGTCACTTCCAATAAACCTTCTAAAGTGATTTGTTTGAAGCTGGCACGTAAACCATATTCTTTACGGTCTGTTGCGATGTCGAGCCCCTCTTTCGAACGGTAGTTTGCCGAGATACGGAAGATGCTGGATTCGCTACCACCGGAGAGGGCCAGATTGTGGTTCTGTCCGAAGTTGTTTTTGTTGAGCAACTCGTCGTACCAATTCGTACGGGAACCGTAATCCTTTCCGATATTGTTGGCCACAAACTCTTCCGGGCTCAGTATTTCCGGTCGTGCAGCAACGAAGTCATGTTCGGCATAACCATCGTATGTGATGGATACTTTACCGGCTTTTCCCTGCTTTGTCTGAACAAGGATAACTCCGTTTGCTCCGCGGGAGCCGTAGATAGCAGCGGCGGAACCATCCTTCAATACGGTAATAGATTCGATGTCCTGCTGGGCAAGATTCCGCAGATCACCACCCGGCATCCCGTCGATAACGATCAACGGACCGTTTCCGGCTTTCAAAGAAGAGGCTCCGCGTACCTGGATGCTCGGACTGGCATTCGGGTCGGCGGCTGCCGTATTGGATACGGATACACCGGCTACTTTACCGTCGATCATCTGTAACGGACTATTGGAAGCCCCTTGCAGGAAGTCTTTACTTTTTACACTTGTCACGGCAGTTGTCAGGTCTTTTTTCACCGTACTACCATAACCGACAACGACTACTTCCTGTAAGTTCTCGGCATCTTCTTCCAATGTAATCTCGAATTTTGACTTATTCCGTACAGCAACTTCCTGGGTTTTATAACCGATATAAGAGATTTGTAAAATAGTGTTTTCTGGAACATTCTCAAGCGTGAACTTTCCGTCCATATCTGTGATATTTCCATTGGTTGTGCCTTTAATCACGACATTTGCCCCGATAATGGGAATACCATTGGTATCAATGACTTTACCGGTAATAGCCCTGCTTTGTTGTACAGTGTTTGATACAGGTATGTCTTCTAATTTATAGCTGTTTGTGTCTGTTGCATTTGCCGGAAAAGCAGAGAGTAACAGGCAGAATGTGGATACATAGACTGTATCTCTGAAAGGAATCGATTTAATTGCTTTCTTCATAATTTAATTAATACTAGTTAGATTTAATAAATTGAATTGATAAAAATTACGTATTTGATACGTATTCGGGTAAACGACACTTTTTTTACATCATAGGCCTCATTATTAGATATTAGAATTATATTTACTTGTGCTCTTTCATTGAAATATATGACGTAGTCCTGCACGAACTGTTTACTTTTGTATCGAATGAGCTTCTTGTAGCTGTTTTGGGGGAGAGATGATGTGAGCTTGTAAGCGGTGGTAATCCTTAAAAAATGTCGTTTAGCTGATTGCTGTGTGAAAAAGTATTTTATAAACCTTGCAAGTATTATAATAATAAAATGATATTTTATCATTTTGTATTCCTTTTTTACTATTTTTGCACTGTGTTTTTCTCAGTCTGATTTTATTCCGCTTAGTTCGTGCAGGACTATGGTTATTATCGTTTACTGTAATTTCTTCCTTTTTATTTTAATACTCCGCTGCAACTTTTGATCCGTTGAAATCATATGTATAGGTATATATAAATATTGATATGAAAAAATACATCCAATAATGGCGTGATAAAAATCAATCTCGGTTGGTCTTTTAGTCTGAAATAAGAACTTTATCTGTTTGTAACAAAGCCGCAATCCGGCGGCTTTACTTTTGTGACCAAAATCAAGAATGAAAAGAGTTATGAGAAAGTTATTCAATGTTCAGGTTATTATCATGCTGTTGTTTGCGCTGGGTATTTCAGTGACTGTTTCGGCTAAAGGAAGTAAAAAGGAAGAAAATGGTGATTATCATGCGAAGCAGATCCTTATTGTCGGCTTACATGATAATGTGAAATCCAATTATTTCTATAACGGAATGATTGCTGAAGAAACCGGTATGCAGGCAGATCATATCGACCGGGAATATAATAGTATTATTGCAGAGAATATCGCAGCAGCAGTGAAGGACGGTGGTTGCCGGTTTATTCCGGCAACAGAAAACCTGGTGAACGGACAGGTATTGAACGAGATCAAGGTGAACGGTGAAAGCGAAGACAGTTATTCCGACCTCTCGTCTGTCCCGACCGAAGAGTTACAGAAGGTATTGAATAATGCCGGAGCCGATTATCTGCTGGTCTTGAACCAACATTACCTGAAATGGCAGGAACAACCTCTCCGTACCTTGTTCCATATAGTAAGCTATACCTTATTCGATAAAGACAAGAAGGAAATATACCGCGGAAATAATTACTTCACCTGCATGAACCTGGAGAATCCGGACAAGGTGCGTAAGATCAGCCGTAAAAGTACGTCGAAGATAGCCTCTTCGATAATCAAGACCCTGGAAGACTGAAACCAATACCGCAGCTCTACTTTTGCGGCATCAAACTATATGGAAACAAATTAAAAGAACAATTACTTATGAAGTTATTTACTAAGTTAGTTGCATTACTGGTATTATTTTGTTGTTTTTCCGGTGCAGTGAATGCACAGGGGAGTACTCAGGCCATTATTACCGGAACGGTAGTTGATGAGTTTGGCGAAACAATTATCGGTGCTACCATTCAGGTGAAAAATGAGTCGACCGGCTTTTTCACCGGTTCTATGACGAATGAGAAAGGGGAATATATCATCAAGCAGTTGCCGCTCGGATCGCCTTATACGGTGACTGCCTCTTTTATCGGTTATGGCGAACAGAAGAAAACCGGTTATTCGCTGAACCAGGGCGATATGCTTCGCGTGGACTTTAAGATGCAGGAGGCATCGATCGAGATCGAAGCGGTCGAAATAGTGGCCAACTCATTAAAGAATACGGTACCGAAGATCGGTGCAGCTACTTCCGTTACGGCAAAAGATATTGCCAAGCTGCCGGTGAACGGGCGTAACTTTACCTCGTTGGTTGACCTTTCCCCGCTGAGTACGGGAAGCAGCCTCTCCGGCCAGTTAGCTTCTTCCACTAATTTCACGATCGACGGTATGTCGGCAAAGAATCCGACTTCGGGCGGAACGACGAACCGTAATGGCGGACCTTATGCTATCTCAATGGAAGCAGTCCGTGAGTTTGAAGTAGTAACCAATCAATATGATGTAACTTACGGACGCAGTGGAGGTGGTGCCGTCAGTACGGTGACCAAATCGGGAACGAACACCCTGACCGGAAGTGCCTTTGTGTACGGACGTGCCGACTGGCTTTCAAGCCCTTATGATATCCGCGGAAATGACCGTGATGCCAGCTTCTCTACCTATCAGTATGGTGCTACGTTGGGTGGTCCGATCATTAAGAATCGCGCCCATTTCTTCCTGGCCTGGGACCATCAGGCCGATTCCCGCCCGTTGCAGATTGCCGATATCAAAAGTGCTGCCGATGAAAAGCGTTACAACGTGACGCAATCGACGTTGGATCAGTATCTGGAAATCGCCCGTAATAAATATGGAGTAGCCAATTCGCCCCAATTCGGCTCTTTCGATAAGAAGCAGGCTACCGATGCCGTATTCGCCCGTATCGACTGGCAGTTGAATGCAACCAACTTATTGACCATCCGCGACAACTATGTGAACGACCGTAACAAACAGGCATTGGGTGATAACAGTTCTATCAACCTGTATGAAGTATATGGTGATGTACATTCTATCGATAACAGTATCCTGGCTACTTTGCGTTCCGTACTGGGACCGCGTATCACCAACGAGTTGAAGTTACAGCATCTATACACTTCGGAAGAGAGTACGCCGAATAAGCAATTGCCTTCCGCAAATATCCCCCGTGCCATCGTGGAGCGGGTACAGTCGACGGTAGACAACAAGGATGTTTATACGACTATCCAGCTGGGCGGACAGCGTTATTCACCGGAGAACTTCTATAATAATGTATTGCACCTGGTAGATAACTTATACTATACCACCAATAAGATCAACTTCACATTCGGTGCCGATCTGATGTACACCAATATGGACTCCCGTTATGGCAGTGAAGCAAACGGTCGCTTTTATTTCACCGGAATGGATAATTTCAATGACCTGAAACCTTATCGTTATGTACGTGAGGTATATCTCGACCCCGACCAGCGTGTAAAACAGAATATCCTGAATACCGGAGTGTATGGCCAGTTGCAGACGAAGCTCTTCCCCGGATTTGAAATGACGGCGGGACTTCGTATCGATAACGCCAATTACTTCAATAAAGGAAATTTCAACCAGACCGTGTATGATGAATTAAGTCTGCGTACGGACAATGGCCTGACTACTTTCCAGGTTCAGCCCCGTTTGCAATTCACCTGGGATGTAAACGAAAAGCATACCGATATTATCCGCCTCGGTGGTGGTATCTTCGCTTCGGATATCAATAACTATGCGATGATCAATAATATGGTATTCGATGGAACCAAAGTGCTGTCGGTCGATCTGACCGGTGATCTGGTTCCGACTCCCGATTTCGAATCTTATCGCAAAGACCCGTCTACGGCTCCCGGTGCCGACCTGTTTAATAATCCGAATATTCCCAAGTTAGCCACTATCAATATGAACGGGGCTGATGCGAAAGTTCCGGTTGTCTATAAAGCAAACTTTTCTTACACCCACTTCTTTACGGATCGCCTGAAAATGGGCGTAAGCGGTTTCATGACTCTGGGGCGTAATAATTATATGTACGTAGACCGGAATATGGCAGACGAACCGTTTTTCCGCCTGGCTGCCGAAGGAAACCGTGGCGTATATGTTCCTGCCGAAAGTATCAACCCGACAAACGGTGCGGCCGACTGGACGCAGGGACGTAAGACGGATAAGATAGGCCGTGTACTTGAACTGAACAGTGAAGGAAAGGTGAACCAGTTCGCATTCGTTGTCGACGGTACCTGGCGTTATCTGAATGACGGGGAGATCGCTTTCAGTTATACATGGAATGATACCAGAGACAATACTTCATATAATGGTAACGTGGCTAACTCGGCAACCCTATCTAAGATGGTTGTCGACGATCCCCGCGACCTGAGCAGAATGAGTTATTCGGATAATCAGTTCCGTCATAAAGTTGTATTTTATGGTACGGCACCTACTTTCTGGGGAGTAAGCGTCGGTCTGCGTTTTTCCGGACTGGGAGGAACACGTTATTCACTGGCTGTGAACGGGAATGTGAATGGCGACTTTGTCTCTTCCAACGACCTGGCTTACATCTATGATCCGAACGATGCCGCAACTCCTCAATATCTGCGTGAAGGTATCCAGTCTATACTCGATAACCCGGATGTGGAAGAAAGTACCAAAAAGTATATCCGTAAAAGTTTCGGTAAAGTAGCTGAGCGCAACGGTGGCGTAAACGGCTTCTACGGAACGTTCGACCTGCGTATCGCAAAGAAATTCAAGATTTATAAGACACAAAATATCGAATTGTCTGTCGATATCTTTAACGTAGCCAACCTGTTCAGTAAGAATTGGGGTTCCGGGCATAACTTAGGTAAACAAAATATTTATTCGATCAAAAGCTTTGATTCCGAACAAAAGCAGTATGTTTACAATGTAAATGCAAATACCGGTGTTTCTAATCTGAATGGTAATCCTTATCAGGTACAGATTGGTCTTCGTTACGGATTCTAATACATAAAAGATAAAACAATGAAGAAAAGAGTAATCTTATCGATGCTGCTTACCGCTTTTCTTTGCGGAAGCAGCGCTTTTTCCCAGACGAAAGTAATCGCCCATCGCGGCTATTGGGACTGTGAAGGTTCTGCGCAAAATTCTATCACGGCGTTGAATAAGGCACACGAAGTAGGTGCTTATGGGTCGGAGTTCGATGTTTCGATCACAGCAGACGGTATACCTGTTGTCAACCATGACGACAGCATCCAGGGATTCTGTATCGAAACCTCTCTGTATGAAGAGATAAAAGATCTGAAACTGAAGAACGGGGAAACACTTCCTACTCTGGAAGACTACCTGAAACAAGGCAAGCAGAATAAAGGTACGCAACTGATCCTTGAAATAAAGCCTCACAAAAGAGTTGTCAATGAAGACCGGGCGGTAACGGCTATCCTGGCCCTGGTACAAAAATATCAACTGGAAGACCAGGTGGAATATATCTCTTTCAGCATGAATATCTGTAAGGAGTTGATCCGTCGTGCTCCGGCTGCACAGGTGGCTTACCTGCGTGGTGAGGTTTCGCCGGCCGATCTGAAAGTTTTAGGATTTACCGGTCTGGATTATCATTATAAGGTATTCGAGAAAAATCCCGGATGGATTCAGGAGGCAAAAAATGCCGGGTTGACCGTCAATGTCTGGACTGTGGATGATCCGGTGGTGATGCAGTCGATGATCGAACAAAATGTAGATTTCATTACGACCGACAAACCGGAACAATTGAAGGAAATAGTAAAGAAAAACTGATAGTATTAGATCATACACATAAAGATCGAACAAATAGCTTTCACCTTTCACGGCTTCCAAATGCTTGTATATCATAAAGTTGTTGTGAAACGTACTCTTTCGTAGAAAAAGCCTTGCGGTTTTCGCCCGGAAACCGTAAGGCTTTTTTCAAATAGCTGCCGGCCTTTTGGGAAATGGCTGCCTACCTATTTTTTATGGCTGCCTGTCCGTTGATGTACGGGTAGATATCGCTCAAAAAGATAGGTGTTTTGTCTTTAAAAGTCATGTCTTTTGAATACAAAAGTCCGGTCTTAACATTTCAAAAGTCCGGTCTTTTTTACCTTCACTTTGTAAATGTGAAACCAGACGTTTCACCATAAGGTGTTGTTCCTTTGGGTGTTATTCGAATGTGAAAGGTGAAGGCTGTTATTAAATAGAAAGGAACAGATGCAGGAAATAGATGTTTTTCTTCAGATATTTCAATGCATCGTTGATATGCCGTTCAACGGTTTTCGGTGTGATATTTAACTTTTCGGCAATCTCTTTATAGCTTAGATGTTCGTACCGGCTCATACAGAATATTTCCTTTTGGCGGGGAGTCAGTTCGTTTACCAGCCGGTCGATATATACTTTCAAATCTTTGGCATGCAACTCTTCTTCTATATCATAGGCTTTGTCGTAGGCTGCCAGGATCGAGATATGGTAAAATGACTCGTTGAAGTTTTTCCGGGTATTATCAAAGACCATGTTGCGGGTAATGATAAATAATAAACCTTCCAGATTCTCGTTTTCATTTACGTAGCTGCGAATATCCCACAACTTAATAAAGACCTCCTGCACTACCTCTTCTGCAGAAGAATTATTTGTAAAATAAAGACTGCAGAATTTATACACTTTATTGCAATACCTATGGTACAAGGAGGTAAATGCCTCTTCGTCCCCATTTTTTAGTGCAATTATCAGTGCTTTATCTTCCAATATATCTTCGTTTAGTACATGTTGATTGCAAATATATAAAAGAATTAACAATAATCAAGTATCGTTTTTTAAACGAATGCTCCGGAAAGAATATGAAAAAAAAAAATCGAATTCTTCTGGGGGATAGGGAAAGAATCGGAGTATTTATAATGTAGAATCGCTTAAAAAGAGAATTACGAATGATGAATGAAGAGGAAATATTAAAGAAAGTTCTGTCCGGGCGCATGACCGGGGAGGAGAGAAAGAACGTTTCCGAACAAGATATAGTAGTGCGCCATCTTAAAAGCCAATGGGACGATAGCCAAAATGATTCAGTCCTTGATTCGAAGGCTAAAGACCGCGTATTAGATCGTATCACGAAAAAGATACACGGGCATAAATCGTTTACCGAACGTTGGGGACGATATGGTATTGCCGCTTCACTGGCATTACTTCTTTCTGTGGGGTACTGGTTGGCCGGACCGAATGAACCTGATTCGCAGATCGTGTATGTGGTGAATGCCGGACGTCAGTCGATGGAGTCGTTTTATTTACCCGACGGTAGTCATGTTTCATTGAATGCCGGGAGTAAGTTGACTTATCCGGAGCATTTCTCAGGGAAAAACAGAGAAATATATCTTTCGGGGCAGGCTTTCTTTAAAGTACATCACGATACGGAACATCCTTTTATCGTGAAAACAAAAAGTATGGATATAAAAGCGCTGGGAACTTCTTTTGAAGTGTTCAGTGTCGACTCGACTTCTTATACTGAGATGATCCTTTCGGATGGAGCTGTGGAAGTGAGTACCAAGAGAACCGAAGGAGAAGGGGATGTCTATCTGGTTTTCCCGGACGAGAAGCTGGCTTACGAACTGAATGGAAAAGCAGAGATCGAGAAAGTAAATGCCAGCCAGTATTCTGCCTGGTACCGTGGGGGAAAGCCCAGTTTTAAAAATGAAAAGCTGGCGATGCTCCTTCCCCGTCTGGAAAGCTGGTACGGCATCCATATCGAATGTCCGGATGAACTGGCTGACAAATATAGTTTTACCTTCTCCATACATAATGAATCAATCGAACTTTTATTGAATATTATATCCAACAGTTCCCCGGTATCTTACCACAGACGAGGAGACGGATTTGTATTGTATGAAAAAGAGAAGAAAAGATAATGTTAAACTTAAATCAAATACAAAATGAAAAAGGGATAGACGTAATCATGGATGCCGGAAATAGACTCCGGTAAAGAGAAAAGGGAAAAACACATTAAAATTTATCTGAATATTAATATGAATAAACGAGTAGTTTTGTTGAGAGATGTGTTCTGTAAACCGTTTAAAAAGCAGATCACACAATTATTTCTGATAGGCGCGATAGGGCTGATCCCTGTCTCGGCTTTCGCCCAGGCTTATCAGGTTACCATGAAAAAGAGTAATGCGCCTTTGTCGTCTGTTATCGCAGAACTGGAAAAGGATAGCGGTTATACCTTTTTTTATAATGACGATCAGATCAACCTGAACAAGAAGATTTCTATCGATGTGACAGGTGCTTCTTTAGAGACGGTATTGAATCAGTTGTTTAAGAATACGGATTATTCTTACCGGATTGTAAATAACCAGATTGTGATCTCGAAAACATCCGGATCTTCAAGGAATACAATGGGAGGGAATACGTCCCGGCAACAGAAAAGTGTAACTGTTAAAGGTATTGTAAAAGATGCTCATGGAGAATCGGTGATAGGTGCCAGCGTGGTAGAGGCCGGAACAACAAACGGTACGGTTACCGATTTTGACGGTAATTTTGTCCTGACATTGTCAGGAAGAGATAAGCACGTGCTTATCTCTTATATAGGGTATGCGACGAAGAAAATAACCTTGAAAGAAGGACAGACTTCCCTGAATGTAATATTGGAAGAAGACTCTGAACTTCTGGATGAAGTAGTGGTGGTCGGTTATGGAACCCAGAAGAAGGTAAACCTGACAGGGGCGGTTGCTGCTATCAGTTCAGAAGATATCAAAGATCGCGTACAGACAAATGTACTGGCAGCTGTTCAGGGTACTGTACCCGGTGTAACCGTTATATCCCGTCCGGGGCAAACTCCTTCCATTAACTTCCGTGGACGAGGAAACCTGGGAACATCTTCTCCTTTATATGTGATCGACGGGGCTATTGCTGATGCCGATCTGTTTTCGAATCTCGATCCGAACAGTATAGAATCGATCTCTTTCCTGAAAGATGCCGCTTCTTCTGCTATCTACGGTTCACGTGCCGCTTATGGTGTTGTATTGGTAACGACCAAGACAGGTAAGAAAGAGAAAATGAATGTTTCTTACAGTGGTTATGTGGGATTGAAGATGCCGACTTATCTGCCGGATGTGCTCGATTCATGGGATTATGCAGAGTTGCTGAATGAAGCTTTCTATAACCGTGATGCGGCAAACGGTAAAAATGCTGCTTATTCGAACGATGAGATCGCTTGGTTTAAGGATGGTTCAAGACCTGATTACTACCCGAATACGAAATGGGCAGATCTGGTACTGGACAATCCGGTGGTAACAACGCAACATTCGTTAAACTTTAGCGGTGGTAGCGACAAAGTTCGTTTCTTCTCCGGCCTGGGTTATCTGTATGACGATAAATTCATGCCCGGACAGAGCTCTCAACGCTATAATCTGGATGCCAATGTGGCTGCCGATGTAACGAAATGGCTGACATTGAAGACCGGTGTGAAGTTTATCCGCAGCACGAATAAAACAGAGCATGGTGTCGCTTCTATCGGTAATTTCCTGATGGTTCCTTCTACGATGGTTGCACAACAGTCCAACGGGGAATGGGGATCTATTGCCGGCGGTAAATCTGCAACGCAATCGTTCATGAATGGTAACCCGCTGCGTGCCTTGAGTAAGAACAACTGGTCGAACGGTAAGACTGACAACACAATGATCGACCTCGGTTTTGACCTGAAGCCGATCGAAGGGTTGGTTATTTCCGGACAGGGTGCATTCAAAAGCTGGGAGTCGAAATCGAAGAATTATACAGCCTTACAGGAAAATGTGAAGAACTTTGAGACCGGTGCCGAAATCCCGGGAACCGGAGTATATACAAATGAAATGAATATGCTCTGGCAGAGTGAGAACCGCCAGATGTATACGTTGACTGCCCGTTACGATTGGACGAACAAAGTACATAGTATAGGGATTTTGGCCGGTACTTCTTACGAACATTATAATTACGAACGCCTTTATTCAAAATATAAGAATTTTGTAACAGACGACCTGAAAGATATCACAACAGGTTCGGAAGTAAGTAAAGATCAGCCTGATGTAAACTCTTACGGCGATCCGTTGCGCGAATATAAGATACTTTCTTATTTCGGTCGTTTGAATTATAGCTTTAATGACCGCTATCTGTTTGAAGCGAATCTGCGTGCGGATGCTTCTTCCCGTTTCTATAAAAATAATCGTTGGGGTATCTTTCCTTCATTCTCTGCGGGATGGCGTATCAATCAGGAAAGTTTCATGAGCGATGTGAAATGGGTCGATAATTTGAAGGTACGTGCATCGTGGGGAACATTGGGTAATATTAATAATGTGGGAAACTACGATTATTTCCAACTGTATAACAATGGTGCGGATTATAACTTTGATAACGAAGCTATAAAAGGTGTACTGGAATCGAAACCGGCAAATGAAAAGCTGGGTTGGGAAACAGTTGCACTGACCGATATCGGAGTAGACTTTGATATATTCAATGGTTTATTCAGTGTAACAGCCGATTATTACATTAAAAATACCAGCGATATCCTTTTGAGCTATAACGTTCCTCTGGAAACAGGTATTGCATCTAATCCGTCACAGAATATAGCCAAAGTGCGCAACCGTGGTTTTGAACTGGCTTTGACTCATCGTAAAACATTAGGAGAGTTCTCTTATCAGGTAAGTGCAAATATTGCTACTAATAATAATGAGATTATGGATATGGGTGAGTCGGACGATATTATTAATAATGGTGGCGATAAGATCCGTTATATCCTGCGTAAAGGTGAATCGATCGGTTCATTCTATGGCTTGAAAACAGATGGACTGTATACCCAGGAAGAAATCGATGCCGGACATTATTATACGTACGGACGTACTCCGAGAGCCGGTGATATCAAATATGTTCCGCAGCGTGAAGGCCTGGAATGGGGTAGCGCTATCAATGGTGAAGACCGTACGATCATAGGAAAAGACGTACCCGATTTTACTTATGGGATCAATCTGAACCTGCAATATAAGAATTTCGAATTTTCTTTATTCGGACAGGGTGTTTCCGGTACCCAGGCTGCTTTCGAGTCTGAACAGGTTTCTGCCTTTATGCTGAACTCTAACCCGCGTAAATTCCACCTGGGAAGATGGACACAGGAAAATCCGAATCCTCATGCTGTCTATCCGCGTATCTATGGAGGTCATAGCCTGGATGATTATAATCAGTACTTCTCAGACTATCAGCTGTTTGATGCGGACTATTTCCGTATTAAGACAATCTCACTGGGATACCGTGTTCCTTCTAACTTAGTTTCGAAATGGGGAATGTCTTCTTTGAAATTCTTCCTGACCGGCGAGAACTTATTCACACTGCGTGCGGATCATACGATGAAAGACTTTGACCCGGAAGCTTCTTCCGGTCGCGGTATCGGTTCACTGGGAACCAAATCAGTCGCATTTGGTGTGAATGTGTCCTTCTAATTGATTTAATAACATTTAATTAAGTAAGAGTAATGGTAAATCTAAATATAAAGAAATGGACAGTTTTCGGTTTATTGACTGTCTCTTTTACAGCCTGTGATCTGGATGTGGTACCTCCTTCAGATATTTCAGTAGAAAGTTTCTGGAATACAGAAAAAGATGCATGGTACGGATTGAATGCCTGTTATGCACAAACGCCTGGCTTCGATATCTGGGATGAGATGTGTACGGATAATGCTCATAGCCATAAACCCTGGGAAGGACCGTATGAATCTATCCAGCAAAGTGAATTGAGTACGGCGGAAGACCGTGGGTACAGTTTCGGAACCATTCGTATCGTGAATAACTTTCTGGAAAGAGTGGGAACCTGTGATATGGATGAAACGCTGAAAGAAAGAATGAAAGCGGAAGCTCGTTTTATCCGTGCCCAGAGTTATCTGGACCTGACAACTAAATTTGGTAAAGTACCTTTGGTTACTATGGTTATGGAATATGATGCACCGAACGTACCCCGTGATCCGGTCGATAAAGTGCAGGCTTTCATTCTGGATGAACTGGCTGAGATTGCAACTGTTTTGCCGGACAAATACAATGGCGGTTATCTGCAGGAAACCGGGCGTATCACTCGTGCCGCAGCTTTGGCTATGCGTGCCCGTGCTGCATTGTATTTCGGTAATTATGCGGAGGCTGAAGCGTCTGCCAAGACTGTGATAAGCGAAGGACATCACTCTTTGTTCCGCGTAACGGCTTTGAATGATGCGCAAAAGAAAGAAGCTGACGAACTGGTACAGTTTATCGATTTTGAAAACAAGGGGATCGATAAGGATAAATTTGCAAAAGGTTTGTTTAGCTATGAAACGTTATGGCAGGGTAGCAATGCATCGCCTTCGAATCCCGAGTATATCCTGACCCGCGAGTACATGGCTGATGATAATAACTACGACTGGGCCCGTTATACCTATATACGTCCGAGCCAGATGGGATCGGGTTATTCGTCTTACGAACCGATGCAGGACCTGGTGGATGCTTATTGGGACATCGACGGTAAAACAGTACGTCCTTTGATATCGGTGGATACCCGTAAGAAGAATTTCGAAGAGATCACGGCTGAAGTAGCGGACCTGGATCAGGCTAGCTATATAAAGAGAGTTCCTGAAATGGATTTGAAGAAATATGCTTATATGGACGAATTCCGTAACCGCGACAGCCGTTTGTATGCTTCTATCCTGTTCCCGTTCAAGGGATGGCATGAGACAGACTTTACCGGAGGTACATTCTATTATCGTTGGAAACCGGAAGTGGCCGGTCTGGATGGTAACGAGTCGTGGACAGGTTACAGCTATCGTAAAATGGTAGCATTGACTCCTTATTCGGATTGGACCAGTGCCGATGACTATCCAGTGATTCGTTATGCAGAAGTATTGCTGACTTTTGCCGAAGCACACGTAATGAATGTGGGTTGGGATAATGATGTTCAGACTGCTTTGAATGATCTGCGTGATCGTTGCGGCATGCCGTCAGTGCCGACTTCAATGCCATCGAAAGAGGCTGCTCTGGATTTTGTACGTAACGAGCGCCGTATAGAGCTGGCCGGTGAGGGACATCGTTTCGATGACATCCGTCGTTACGGTTCTGCCTATTGCCAGAAAATAATGAATACTACAACCTATGCTCCGAATGGATATAAGGTAATCGAAAAGAAATGGAATGATCGCATCCTTTTGATGCCTATACCTCAAAATGCAATGGACTTGAATCCGCTTCTGAAAAACGATCAGAATCCCGGGTATTAATATTATAGATTTAAAATACAATGAAAAAGACTCTTTTTTTTATGTTAGTGTTGGCCCTTATTACCGGATGTACCTGTAATAAACCAGCCGTAAATGAGCCGGTAAAAATGATTTCCATGCCGGTTCCGGAGTGTCCGGCCGGTCAGACAGATGTATTGGAACTGGCTACCGATCCTATCCCGACCGTGCGTGTTGCATTTATCGGTTTAGGAATGCGTGGAAGCGGTGCGGTTTACCGCTACACTTTCCTGGACGGAGTGGAAGTGAAAGCTCTTTGTGACCTGAATGCCGATTATGTGAAAAGTGCACAGGAAACCTTGGCCGGTAAACATCTTCCGGCAGCAGATGAGTACACCGGGCAAGAGGATTGGAGAAAGATTTGCGAACGGGATGATATCGACCTTGTCTATATCTGTACAGACTGGTTGAACCATACACCGATGGCGATCTATGCAATGGAACATGGGAAACATGTAGCGGTGGAAGTACCGGCGGCTATGTCGATCGATGAATGCTGGCAATTGGTGAATACGGCGGAAAAGACTCGCCGTCACTGTATGATGCTGGAGAACTGTTGTTACGATTTCTTTGAAATGGCAACATTGAATATGGCCCAGCAGGGAGTATTCGGTGAAGTTATTCATGGAGAAGGTGCATATATCCACGACCTGCGTTCTCTTAATTTCTATCCGAGTGAGAAAGGTGGTTATCAGGGTATGTGGCGTTTGAAATATAATGAAGAACATACCGGTAATCCATATCCTACTCATGGTTTAGGTCCGATCTGCCAGATATTGAATATTCACCGGGGAGATAAGATGAATTACCTGGTATCCATGTCGACGAAAGAAGTCGGGATGACTGAATATGCAAAGAATACTTTTGGAAAAGACTCCAAGGAAGCGAAGCAGACGTATAAACTGGGTGATATGAATACGACCCTGATTCAGACGGAAAAAGGGAAAACGATTCTGATCCAGCATGATGTAACCAGTCCGCGTCCGTACGACCGTAAACATGTGGTAAGCGGCACCAAAGGTTTTGCCCAGAAATATCCGGTGGAAGGAATAGCGTTGGAACCGAATGCACATGAGTTTTTGAACAATGCACAAATGGATTCTATCATGGCTTTGTATGAACATCCTATTACAAAAGAGGTGGGTGAGAAAGCCCGGAAAGTAGGAGGTCATGGAGGTATGGACTTTATCATGGACTACCGGCTTGTTTATTGCCTGCAAAAAGGGTTACCTTTGGATCAGGATGTGTATGATGCAGCTGAGTGGTCTTGCTTGACGGAACTGACAGAGATTTCAGTGAATAACGGAGGCGTTCCTGTGGAGATACCGGATTTTACCCGTGGCGCATGGAATAAGCTAAAGGGATTGCAGTTTGCAAAATAACATCAGGCACAAATTTAGGATAAAGGGGCACCGGAATGAATTTTCCGGTGCTTTTTTTATTATATATTCCGAAAGGTTAAAATTTGAATTTGGTAATGATTATCCTCAACTTTGATAATAGAACCATCTGGATAGTTAAAAAAGGACAAAGACTGAGTCGCTATTAAATTGTTATTTATATCTTTGTTCCATCCCCCGATAAGTTTGCCGTAATTGCTTCCGGATAAATGATTTATTCGGCTGATAATTTGAAGAGTAAAAACAGGATTTATATAGAACTTTATTTTAGTATTACTTAAATTGGATTTTATGAGTAAAACAATTACCTCGTTAATTGCCGGCTTATTGTTGTCGGTTTGTGTTTCATCTCATGTATATGCTCAACCGAATGTAGGTGGGCATAATATCACGTTCCGCCCAACAGACGTGATGAGTAGTAATGAGATTGATAACGGCATAAATCATTTCGAAGCGAACAAATGGTATCAGCTGGTAAATGAAGATGGCAAATTATTGGTGCAGTATCGTCATTTCGCTTTTTATGGCGATGCTACTAATGGACTGGTTTTAAGGTTGGAATCTCCTGGTAGCGTACCGATCAACTATTCTTTGTGGTCTATCAAAGCATATGATGACGGACACAGCGGAAAGAATTTCGTGTTTGTCAACAAGGAAACGAATATGGAACTGGAGTATGGACACGTAAAGGCTTATACTCAGGAAATGATTGACCACAGTTATCAAAATGTTACCTCCTATCTAGGCGGCTGTCTGAAAAACTGGACCTGGTACTCTACCGATAAGCAGGTGAATGATTTCGACTATGCTCCTTTGTATTCTTATTTCAGTAATCAGGACTCAGTTGTCGTTTTACAGGAAAGCCCGTATTATTATGGAAATGAAATACTGGCCAGAAAATACTCAAAGGAGGAAGCCGGTGATGATATGAACGATATTCTCGGTGATATTATCAAGGTTAAACCTATTTTGGCAGGTGGTATAACTCTGAATGCAAATGCTGTAAATCAAATGGTGGATTTTCAGTATATGAATGATGCCTGGGGATTGTCAACGAATAATACTGTACAGTTTGATGCCTCTGTTACCCCGACTCAGACAAGTCCGCTGTTGACTAATCAGTTTGTAGCTGTGGATAACGAATATGATTATTTTCCGGGTATTTATAATGCTGACCCTGTAATCGGTCTTAGCTCCAATGAAGCATGGGATTATGTCAGGTTGCAAGTTCCGGGAGAAAGAGACGAATATGGTGACTATGAATCATTCCAGACTTTGTACGTAGGGACTTCATTCTACGAAAAAAGTAGTAAAGAACTGAAACTGGAGCTTATGGATGGTAATCTGAAGGCTGCGAATATGCCGGATGATATTCCTGGTCTCACAGAGAAAGCATGGATTGCCCGTTCACTTTTCAAATTCACTTATTATCCTTCACAGGATAGCCTGGTGATAGAACCGATGAATGCTTCTTATAAGAATGCTGCTTCCAACAAATGGATAAATGCCAATTATGCCTTCAACTCGACCAATAATGATATGCCAGCGATATGGGCTGCCAATGGAATAGATGCTCCGGAACATAACGATGAATATGGTCCCGTAGTTCTCCGTTTGGCTTACCTGACAGATAATACGTCTGTGATCACTGCCAAGAATACAGAGGTGGATGGCGAATATGTACTCCCCGGCTCTTTACAGACCCGATTCTTCTTCAAGAACCGTGATTTTAATTACTTGACTCGTATTACATTACCGGAAGGACTTTATTTTATCAAGAGTGCCGATAATGGTAAAAATGTTGTTGCCAACTTGCAGGGACGTCTGATGTTTGACGCACCGGAAGATGATCAGAATTATGACGATATGCCTGCAACAATGTGGGTGGTAAAGACAACCGGTTGTGGTGATAGAGCTACTGTTGCTATCTATAACCGCGAATATGCATTCGATTATGGCATGCTTATCTGGGATGAACCATCGGTAGATCTTAGGATGTCCTATAACGATTATTGGAATATGTGCCAAGATACAGTCCCGGTCTTTGAAGGTCAGTTATATAAAGATAAAGACGGTAATATTTTCTTTATTGATGAAAACTATCAGGGATTTGAGAAAAAAAGTTGCGAAGGTTGTAACTGGGCTTTGGATAACATGCATAACTATAACTTCATTTCGGTAACTGACAATGAGGCTTTGACAAATGAACATCACGGATACAAACATCTTGATCCGGCATCATTGCTTTACACCAAGTATCGTCTTAACTACAACCTGTTTGCTAACGGTAATCTTTATCTGAATGTTGTGGACAACACCTTCATGCCGATAGAAAGTCAGTCCACCACTTATGAATTGGAAATTGCTCCCGAAGACTTTAAAGCGACTGATTATGAGTTTGGTTACGGTGTGAACGTTGCCGGTTTGCCGCAATTGTCACGAACTGCTTATGTCTTGAAAGTGAGTGATAAGAACTTGATAGATAATGATAAGATGTATATCGCCCTGGTGGAAGAGTTCGGTAAAACAGCCTACTATCAGCCGATGAGTCGCGAAGATATCGAAGCAGGTAAAGGAAAGCTTGGTGTGTTCTACCTGAAAGCTGACCAACGTAAAGAGGATGAAAAATGCTATATCCTTATCGACATCTTCAATAATAAGGTGAATGATTGTAATGAATGTCCTGATCCTACTCCTGTTCCTACTAGTGCTGGGTTACGTAATACTCCTGCTCCGGACCCGGGCGATGACTGTGAAGATTGTGAGGAATGCACTCTTCCGAGATATTCTTACGCATTCAATGGCTGGAGACAAGCACATTGCGTAGATGGTATCGGTAAACTGAGTATTACCAAATTGGATAAAGAAGCTGAAGACCGTTCATCTGCTTTTGCTGTTATTACCGACTATCGTCCATTATATATGGATCTGGGTGAAGAAGGTAAGCATATCGATATATACCGTGCAAGAGGTACCGGTCAGGAATTCCTGTTCGAAGATTCTAATAACCAGAGCATGGCTCCGCAGGTGGTGAAAGAATTCGGTTACTTAGGTATGACAGCTGAAAAGATCCAGCCGATCGGTAAAGAAAGCAAAACTGCTATCTATGCTGACTATGTAACGAAATCTACTGACCGTATGCCTCAGTATCTGTTCGTTCTTCGTCCGGATTCAGTGAAAGACGGTAGGTGGTGTAACACCCACGGTTATAACCCGGGGTGCGAACACGAAGTTGATTATAACGGTTACCTGGCCGGTAGCTTCCTGATCAACCTGACTGACTCGGTGAAAGGTAATACTAACATGTTGAACAATCCTGACGTTTACAAATGGCAGTCTTACACTCGCCTTGGTTTCGTTGAAGGTGTTCACCAGGTGGATGCAACAGGCGAATATCTGTATATCCTGAAGAATGGTAAGAAATTGGCAGACCTGAGAACTAAGGACGGTGTTCTTGATCCTCGCGACCTGTACAATGAAGCTATCTTCGAAAAGAAACCGGTAGACGGCTTGCATAAGAACTATGCATTCTCTCTGCGTTACACAGACGACGCTCATAAGGACTTCTTACTGGAATCCAACAAGGAAGGCGTATCGAGCATTGCTTCGTTTAAGGGCGCATGGGTGAAAATCCACAACGGTGTGCCTGTATTGGCAGAATACGAAGTAGACAACGGTAACCATGTGGACGATAAGGATAAGATGCAGGAACTGATCAACCAGTCTCAGATCTTCAATCTGGAAAATACAGACGATTATGCAACTTCTAACGATGAGATTTCAACATCAAGTATTAGTATAGTTGCCGGTAACGGTTCAATCATCGTTCGTAATGCATCAGGTAAAGTAATAGCTGTTACCAATGTATTAGGCCAGCCGCTTGTAAACCGGACTATCACATCCGCCAATGCAACAATTCCTGTACCTCAGGGTGTTGTAATCGTCAGTGTGGAAGGTGAAAAAGCAGTTAAGGCGATCGTGAAGTAATTGTAAATACTAGTTATTAAATACCCGGGCGGTGTGTCTGTTATGCAGGAATGCATGAGACATACCGCCTTTTTTATTACCCTATCTTTCCTGTTTATCAGCGAATTCTTATCTTCGTGCAAAATTTCAAACAAAAACTTATAATAATGAAAAGAACACTGTTGAGTCTTGCTTCTGCCGCTCTGTTGCTGACTTGTGTATCATGTGCGAATAAGTCATGCGTTACGGAGAATGGAGAAATTGCATTGATCCCTGTGCCACAGGAAATGACTGTCGGTTCCGACTGTTTCACTCTTACTCCTAACGCTGCCATAACCCTCGATCAATCGAATGAAGAGCTGAAAGGCATTGCCCGGTATCTGAATGAAAAGATTTCGCCTGCTACCGGCTTCACTCTTCCTGTGGAGAAACATGGAAAGATCGAATTTAAATTGGTGGAAGATGCCACCCTGGGAGATGAAGGCTACCACCTGAAAGTGAAACATGGGGATATATTGCTTACGGCGAATAAACCAGCCGGGATTTTCTACGGGGTACAAACCTTGTTACAGATGCTTCCTGCCGAGATCAAGAGTAAGACGGCGCAGCCTAAAGATAAGAAATGGACAATCCCTTGTACCGAGATTACCGATAAACCCCAGTTTCCCTGGCGTGGGCTGATGCTGGATGTAAGCCGCCACTGGTTCAATAAAGAAGAAGTCATGAAGTTTATCGATGAACTGGCCGAGTATAAGATGAATGTTTTCCACTGGCACCTGACCGACGACCAGGGATGGCGCTTGGAAATAAAGTCATTGCCGAAACTGACGGAAATAGGCGCCTGGCGTGCTGACCGTGTAGGCGACTGGTGGGGACGTGAACGTGCGCAAAAAGGAGAAGAAACAACTTACGGAGGCTTTTATACCCAGGAAGATGTGAAGGAAGTTCTGGCTTATGCAGCCCGGCGTTTTGTGCGTGTTATTCCGGAAATAGATGTGCCCGGTCATGGAGTTGCCGCTTTGGTCGCTTACCCGGAACTGGCCTGTATGAAAGCTCCGGACGCAGTGAATGTTGGAAATAAATTCTATGGAGAAGATGAGAATACACTTTGTATCGGTAAAGAGTATACGTTCGAGTTTATGGATAAGGTGTTGACGGAAGTGGCAGCCCTTTTCCCTGACGAATATATCCATATCGGTGGTGATGAATGCTTTAAAGGTTTCTGGCATAAATGTCCCCGTTGCCAGGCTCGTATGAAAGCGGAGAATCTGAAGAATGAAGAAGAGTTACAAAGTTACTTTATCCACCGGATGGGGGATCTCTTGAAGTCGAAAGGAAAGAAACTGGTCGGCTGGGACGAGATACTGGAAGGTGGCTTGGCACCCGATGCTAATGTGATGAGCTGGCGTGGCATGGACGGTGGTATCAAATCGGCTAAAGCCGGCCACCATGTGATTATGACACCGACGGAACATTGCTATCTGGATTTGTATCAGGGAGAACCTTCTGTTGAACCCGCTACTTATTCCATGTGCCGGTTGAAAGACTCGTATAGCTTTAATCCCGTACCGGAAGGTGTTCCGGCTGAAATGGTATTGGGCGGACAAGGAAATGTATGGGGAGAAGCCATTCCGACCTTCCGTCATGCCGAGTATATGACCTGGCCGCGTGGATGGGCTTTGGCGGAAGTTCTGTGGAGCGGTCCTGCGCAAACGGATTGGGAGAAATTCTGGCCTCGTGTAGAACGTCATTTCGTGCGTGCCGATCAGGCCGGTATCAATTATGCTCGCAGCATGAATAATGCGATTGTCACTCCGTATTTGCAGGATGGTGTGTTGGAGGTTGAACTGGGTAGTGAAATTGCAGAAACAGATATTTACTACACATTCGATAATACCGATCCGGATTGCTTTACCCCGAAGTATAATAAACCGCTGCGTATTCCGAAAACAGCCAGCCGGCTGCGTGTCATTACCTATCGCGACGGTAAACCGGTCGGCAAACTGATAACCCTTACAATAAAAGAGTTGGAGAAGCGTGCCGAGTCGGATAAAAGAACCGGACATGGAAACCTGACAGTTGAATTGCAGGCTCCGAACGAATAGTTTGTAACAATATTGTAATAATTTGGTTTTATCTTTGTAACAGGGCTGCAATATATGTGAAACAGAAAAGCTGTTCCTTTGCTGCCGGAAACAGTGATGTAACATTTTTTCACCGCAACCAACAAAGTTAGGAATGAAAGTAATCAAATTAATGGCGCTCACCCTGTTGGCGCTGCTTCCCTTTCTCGCGGAAGCTCAGAACACGGAACAGTTAGATGCCCGCATAGATTCGCTGGCGGAAGAGGCAGCAACGCTGGATAAGATAGTGAAGGGACTTAGTAAGTTTAAAGTCTCTGCCTATATCCAGGGACAATATCAGTATGGGCAGGAAGATGCCACCCTGAAGGTCGGCGACAAGAACGAACATGAAGACAAAGGCTTCAACCGTATCGGTATTCGTCGCGGCCGCCTGAAGTTTGAATACAACGACGGCATCGGAACCGGAGCCGTGCAGATTGAGGCAAACGATAAGGGTGTCAGCTTCCGTGACCTGTATATCGGGATCAAAGATCCTTGGACAAAACGCAGCCAGTTGATGGCCGGTGTCTTCAACCGTCCTTTCGGACATGAGATCGGCTACTCGACCAGCGGTTTGGAGTCGCCCGAACGTGCTACCATTATCCAGTACTTCTTCCCGGACGAACGCGACCTGGGAGCTATGTTGACCCTCCGTGCCAAGAAAGAGAGTCCCCTGGGTTTCCTTCGTCTCGATGCCGGGCTCTTTGCCGGAAACAGTATCAACCGCGAAACCGACAGCCGCAAGGATTTTATCGGACGCCTGGGTGCCGATAAGGAGATCGGTAACTGGGGGAAATGGGGAGCAGGCCTATCCTATTATAATGGTGGTGTTTACAATCCGACGACAACAGCTTATGAGATGGACGGTCAACGCTTCGTCGAAGTGGATAAAGGTAAAACCGGTACTTACATGAAACGTGAATATATCGGTCTGGATGCCCAGTTCAGTTTCCTGAGTTCCTGGGGGACGACTACTCTGCGTGCCGAAGGCCTTTTGGGTACACAGCCCGGTATCGCCTCCAGCAGTAAAAGCCCGAACAGCGGTACACGTCCGGAAGACCTGCCCGAAAACTCTTTGTTCAAACGTCCTTTTATCGGTTATTTCTTCTATCTGGTACAGGATATCGGAACGTCTCCTTTCTCTGCTGTATTCAAATATGATGTGTACGACCCGAATACAAAGCTGAAAGGAAATGAGATAGGTGTGGAGAACACATTTACTTCCAAGACTGATTTAGCCCAGAGCACTTTCGGTATCGGTGGCCTCTACCGCTTCAACAAACATATCCGTGTACAGGCCTACTATGAATTCAACTTCAATGAAAAGAGCGACTTCGTAAAAGGTTACGAAAAAGACCGCAAAGACAATGTGCTGACGGTTCGTTTGCAGTATAAGTTCTGACCGGATTACCTGAAAAGGAAACATAAATGTAACACCTGTTTCATGCTCTTGAAATACGCATGTAGTTACTTTGCAGTAAGAAATTAATTCAATAAGAGTAATGAAAAAGACAATTCTTTTGGCTGCTATGGCCGCTTGTTTGTTTACGACAAATGTATTTGCACAGAAGATCAAAGGTAGTGATACTTGCTTGCCGGTGACCCAGACGGAAGCCGAAAACTTTATGAATAAGAATAAGGGATCAAAGGTAACTGTAACAGGTGGTGGTTCCGGTGTCGGTATCTCCGCTCTTATGGAAGGGACAACCGATATCGCTATGTCGTCCCGTAAGATGAAATTCGATGAGAAAGTTCGTTTGCAGGAAGCAAAGAAAAATACAAAAGAGGTAGTAATTGCCTACGATGCCCTGGCCATCGTCGTTCACCCCTCCAACGGTGTGACGAACCTGACCCGCGAACAGTTGGAAGGTATCTTCACCGGAAAGATCAAGAACTGGAAGGAAGTAGGCGGTGCCGACCTGAAGATCGTTGCCTATTCGCGTGAAACGTCTTCCGGTACCTACGAGTTCTTTAAAGAAAGCGTCCTGAAAAATAAGAACTATATGAACGGTATCCTGAGTATGCCCGCCACCGGAGCGATCATCCAGTCGGTGAGCCAGACCAAAGGTGCTATCGGTTATGTAGGCCTGGCCTATGTCAACAAAGACGTAAAACCGATCCATGTCTCTTACGATGCCGGAAAAAGCTATGTAGAACCTTCTTTTGCCAACGCAAAGAATAAAACCTATCCGATCGTCCGTCCGTTGTTCTACTATTACGAAGTGAAGAATGAAGGTCCTGTGAAGCCTTTCATCGATTACGTGTTGTCTGCTGAGGGACAGGAAACTGTGAAGAAAGTGGGTTATATACCGGTCAAATAGTTTAGTCTTTAAAGCTTTTGTTTAGGGTGTAGTCTGAAAGGATCGATATTATTGCACAAAAAAGATATACCTGTGCAATAATATTGGTCCTTTTTGCACATCATTTGGTTTATTGTGCTACCTTTGCTGCGTATTTATAAACTATATAAACTTTCATGAAGACATTAACAATCGGAGATCTTAAGCCCCGTTTCCCAATTATCCAAGGTGGGATGGGCGTAGGAATTTCTCTATCCGGCTTAGCCTCGGCCGTAGCAAATGAAGGTGGGATCGGCGTTATCTCCGCAGCCGGTCTCGGACTTTTATATAAGAAATTATCCCCCAATTACACAGAAGCAGGCAATTTAGGCCTGGCCGAAGAGATCCGTAAAGCCCGTGAAAAGGCAAAAGGTATCATCGGAGTGAACGTAATGGTGGCACTTTCCGACTTCGCAGAACTGGTAAAGACAAGTATCGCCGAAAAGGTTGATATCATCTTCAGTGGTGCAGGTCTGCCGCTAGACTTACCTTCTTTCCTTAAGAAAGACAGTGTGACGAAGTTGGTACCCATCGTATCGAGTGCACGTGCCGTACGCATCATCTGTGAAAAATGGAAGAACAACTACGACTATCTTCCCGATGCCGTTGTACTGGAAGGCCCGAAGGCCGGAGGTCACCTCGGTTACAAGGAAAACCAGTTGGAGGACGAACATTTTTCACTGGAAGAGTTGCTGCCCCAGGTGGTACACGAAGTTTCTCTGTTCGAAGAGAAATACAACAAGAGAATCCCGGTAATTGCGGCAGGAGGCATTTATACGGGTGAAGATATCAAACGCATGATGGATCTTGGAGCATCAGGCGTTCAATTAGGAACCCGTTTTGTCACTACTACCGAGTGTGATGCTTCCGATGCTTTCAAAGAAAGCTATATTAAAGCGGAAGAGAAAGACATAGAGATCATCAAAAGTCCGGTCGGAATGCCGGGGCGTGCGATCCATTGTAATTTCCTCGAGAAGGTGAAGGCTGGCATCAAGCAACCGAAGGCGTGTCCATTCAACTGCATCAAGACGTGTGACATCTCGAAAAGTCCTTATTGCATCGTAACGGCGTTGTATAATGCTTTCAAAGGAAACTTTGAAAACGGATATGCCTTTGCCGGAAGCAATGCCTGGAAGACCAACCGTATCATGTCGGTAAAAGAGACGATCAACGAACTGATCAACGAGTGGAAATCGAAAGAATGATTTTTTCTACTTATATGAATACAAAACCCCGGTAGGCGTAATGCTTATCGGGGTTTTATTATTATTCAGGATCTTGGCCTGTCTTAGTAGTGTTACCGTATGTAGCATGCTAGTGCTACTAAGCGTGACTTACCTATCCTGTCGGCAAGCAGTGATTATTGCTCATCCAACCATTTGCTCAATCCTTCCTTATTCTGTACTGCGGCTTTGACACCAGCATTGGCAGCCTTGCTGAAATACTCGAGTGCTTTCTGGTACTCTTTCTTCTTGGCGTAGGCAACACCGAGGTTGTTCCATGCTTCCGGTGTATTGATCTTTTGCAGACGTTCGATACCGGCTTCGGTAGCTCCACGTTCTATTTCCAGGGCGGCTGTGTTCTGCTGTGCGACCGGATCAGTCGGGTAGAGGCGTACGGCAATGTCGAATACTTCCTTGAATGCTTCACTATCTTTCGGATAAGTGTTGGCTACCACGAACATTTCGTTCAGGCTCAGGTATTGCGGTTTCGTCTTGATCACCTGTTTCGCTTCGTTCACGTCGAACGGACGGGCAATGTAGGCCAATGTATAGTCAATACGGCGCAGGGCAGGATAATAATCATCCAGCAACATACGGTAAGTACGTCCTCCGTTCAGGGCTTTGAGTTGTGCTTTACGTTTGTTGATGTCGGATATTTCCAGTACTTTTAGGATTGCGTCGCGGTCGGACAGGTTAGAAGCTTTCACTGCGTTGCGCAGGCCGATCCAGTCTTCACCTTCCCAGTTCACCTTCATCAGTGAGGCCGGCATATCTTCTTTATCTTTCATATAGGCAGCGAATGCCTTGGCACGGCTTTCCGACAGTTTCATGTTATAGTCGTAGCCACCTTCCGGTGATGCGTATCCGGTGATATTGAACTCTGTAAATTTCAGGTTCTTGTCGTTACGAACTTCATTCACGATCTTGTTTACGCTTTTCAGTTCGGCGGCATTATTCTTGAAGTCGTGCAACAGGACAGATTTGCCCACTTCAAAGTTCAGGTAAGCCGAGTGCGTTTCACTACGTTGTTTTACCGGTTCTGCCGGAGGAGTCACATAGCTCAGTTCATAAGTCGGTGCAACTACCGGAGGCAATATGCGTGACGACAGCGGAGTGATATTGCTGGCTACATCACACGAAGCACATCCGGTGGTATTTGCCTGCATCACCAGCGAGGCATTACGCATCCAACTTTCGTACGGTACGGTCAGAGTCATCGGGATAGATTCCGGCTGATTTTTCTTATGACGGAAGATCACGGTCGGTGTCTGTTCGAATGGCTCGGCACCGAAACCCATCTCGCGGTCGAGTGCTTTCATACGTTTCTTTCCGGTAATGACGAACGGATCGAACTTTACCGTGTGTGCTTTGTCTGCCGATTGAAGTACCGGAGTGACGATCACCATGTTCTGTGATTTAAGCTCCATGTTGGTGAGATTAGCGGTGGTCGACAATACAACCTGGCTGCCCTGTTTGTTTACTTGCAGGTCGCTGTAAGTTATACCGTCGGGGCTAACAGTCTGTGCCTGCATGCTCCCATAGGCGGAGCATAATAAAACGGTTGCTATATAGAATAACTTCTTCATTTTGCTTGTTTGATTATTAGTGGATAAAATAGATAAAAGAGATAGACGCTTTCGTCACACCCCAGTAGTTGTGGTTGCCGGTGCGTAGTTTCGGCATGTCTTTGCCCTTGGCGTACTCGTCGTAGTGCATACGGGCATAACCGGCACCGATCTCGCCTTCGATACTCCAGCGTTTGCTCAGTACCCATTGATGACCGATACTGATACCTCCACCGTACAGGTAACCGTCGTAGCGATGGTCGCGCAGTTTCTTGAACATATCGAACGGCAGTTTGAACCCTGACACATCGTATTGTCCGCCCAGGGCGTGAACGCCGATAAATGTTCCGTTAAACTTTTCGCAGGTCCAGAAACGTACGCCTGCATGTGCCAGCCAATGTTTGAACTGTTTGTCGTTGTTGAACTCGAATGGATTGTAACCCGCAGAAAGGTCCATCGTGACCTTCTTTCCTAATCCCACTTCCAGACCCAGGTTGGGAGTGGCGGTAGCATCGTAAACGATATTGTTCTTTAATGCGACATGCTGTGCACTGGCATATAAAGAAAGAAATAACGTTGCTCCTATTAAAAAGAATTTCTTCATGTGATATTCATTATTAGTGATACTCTTTGTTCTTAACAGCGAGGTTTCGGATATTGTTTGCTGTGTTTTAAAAAAAGGGTGAAATGTTAGGGTTAATTATTAGAAAGATGAGGCTTTTTGTATTTGTTATGTTAATAGTAAAGGAGACAACAAGGGATACGTTTAAATAACGTAGTTAGTTTGGAGCCCGATTGTAGAGAACTGCAACACTGTCGGCTCTATGCTTTATTGATATCGCTGAGTTCCACCAGCTTATTCACAATCGCATAAACGGTCAAGGCGCTGGCACTGTGTACCTGCAACTTACGGGCGATATTTCTTCTGTGTGTGATGACCGTGTGGGTGGAGAGGAACAGGCGGTCGGCAATTTCACGGTTGGTCATGCCTTTTACCACGCATACCACTATCTCTTTTTCGCGGGCACTCAATGTCTGTTGTTCGTCGCCATCGCCGTCTTCCTCCGATTTGGCATGGAGCCGTTCCAGTTTAAGCCCGATCTCGTCGGGGCTGTCGAGGATATTGATATGATCGTCGTAATAACGGATCAGGGAATGGTCGATAGGGGCATAGAGCATAGCTACACATTTCATATTCGGGCAACCTGTCATTTCTTTCAGATGTGGAATAGTGAAATACCCGGGAATAGAAGGATTGATGATGAGGATATCCGGCCTGTGTGTCCGAAGATCCTCGGTAAGCGACTCGATAGTCGTTATTTCAGAAAACTGGACACGCAAGCCGCCGGGCAGGCGTTTCAGTATTGTTTCCAGTCCGTTACGGACGATAGCGGAAGGTTCAGCAATAACGATTTTCAGTGTGGTGCTCATAGGGCATCAATTAATTGTTTTTTCTAATGCTAAAATAGCGGGCATAAAGAGATAATCTTCCACATGGTTGTGTGAAGCCAGGTCCTGCTCGGTGGCGAAGATGTCGAACAGGACGCTGTTCAACAGGTTGCTTCCGGGACCGGGGTAATATTTTATCAGGATATTCTTCAGTTCCACGATCTTCATTTCTATCTGGTCGTGGCGTTTGCGGAAGATCGATATATTGTATTTCGGGTCTTTTTTTCCGGCCAGCAAGCCACGGACATACGGGAAGACCACTTTCTCTTCGTACGACATGTGCTTGTGTACCTCTTCGGCATATTCGTCGAAGAACTGCTGGATAACGAAGGCTACATCTTTCGGGCATTCGGTGATGGCTTCCAATAGCTTCCTGCGCAGATGCGGCAGGCGGAAGTTAAGGAAGTAGTCGTGTGCATTATGCAAGTATGTGATCAGCGCATCGATAGACAGGCATTTATTGAGGTCGGTGACAGGAGTGGTTACGTCTTCCGTCAGGAAGTTTACCACTGTCAGGAAGGTGCAGGCGTCTACTCCATTCTGACGGCATACCTCACCGATATTCTTTTCTCCGAATCCCAGGGCAATCCCAAAACGGCTCATAACGAGGACCATCGGATAGTTCTCGCATATCAAATCGCTCATTTTATCGGTTTCCCGGTATTTTCCGTTTTTGTACATAGGCTGTTTCTTTCTTGTTTTGGTGTTATTGATTATTCAATAGTTCAAAGGTAATGCTTTTTCTGTGAACAGATGGAGTTGTTATTAATCTTTCACGTTTGTTGGGGCTAACCATTCGTCAAAGAATCTCCGTCTTTTCAATAATAATCGATTACAACGGAGCATATTCAGGCTCATCTACGGCAACGACGGCGATACATTCGATTTCGACCAGCCAGCCCGGACGGCATACCGGAGCCCGAACGATCAGGTAAGGCATAGTCGGATGGTTTGTTTCCATGTATCGCTTCACGCGGGCAAAGTCTCCCGTGTCGCGGATGTAAACGATGGCCTGCATGATGTCATTCTGGTCGGCACCCGCTTCGTTTAACAGGGCGGTGATGTTTTCTACCATACGTTCCGATTGCTTGATGACATCTCCCGGATAGACGATTTCGCCGTATCTGTCGATACTGGCCGTTCCCGAAACGAATACATGACGTCGGTCGCCATACGTGATAGCTACCCCTCTTTCAAACGTCACCCCGTATTCGTAGGTGCGACTCAAATGGTTGGGGGCATAAAGATACTGGATCTGTTCCTGGCCGATACCCGATACGGCATACGTATCCATTGTTACGTACACGCTTGTATCCTGATAACGTCCCTCTATGCCCGTACTGGCGATGAAGTGGGTGTTTTCCGTTAAGTTTTGCGTTGCAAAGACTTCCTTGCGGGCTTTCACGACTCCCGGGTAGTTGACATCTACATTCTGTACGAATATCCAGGTGCGGATACAGTTGTTTGCCAGCGTGCACTTGGCTTCTGTCAGTTGCATGATATAATCGCGGAAGATAAGCCGTGTCTGATATTCGGAGTTGGCAGCACGGTTACAAAGATTGGCTCCGAAAAGCTGGCGGTAACTTCCGTGACGGGCTTCAAACAGATTGCTTGGGAGCACCTGCGTCTGTACACCTGTCTGGAGCCATGCCCAAAGGGCTATTTTAGTCCCGTTCATGGGGGCCTGTTGTACGATGGATAATGCACAATACGGATTGGAACGTTCTTTTTCCATCAGTAAAGCGGTCTGGTTGGTCACGTCACTCAGGAAATAACGGCGGAACACGGCAGTCGGGTTTCCCGGAAGCTCTTCCACACATTGTGTATAGGCTTTGAGCAAATCCTGCAACTGGGTGGAGTAATCATCCATACAATCCATTTGTTCGAGGATGATATGATATTCGGTGATCCCTTTTTTTGTCTCAAAGGGGGTGATCTGTACTGCCGTTTTGTTGTATTGTCTTGTTATTGGATCCATGGTAACCTGATATATATATTTTTGTTTCCCAAAGATACAGTATATAGGATTGAAGCCAAATTCTGGAGTGTGAAAAGAAGACAAAAGCTGTGAGAAAATAATATTTTATCAGACTTTCTTTATATCGTTCAGTTCGACCAGTTTATTCACAATGGCATACACCGTCAGGCCGCTGGCACTGTGCACCTGCAGTTTCCGGGCAATATTCCGGCGGTGGGTAATCACGGTGTGGGTAGAAAGATACAAGCGATCGGCGATTTCCCGGTTCGTCATGCCTTTGACAACACAGACAACGATTTCTTTTTCCCTCGAACTGAGTGTCTGCTGTTCTTCCTCCTCTTCTTGCGGCTCAGTAGATGCTTCTTCCGCATTCAGCCGTTCCAGCTTATGTTTCAGTTCGTCGGGACTGTCATAAATATTGATCAGGTCGTCATAAGGGCGGAGCATGGCTTGATCGGTTGCCATGCAGGCAATAGCCAGGCATTTCATTTCGGAGCAGCCACACTCTTCTTTTAGATGCTGTATCCCGAAATAGCCGGGAAGTGAAGGGTTAATGATCAGTACTTCCGGTCGGTGCATGCGGAGGCTTTCCACCAGGCATTCAGCCGTAGCTATTTCCGTCAGCTGGATATGCAATCCGGGCAACCGTTTCAGGATGGTGATCAATCCGCAACGGATAATGGAGGAAGGTTCTGCAACAGCTATTTTAAAGTTAGTGCTCATAAAGCAACGGTCATTTGATTGTTTTTTCAATTGCTAGTACAGCGGGAACGAAGAGGTAATCTTCTACCCGGTTATGAGAGGCCAAATCTTGTTCGGTGGCAAAGATGTCGAACAGGACACTGTTCAGCAGGTAATTGTCGGGTCCGGGATAGTATTTGAGCAGGATATTTTTGAGCTCCACGATCTTCATCTCTATCTGGTCGTGTCGTTTGCGGAAGATACTGATATTGTATTTGGTATCTTTCACCCCTTCCAACAGGTTACGGACGTAAGGGAAGACGATCTTTTCTTCATACGACATGTGTTTATGGACTTCGTAAACATAATCGTCGAAGAATTTAGTGATAGCGAAAGCGATATCACCTGGGCAGCCGGTAATTGCTTCCGTCAGTTTGCGGCGGATATGAGGCAGCCGGAAATTCAGGAAATAATCGTGCGCATTATGCAGATAGGTGATCAGCGACCCGAGAGAAAGGCAGTTGTTGATCTCGTTGATCGTGCCTGAAATCTCTTCCGAGAGAAAATTGACAACGGTAAGGAACGTGCAGCAATCCACCTCGTTCAACCGGCATACATCCTTGATGTTTTTCTCCCCGAATCCCAGGTCGATACCGAAGCGGCTCATTACGAGAACCATGGGATAGTTCTCGCAAATCAAGTCGCTCATCTTGTCTGTCTCTTTGTATTTTCCTTGTTTATACATAGTTGTTGTATTTATGGTGTTTCATTTATAAACAGGGGTATTGCGGAAGGTCTGCCGGAATAACGGCGATACATTCCGTTTCAATCAACCATCCCGGACGACATACCGGTGCCAGTACGATCAGGTGCGGCATATCCGGGTAATGGGTGCGGATATAGCGGTTCACTTCCTCGTAATCTGCCGGATCGCGGAGATAGACGATAGCCTGCATGATATCGGCAACGGAAGCTCCGGCCTCCTGCAACAGGACGCTGATGTTTTCCATCATCCGTCCGGTCTGCTCCAGAATATTACCGGGATGAACAATCTCTCCCAAGTTATCGATGCTGGCAGTGCCCGATAAGAATATATGTTTGCGGTCGCCATAAGACACTGCTGTGCCCCGTTCGAAAGTAACTCCGTACTCATACGTCGGGTTCAGGTGAGTCGGGGCATAGAGGAACTGTATCTGTTCCGGTTGCAGGCCGTCGACCGTATAGGCATCCATTTGTACCAATACGCTCGGATCGGCATGGCGTCCTTCGATACCGGTACTGGATATATAATGTGTCTTCTCCGTCAGATTCTGAGTGATGAATACCTCCTTACGCGCTTTTACAACGCCGGCATAATTTACATCTACGTTCTGTACGAAGAACCAGGTACGGATGCAGTCGGCTGCCAGCGTACAATGTTGTTCCGTCAGTTGCATCACGTAATCATTCAGTAGTAGACGCGTCTGGTATTCCGAGGTTGCCGCCTTGTTGTGTGCACCGCCGGTCCACAGGTGGCGATACCCGTTGTGAGCGGCTTCAAACATACCCGATGGAAGTGTTTCTGTTGTCATATCGGTTTGCAGCCATGCCCATAGTGCAATCTTGGTTCCGTTAAGCGGAGCCTGCTGCACCACGGACAGTGCACAGTACGGGTTTTCACATTCCCGTTCCATCAGAGCTTCGGCCTGGTTAGCAGCATCGCTCAGGAAATAACGGCGGAAAACAGCGACAGTCTTCTTTAAGTCCTGTTTGGTCAGCATATCGTAGGCTTTCTGTAGCCTGTCGAGTTGTTCGCCGAAAGGAAGGGAAGTGGTTGCAACGGAGAGTATAACGTGATATTCCGTAACCCCTCCTTTCCCTTCAAAAGTGCAAATTTGAGCGTGTATAAAATCTTGTTCGTATGTTTTTGTTTTAAATATCATTGTATGTTTTATTTACTCGTTTTGTGCTCCTTCTGATATCCAGGTTTCCATTAATGTGATGAATTCCGGAGTAGAAGCAAAAATGTCAGAATGATTGTAGTTCAAAATATCTTTCTGAAGAATGTCAATGATGAAGCTGGCATTAGGCTCATTGGGTTTCACTATCACTTTTCCCTCTGAAGATAGGTCTGCCTGGATATTGATGATGGCATTGTAACTTTTCTCTTCGGTAAGATATAGTTCTGCTGCTGCATGTGTACTACCTCCATGGCAAGCAACGCAGTTATCATTAAATATTTGTTTTTGTATCCGGTCAAATGAAGCCAAGTCAATTTCTTTTATTGGAAGATCGATTTTTTCGCTGAATTCGTCAATCGAATAAGTATAGAAATTGTAAAGTACTTGTCGTGTCGTCCCTTTAGTTACAAGTGAGATTGCAATCGTTTTTTCATTACCTGTTAGTCCTAGTTTGACATTAGCGGTATTATTGGCTGCTGTCGGTTCAGGAATGACTGTTGTTGAGACTGGTATTGTTTTGTCATCCCCGAAAGCTGCCAAAACGATCAAATCCTTTTGAGGCCATGCTTCTTTCCCTTTAAGAGTGACAGTCAAATAGGCGAACATATTATGGGTTGTCACTTCTTCTGGATAGATTTTCCCATCGTCACAACTAGATAACAGTAATGTGAACAATAATAGGATTGAAACAATTATATTTTTCATATACTTAGTCATCAGAATGTATATTGCAACATAGCGGTAGCACTATGACGAGCAAGTCCTAAACCATCATTATCCCGATCTTTCTGAGTCGCATGTCCGGTACGTCCCAGATATTGATACATCACTTGTAGTTTTAGATTTGAATTGAAGAAATAATAATTGATACCTGCAGCCGGCATATTCAATAATCCCCCTTCATCAATGCCATTGCGGTCATATAGATCATATCGTAAAGCTCCCTGTAATTTGTCAGTGATGAAATAACCTACTTGTGCATAAGCCCCCCAAAAGTTGTAAGCATTTGATATTTTTTGGCGTTTAGTGAATTTCATGTTCATCCAATATCCTTCAGCTCCAAAATAAAAACGATCTTTAATCCATGCAAATTCCAGTCCGACACGTAAATCGTTACTACTTTCATCTTGTGCTTCTACATTATAGGAAGTTGATAAAGCAATCGACATCTTATCATCATGTAAATTGCTGGGATCTCCCTGTGAGGTTGGCATAAGACCTTTTGGCATGTAAGCGATACGTCCGGAATATAACAGGGACATCAACCAGCGGTTATCATCACTGGTTGTTTTGGTTGCTGTATTTACATCTCCACCGGTGCCATTGAAAATACCTATCTGATAGTTCCATTTGTTATTTACCAAACCATGAACCTGTACTCCTGTGTCGAAACCTGTAGCGAAAGTCGGATTAACGGCATTTAAAGAGTGAGGTAATATGATTGTACTGCTTAAAGAGGTAGGTAAGTTTGGAAATAGAGTTTCCCCAAGAGTAGTTAGGTAGCCATGACTGAATGGGGTTTTGAATTTACCGACGCGGATACGAAACGATTCTTTTATAGCGACGTCGAACCAAGCCTGTTGTAGTAAGGCCCCTCCGCTTTTAGCTGCATTTATGGATAAGTTGAAAGTAACTTTACCAAACGCTTTTCCTGTGAAACCTAAAATAGCATTCGGAATTTCAAAGCCTGAATTAGCAACATTATCTGCATACATATTCTCTAGTCCCTGGTCATCATAATAATTGAATCTGCCGGAAGCTTGTACCAGAGCATAAGGCTTAAATAGGAAATCACCGGCCTTGGTTGTGAACGAGAAACCTTTTTTACCGGCAAGGGATACAACATCGTTTTCTACATATTTATCGTCTATTTCTATCCTCTGTTCTGTTTGAGCAATGGTGAGGAACGGTATTGCCAGAAATAATCCGGCGATTATCTGAGTTTTTATATATTGTTTCATTTTTATTGGTTTATCTATTTTGATAGATTGAATTTCTGTTTATAATGATTTGAGAAAAGTAAGCAGGGCTTCTCTGTCGTCTTTAGTCATGCGGGAGAATAGAATACGTGATGCCGCTCCTTCTCCATCATGCCACATAATGGCTTCCGTCAGGTTACGGGCTCGTCCGTCATGCAAAAAATAAGTATGACCATTAACCAGTTCCTGTAAACCGATTCCCCATAAAGGAGTTGTTCTCCATTCACACCCCATGGCCAATCCACTTTGATAGTCGTCATCCAGTCCAGGACCCATGTCGTGGAGTAAAAAGTCTGAATAAGGGTGGATTACCTGGCTTCCTAACCAAGGTAGTTGTGTATTATTTAGTAGAACTGTTCCTCGGGGACGTGTATGTAAGGTGACGGTATGACATAAATGACATTTAGCTTCGTAGAACATTTCCTCGCCTCGTTTTATAGTTTCATTTGCTACATTACGGCGTGCCGGAACTCCTAAACATTGCATATACAGGTCCACATTTTCCATATCCAACGTGGAAATCTGAATACCATAATTGGCAAATCCCATCATTTGCGTTTGTCCCTCGCAAACTTCTTCCGGGTAACGGTCGTTGGTAACTCCCATGTCGGAAGAGAAACCCAGTTCGACTGTCAGGTCGGCATGCTGGGCTTTATTACCGGATACTCCAATCTGTTTTTTACCTCGTTCGGTAATCCAGTTTAACCGACCGCTTATTCCATATTCCGGATAGTTGCTTTGAGCAGCTAGCTTTTGGAGCTCATCCAAATCGAGTGCCATCATTTGTCCCATTCCTACGTGTCGAAGCGGAATACGTACTGTAATACGAAGATCATTAGGTGCGATGCTGTCGGCATACCAATTTGTGATCTCATAATGGGGAGTGATAAGGCTATATTTTTCACCATCAGGGAATTTGTATTCCTTTTCCGTATAGGTCGCTTTTAATTTCCCTTCTGGTTTAGATCCGTAAATAGCCTGATCGTGCAACACTCGTCCGTATTCAGGAAAAAAGCCACCACCTTTTCGAGTAATGTAAATCAAAACAGAAGAGAAACCATAATTGCCTGAACCTCCATCTGTGAATAAGGTTGGTTTTGTTCGGCCAGCTCCTTTATGGCAACTGGCACAGGAATATCCGGCATATACCGGGCCTAGTCCACCTAATCCTCCGTTTTCATCTACGCCTCGGGATGTATCATACAAACTATTCCCACGGTTAAAGCGACTGTTTAGTTCTCCGGTTACCCATTCCGCTGACATATCATATGCATCTGGACCTGTAGAGAAAATAGTGGAATATCCAGCTGATAACTCTTCCGGTTTGGCAACAGTGCCATTTGGTTTTTTTATCAGCGTATCATCCAACCCATCTTCGCATGCTGTACATAAAATACCGGCCAATAATACTATAGGAAGAATAACTTGTTTCATAAAACGATATTGTTTATTGTGGTAAAGACTAAGTCCCGCTTTGTCCGCTTGTCATTAGAAGCGGTCAGAGCAGAACTTAGTTTCAGATTTTTATGTAAAGAACTATCTATTGATATTAATTGGCTCCTAGCTTAGTACGTACTTCTTTCAAAACCTCTACAACTTCAGCACAAGCATCCTGTGCAACTGTAACTTGTGGGTATTTTGTTACATCCAGATGGTTACGGAAAGGAGCAGGGATATTTTCGATAGCTGCAATAGCTGCATTGATTTTTTCCTGAACTTTAGTATCTAATGATGTATCCAACTTTTTTACTAATGCGGATAGACTTGAAGCATTTACTTTTCCATCTAGACTCCCTAAATAGCAGTTCTTGACTCCTTTAATATTATTGGAATAATCAGTAATCGAGTTCCAGCTATACCATGATTCTACAGATAACAAACCTTTTTCGGGATCTTCTTTATAGTTCGTTATAGGGTCTCCTATTTTTGCTTCTCCTACTTCATTAGCAATATTAGCCATGCCTCCTTCTTCTGAAAGAATGGTTGCCAATACAGTTTCTGCAGAAGTCATACCATTTGTTCCATCATGTTTCTTTAATGCTTCTCCATAAGGGGTGGAATATGTATCGTCATCTTCTAAACCTTTAGCCCAGGCATTATAAAGTGTTTCTGTATCTTTAAGAATGTCGTTAACAACGATCTGAAGATATTTCTTTAAATTGGTATTAGTAAGGTCGATCTCATCTTGAATTTTTGATAAATCACGAGGTTGACCATCAAAGAAAAGCATATATTCAGCAGTATGAAAACCTCTTAATTCCATATTATCATCATCATATCCTTCTAGCTCAGAAAAGTCTCCGGATTTGATTATTGTATTAATACCTTCTTTATCCAAAGGCCAAGAGTCCATAGATGGATCTAAATTCAAATTAGTGGCAGGGCCACCTAAGTGCGCTTCGCTAAACTCCCATGGTTCGCGTGCATCTCTCCAAGCCTGACAAGCAACATTTAAATCATTTTGATTACCACTAGCAACAAATGCATCTACTTTATTTTTGAAGATGGTTACTTTATCTAGCATATTCTTGTAAGTTGGAAGGACAATGCCATCTACATATGTGGCAATGGCTGCATCCATTTCTTCTTCGGTAAGTTCACTACCGTTATTGGGACCATCAGTATTTTCGTCTTCGCTACAAGATGTTCCACAAAATAAAACGGCTAATCCCATCATAGCCATTACTAAAACATTTTTCTTTTTCATCATTGCGTAATATTTAATTATTTATACTTTTTATTTGCTTAAGAACCAAGCGATATAGGCAATTCCAACAGAGACCATATTTTCACTGTTATAATCTCCTCCACCAATTTGTCGGTTTGTGTAATCTGCTTTTACAACCAAGTTCGGTAACGCGTTGTAATTGATACCGGCTGTCCAGGCTGAAACTTGTAGCCGTCTGTCGGCTGTTATTCCTTTTACTGTCTTTTCCATTGGGTTGTAATATTCATAACGAATAAAAGGGTAGATACGCGGAGATTTTTCATTAAACAAAGAACCGACATTGTACCCAACTTCACCTGCATAGCTGACAGCAGCTTTCGCTACTGGTGTGCGTGGGTAGCCGGTGGCTGAACCCAGACGTTTGTTTACATTTGTAAGAGCTAAACTTTCTTGTACATTCCCATAAACAATATTTGCGCGTGCAATCAGTTTATTGCCGGGACTTTTATATTGTGCATCAGCTGTAAAGATTGTGACTGGAGCATCAATCCATTTACCGGTAGATGAATTTAAATTTTTGTTGGGTTTTGATGCGTTGCGGGTCGGCTTTCCATTGTAATAACCGGAAACTCCCAAGCGAAGTCCTTTTACGCCACTATAATTTAATCGCCCAGCAAAAGCCGGGCTATTGAAATTGTCAACTTCAAAAGCACCTTGTTTTCCGGATGCAATCCATTGTTGCTTGCCGAAACCATTGGCGTCCAAACCGGCTACCATCATAACAGTATAATCAAATTTAGCAAACTGCCCGAAGAATGAAATACCGTTCTCGTGCCAAGTTGAAGGTAATATTGTTGTCTCTCCTTCAGGACGATACACACCGAAAAAGTTGATTGGTTCGTGATTTGAATTGGTTAATCCCACGGGAACAATAATGTGGCCTGCTCGTATATTAAAAGCCGGATGGATTAGTTTTGTAATATGAAATTGCTCAAGGGCTACTTCACCGCCTTTTTCTATTTCAGTTTCATATTCTCCATTTTCTTCAAACCACTCTATTTCACGTGCGGTACCTGTACCTCCGTATTCAAATTCTATTTCGGCTCCAAGTATCCAGGATGAACTAAATTTGTAATCGAATGCAAGTACAAATCTGGGGATAGAAATTGAACCTCTGTCTTTTTTATAAGAACCGTTTGGCCCAAAACGGTTTTGATCATAATCCATATAGCTTGCAGCCATTTCTCCATAACCACCAAAGCGGATTTTATCATAACCGCTGGCATAAATCTCTGCTGATTTTTCTGCCGCTGTCGGCTCTTCATTGCTCTCTGCAAAGGCTGTTGCACAAGATCCAAGTAGAGTGATAGCCAACAAATTTGTTAATTTTCTCATTGCCTTTTGTAATTTTTGGCAAAATTAGGGCGGTTAAAAAGTATGCGCAATCGCGTATAGTAGGTATAAATTGCCCGATGTTACCTATTTGTAGGTATTGCATGGTGTTTTGCTGGAAAAATGCTGTAAAATCCCCATTAATGGTTAGAGATAAGTAAGTTTTACATATATATAGGTATTGCGGGTACTTTTATATGACTTTACTTTTGCATCATCAATTAAGTTTTACTATTAGTATAATCGTCCTGGCCGAAACCGAAATTGTTGATTTTTATGTACACCTATTATTTATAAGGTAAATACCCAAATGAAAGGGATTTTTTATTGGTTGTTCCTTTCATATAAAAGAGGAGTCATTCTGTGAAGAATGGCTCTTTTTTTGGCTTAAAAGAGGAATATAACCCGTAATAGGTAGCCGATGCCTCTTTTTTTACTCAGTAATAGGTATTGTGTACTCTTGCGGGCAGCCCTATCTTTGCAATGTAAAAAGAAAGTAACACTATTAGTATAATCGCTATATCAAAACCTTTTTGCTAATTATGTAAGCATATAAGATGATTAAACGTATGTCGGAATGTTTTTATTGGTTGTTTCCGGCATAAAAAAGGAGCTATCCTGTGAAGGATGGTTCCTTTTTTATTTTGCATCGGCGCATGCGAAGAAGAGAACAATGGTTAATGTAACTATCTGTTGTATAGAACTGAATTTTATCGATATTCTGTATTTTGAATATTAAACTGTTTTGAGTGAATATATAAAATATTCATAATGTGTTATTTTGTAGATAAATATCCCCTCCGAATCTAACAATGTATTAATATAATACGTATATTGTGCTATCTTAATATATTAAATAATAGAATTGTATGGAAGACAAAAAAACGGAACTGTCTCCCTGGAGGAGAGCGTATGGGGTAACGGAATTCGCCCAGTTGTATTTTCCCGGCCGGACACCGGTGATTGCCTATAAACGTATGTGGGAATGGATACGCACTTCGCGCGGACTGAAGGCCAAATTGGAAGCCGCCGGGTGGGTGAAGTTCCAGAAACTCTACACGCCGAAGCAAGTCGGCGTATTGATCGAACATTTGGGAGAACCCTGATAGTATTAAACTTAATTGATTCAGCATGAGAAATCCAGTTAATCAAACCGTCGAATGTACCCTGTTCAGAACAGCATTCGACACCACCTCTTACACGGCGGTTACCCTCGGTGGCTATTTAGCCGATGTGGTAAACGGTAAGTATAAACAACAAGTAGAAAACGTTCGCGCCCTGGTCACCTCCGGCCATCAGGAAGAAGCGGGTATCTGTAAGAAGAACCTTCCCCTGCTCGTGGCAGGCGGGCGGATGGCAGGCGGCCGCAAACGTGAGCACCTGGTAGACTACTCCGGCTGCGTGGTGGGCGACCTCGACCATGTGTCCGGATCACCCTCGGAACTGCTTGGCCGCGCCAAAGAACTACCCTATGTAAAAGCAGGCCATATCAGCCCATCGGGTACCGGTCTCAAGCTCTTCGTGCTGGTAGACAGCGATATGGAACACCACGCCCAGGCCTTTGCAGTGGTGAGCCGCCTGCTCGAAACCGACCTGCCGGGCGTGAAGGTAGACCCTTCGGGCAAAGACCCCAACCGCGGTTGTTTTGTAAGCTACGACCCGTCAGCCTTTTATAAGGAAGAAGCCGAAGCGGTGTGCATCCCCATTGGCCCCGACAAGGCTGATGTCTTCTCTGAGGCGGAACCCCGTTCGCTGTCCAACTACATCGACAAGTTTGAAACCGGCAATCCTTTTGCTGACGGTGGCCGCCATAGCTACATGGTTAAGCTGGCCTCGGCTCTCAACAGTGCCGGCTTCGGCGAAAGCGAAGTAGTGGCCGAATGTCTCTACCGCTACACCGCTCCGGGTTTCGGTGAAAAAGAAATCCTTACTACCGTGTCCGACATTTACCGCCGTTACCGATCTGCCCACGGCAGTAATTCCTGCCGTCAGTTACCGGGTATGGCGACGAAAAAAAGTATCAAAAATCTCAAAAGTATCACCCCCGTTTCCGAAGATGCACTTTCGGATGAAGGTTTCTCTATGGAGCCTGATTATGAACCCGTAGAGAGTGATTTTCCTCACTTCGAAAAACCCCTTTTGGCCACTCTTCCGAGTCTTCTCGCGGACGCTTTGAAGCCGGCCGCCGACGATACGGAACACGACCTGATATTGCTCGCCGCACTCACCATGATTAGTACCGCGCTCCCGAATGTGAGAGGCTCGATGCAGAACGAAATCTATTATCCCCCGTTCTACACTGTCGTGACCGGCCCCTCGGGCAGTGGCAAGGGCTGTGTCAGCCGGGTGTTTAAAATGATAGAACCCTGGCAGCGTTCTGTCTACGATGATTCGTTCCGCAAGGTGGAGGAATATAATGTGCAAAAGGAAGCCTACGAGGGCTACAAACAACAGCAACGCCAGTCGCGAACTAAAAAGCCGGCCGGTATTCCTCCTGAATGTCCCCGCCCGGTGTACCAAAAGCAGCTTCACATGGGTGGCTACACGACTACCGCGCGTATGATCGCGCAGTTGGAAATAAACGCCCCTTATGCTTCCTTCTTGTTTGAAACCGAACTCGAGTCGGTGAACAACACCATGGCACAGGATTTTGGCGGCTACGGATACATTCTCAACCAGGCATTCCACGGCGAACGGGTGAGCTGTGCCTCGAAAACCAATGGTACCAACATCGTTGAGCGTCCGAAACTGGGTATGTTTCTAACCGGTACTCCCGGCATGTTCACCAAGCTCGTACCCTCTACCGAAAACGGCCTCTTCAGCCGTCTCCTGATCTACCATATTGTCGGAGGAGGCACCTATCGCTGCCTGACCTCCGCAGACGATGATCCGAAGAATGCTTCTTATTTCAGCGAACTGGGCGAAAGATTGCGTCTGATGGCCGTCTTCCTCGAACAATCGGAGACGTTTGTAAGTTTCACCGACCGTCAGCGTAAGAAGCTCGACCGCTATTTCTCACGCGAATATTATAATGTACGCGTGTTCGGTAATGACGACGTTACCTCGGTCGTGTTGCGTCACCGCCTGATTATCTTCCGTATTGCCATGGTATTAACCGCCTTACGCAAAGCGGAGGAAGAAGTCAAGTTAAAACATTGCAGCATAACCGATGCCGACTTCGATGTGGCTTTCCATATCGGTACTGTTTGCCTGCGTCATTCGATGCTGGTAAGCACCACCTTGAAGCATAGCGATACTGAGCAGCATTTTAAGATGCACACAGCCCAGCGCGACCTGTTTGCCGCCATGCCGGATAAGTTTAAAACAGCAACGCTGGTGGAAGAGGCGGTTGTCCGCGGGATCAGCCGTTCGAGTGCGTTCCGTATGCTGAAAAAGGCGCAGATGTATGATTTATTGATCTCATTAGGTGCGGGTTACTATGATAAAACGGACTCGGGGAAAAATGTCACTATTTCGAAAAAGGGGTAGAGACTTTTGAAACTATTGAGACTTTTTATCGTATTCTTCCTCCTTGCCGATCCCCTTGTAAATGGGTAGGCACCGGACAAATAACGGGTAGTTACCCGTAGAAAATGAGTAGGCATCGGAGGTGAAACGGATAGTTATCCATCCAAAAACCGACTTTATTTAACATTTGTTGGATATAAGGCTATAAACTATGAATAGCAAGGCGAGAGATCGAAAAAAGACTGACTAAAAAAATCGATCGTTTTTTCTCGTCACAAAGGTACTGCATCATTTTGAAATACCAATCATTTCTTCCAATTTTTTTTCCATTCCTATCTTCTTTCTTATCAACAGAATAGCAAAGCGAGTACGAAATTACTGCTTTTTGTCATCAAATCGAAATTTCTCAAAAACAGTGACGAGAAAAAACGATCGTTTTAGCTAGTCATTAACATTTGGAAGCCTACCGAGAGTAGGCTGTGAGCGAGTTTTTATAACACTATTATTAATATTAAATTTTAAATTATGAACAAAAAGTTTTCTACGTTAGTGGCTGTCCTTCTGGCAGCCGGTGCTTGGACAACGCTGGATGCTAAGGTGATTGAGGTTTCAACACCGGCAGCTGGTGGTTCTTATTTGGTCGGTACGGGCATTAATGCCGATGGTAGTACTGAGTACACTTTGTTGTTAGGGGCTGATGGAAAAGCAGCCAAGGCTGATAAAGATGCTGTAACTGCAGAATCTCCTGTTTGGAAATTAGTGGAAGCGGAGAAAGGTAAGTATAAATTACAGGCTGCAGATGGCAAGGTTTTTTATGCTGTAAATGGTGAAAACTCAGCAGCTGGTGGTAAGGTTTTGACTTTGTCAGCCGAAGAAATTCAATATTCATTGCCAGTTTTGTTTACTATCGAAGACGGTAGTAAGCTAAAGTTGGCAAATGTTGATGATTTTAGTAACAATACTGATATTACAGGTGAGTTGTACTTAAAGATTGAAGCTTCTCAGTGTTCTCTTGATGCAACAGGTGTTGTTATCGACTTCGGTGTTTACGCTTCAAACAATGAAAATGCGCTTCCCGGCTTTGATTTGAATGTAAGTGACAACGGTGAAGTTGTTTTGGATGCATTTGATGCGTCTAAAACTTACAAAGCTCCTGTTTATTTCCAGACAGAAGACGGTTATCTGACAGTAGCATCTGAAGATGGTAAATTAGTCGTAAAAACATTAAAAGCTGCTCCTACTGCTGCACAATCTTATAATGCATCTTGGATATGGGCAGAAGGAAAGTTGGTTTCTGTTGCTGCTGTTGCTGCAAAAGAAAAAGCGACTCAATTGGTTGTGGCTGATGTTGTTGCAAGAGCTGCTGGCTCTGTGACTTACACATTGGCAGGAACAGGTTCTGAGTTTGCTGTAAAAGATAATGCGATTACTTCTGTTGCTGCTGCTAACTTAGCTGGAACTGCTCTTTATGCATCAGCAAGTGTAAATGCAACTGCTGCTCCGGCATCAACTATTGCTGTAACAGGCAGCCAGAATATTGTTGAAGGATCTTATAAACTGGCAACATCAGTTCCTTCCGGTTATTGCGTAGTTACATTGGGTACCAACAAATATTTGAAAGCTGGCGCAACAGCGACTGTTGAAACAAGTATTTCTGCAAATGATATTGAAGGTTATAAAAACTTCTTGTGGTCTGTTGCAAAAACAGAACTGAATGGAAAAGTTTTCTATAGCTTCACTAGCTTGGCTAAAGGTGCAGATAATAAACCTTATAAATGGACTGTTAGTGGCGAAACTTCATTTGAAGCAAACGAAGCATATGTAGGTCAAGGTATTACTTTGACTGCAGGTGGTAAAATGATTCAGATAGATGCAAATACGGCTGATTCTGAAGCTACTGCCGTTATCGGTTTCTACGAATCTTTTGCTTTGGCTCATACACAGGCTAAATTAAATAGCATCCTTAATCCGGGCTTCGAGCTGACTGTTAAGTACGATAAAGACAAAAACAAAGATAAAACGATTGAAAATGTCGATGTACTGCAGCAAAAAATGTATCCGGAAGGTGACGACGCTGCAACTAAGGTCGCATTGTGGAATAACGAAAAGCTAGACCAAGGTAAAAATGCTAAGAAATTAGTATTGGATACTAAGGGTACTGTAGGTAGTGATGTTATCGGTGAATTCAAGTGGTTAACTCAGAAAGAAATCGATAAGGGAACAACAGGTCAGTACTTGTCTGAATTCCAGTTCCAGTATGCTCAAGGTAATCCTGATGTGATCTCTAAATTAGTTGTAGTAGATAAAGGTAATGTTTCTATCTTGTTCAATGATAACAAATATTATCTGACAACTTCTATCGCTGCTGATGCTAAGTTGCCGTATATCAAACTGGGTGCAAGCAACGTCTACGATGTTAAGAAATTGTTAGGACAGTACCTGAATTTCTCTTATGCTGATACAAGAGCAAATGCAAAAGACAATAGCGAAGAGTATAAGTATGCAGGTGTTTTGGCTGTAACTAATGAGGATGGAACAGATCCGACAGATAATGCTGCGGATTATGTACCAGCAAGTACAGTATTATTGTCTTCTCCGGAAGCACAGTGGGCTGTAATCGCTGCCGATTTGGATAATAATACCTTCACATTGCAGAACCGTGAAAGCGGCATTAAGATTGCAAATGTGCAATTGCGTGAAGTAGATGGCGATAAGTTTATTGTTACATCTGATAATACGGCATTCAATGATGACCTTGTAACTTTGAACAAAACAGCTGCAAAAGGTCAGATCAACTTTGATGGTTACATGCAGACAACTGCAAACGTATTGAGAAATGAAAACTTCTATCTGGGTCAGTATCATGCTATCGAAGGAAATAACAATGCTTATTTCGTTGAAAACCATACTGACAAAGCAAGCCATCAGATCGGTATGACTGCTGAAAAGGAAAATGCCCAGAAATGGAACCTGCGTTTTGCAATGAAAGCGGATAATGAAGGTGAATATACAGAAGTTGATACTGTATTTATTTACACGACATTTGCAACATTGAAAGATGGTAAGATCGTAACTTCAGGTGATGATGCATTGAAAGATACATTGGCTATCCTTCCGTATGCATTCCAGAATGCTTCTAACCGTGAATTTGTTGATTACAAAACAGGTAAAGGTTATGAATTCTATTTCTGTGATCCTGAAAACAAGGATAACGAAGATCAGGATGCTGCTCGTTTCGCTCTGAAGAAGAAACCGAATGACACTTATAACTTCGTAAGAATTGCTCCGGCAGTAACAGAAGCAACTCCTGCTGCAACTAAATTGGATGATAACAAAGTATTTGTTGCCAACAGTGCAGACAAGGGTTCTTTGAAGAATATGCTGACCTATGCTGAAGATCAGAACTCTCTGATGGTTGTTGAAAAAGCTGATTCTCCTGAATATCATAAAATTGCTGCTGCATGGGGTGACACAATCAAGTTGTTCCGTAACGAAAATAACTCACAGGTATTGTATGAAAAACTGGATGCAAAATCAGTTGTCGAAAATGATTCTTTGAGCTTCCTGAACATTGATAATGTAAATCAGTTCAAGGTAAATCCGGCTATTTTTGCAGATACAGCTTATATCAACCGTGTAGATGTTGACGGTGAACTGAACACTTGCTACCAGTATTTACTGGCTGTAAATGTAGATCCTGAAAAGTCTTACTATTGCCCGTACAACCCGACTCACAACACAGACGAGTGGAGAGATGCTAATGGTGGTCCTTGTGCAGATGCAAAAGAAAACAGAGCTGTTCACGGTCGCTTCCTGATCAACCTGATCGATACTGCTAATGTTTACGGTGTAGACCATATCCACAGCAATCCATATATCAATGAAGTTGAAGCAGGTGAAAGCCTTGCCAAGCTGTCATTCGTAGAAGGTGTTCATGCTGGCGATACATTGTATGTAACTCGTAAGGGTGGTGAAGCTGTGAAGATTGCTATGGATTCTCCTGAGTTCAACGTAGCTAAGTTCGCTTTCCGTTATGTGGATAGTGCAGAAAAGATATTCAAAATTCAGACTCAGTGGAAGCCGTATTCTCCGGAAACTGATGTTGATAAAATTGAAAAGGCTGCAACTAACGAAGGTTACCTGAAATGGATCAATGGTACAGTTGTAGTTGTGAATGATTTCGAAAGAGGTGATGTATTCGGTATCGAAGAAAACTACGAAGGTGATCCTGTAGCTAACGAAGATATCACAACTTCTTCAATCAGTGTAATCGCTAAAGAAGGTGCCGTAATTATCAACGGTGCAGCTGGTAAGAAAGTTGCTATCAGCAACGTTCTTGGTCAGACAATTGCTAACACAGTTCTTTCTTCTGACAATGCTACTATCGCTGCTCCTGCAGGTGTAGTTGTTGTAGCTGTAGAAGGCGAAGCAGCTGTAAAGGCTATCGTAAAATAAGAAACTATTTATAATCAATAAATTTAAATTTGACTGCGCGGTGATATCGGACAAGAATCAACCAAGTATCCCGCGAGGGCGAACAAGCAGTCGATATTAATACTAAAGTAATGAAATAAAGTTCTTCTGTTCGATCTCTGTGAAGAGCAAAAACAGACAAAACAAAGCCCCGACAGAAACTCCTGCCGGGGCTTTCTGTGTTAAGTACGGGAACGAATGTGATATTGCTGCGAAAGCTTTGCGTATTGTGAAGTTTTTTATACCTTTGTCATAAAGATAGATTGGAATGAAAATACTACATAGAGAGCGTATTGGTAAATTTTCGACAAAGCATGTAGATGCTGTTCGTCCACTTCAGCGGTGGGTAGACAAAGTAGAAGAAGCTGCTTGGCGGAATCATGCGGATTTGAAACTGGATTTTCCTTCTGCCGACTATGTAGGAAATGGTAGATATGTCTTTAATATAAAAGGTAATAGTTATAGAATGGTCGTAGTGGCGACTTTTGTTGCCGGACTTTTGTCTATACAGTTTATTGGCACACATGAAGAGTATGACAGGATAGATTGTTCAATAATTTAATTACGTAAAGAGAATGGAAAGAAAATTTGAAAATATTACTCACATAGACACGCTTGAATTGTATAATGAAGCTGTGACCTATGTAGATGTGCTTATCAATGAAGCAACAGCAAATGGAGCCTTGGCGGAACCTGATGCAGACAACGAATACACACGTGAAATAGGACGTGTAGGCGGTATGTGTGCTGATTATGAAGCTCTGTATTATAAATCCCAAAGTTTAAAATTCAAGTCACCTCTTATTGTATCAATAGAAAAAGAGTTGAAGAAGCGTTCTTTAAAACAACGCCAGGCAGCTGATTATTTGGATGTAAAAGAATCTACTTTCAGTCAGATAATGACTGGGAAACGTCCTATTTCTATGCGAATGGCAAAACGTTTGTATGAGAGATTGAATATTGACCCGGTATTGATAATGAAGTTTGCGTAAGGGAGAACAAAAACAGATAAAACAAGATAGGTTTAGCGATCAGCTGGCGGATAGCAACAAAGGCTCTCATTAATTTTTTAAGGTCACAATTTGTGATCTTAAAGATTCATATTCATCTTTTTTTGTATTATTTATCATACCATGCCCAGTGATACCTAAAACAGGCGATACCCCCCTGTTAAGGGCCCTTTTTAGTAACTATTTGTAGTGATTTTGACTATTTGGCGTATATCCTGGCTGTGCAATAGTTTCTTGTCACGTATAAAAGCAGTACCTTTGTACCGATAAGTTAAAAACCGAAATAAGCAAAATAGGTATGAAGTTTGAAAACGAGAACTGGGCGCAGTTCAAAGGTGAGATTTGGAAAAGAGAGATTAATGTAAGGGATTTTATCCAAAACAACTACAAACCTTATGAAGGGGACGACACTTTCTTGAAAGACTCCTCAGACAAGACTAAGAAAGTTTGGGATAAATTGACCGAAATGTTTAAGGTGGAAAGGGAAAAGGGTGTTTACGACGCTGAAACAAAATACCCTCAAGGTATAGATACTTACGGACCGGGCTATATAGACAAAGAAAACGAAGTAATTGTCGGCCTGCAAACCGATGCCCCTCTGAAACGTGGTATTTACCCGAAATGCGGAACACGTATGGTGGAAAACAGCCTGGAAGCTTACGGCTACAAGCTGGATCCGATGACAAAAGAAATTTTCACGAAATATAGAAAGACGCATAACGAAGGCGTATTCTCCGCTTATACGGAGGAGATGCTTGCCGCACGTCGTTCCGCTATCATCACCGGGCTGCCGGATGCTTACGGACGCGGACGTATCATCGGTGACTACCGCCGCGTAGCCCTTTACGGTACGGAAATCCTGATCGCAGAAAAGAAACATTATCTGAAAAGACTCGATATACAGGAACTGACCGAAGAAATCATTCAGAGCCGTGAAGAGATCTCCGAACAGATCAAGGCTTTGAAAGCCTTCGAAAAGATGTGTGCCGGTTATGGTTTCGATGTTACGAAACCGGCCAAGGATGCACGCGAAGCTGTTCAGTTCGTATATCTGGGTTACCTGGCTGCCGTAAAAGACCAGGATGGTGCGGCCATGTCATTGGGACGTACCTCTACTTTCCTCGATATTTATATTGAAAAAGATATCCGCGAAGGCAAATTGACGGAAGAAGAAGCGCAGGAGCTGATCGACCAGTTTATCATCAAACTGCGTATCGTTCGTTTCCTTCGTACTCCGGAATATAACGACCTGTTCTCAGGTGACCCTGTTTGGGTGACTGAGTCTCTGGGCGGACAGGGGGTAGACGGCCGTTCACTGGTGACGAAGACCTCTTACCGCTATCTGCATACATTATACAACCTCGGCCCGGCGCCGGAACCCAACCTGACAGTATTGTGGTTCAACAACGCTCCTGAAAACTGGAAACGTTTCTGTGCGAAGGTATCCATCGATACTTCGGCTATCCAGTATGAGAACGACGATCTGATGCGTCCGGATTATGGCGACGACTATGGCATCGCCTGCTGTGTGTCGCCGATGAAGATCGGTAAGCAGATGCAGTATTTCGGTGCACGTGCCAACCTGGCTAAATGTCTGTTGTACGCCATCAACGGTGGCCGCGATGAACGTTCGGGTGTACAGGTTGCTCCCCGGTTCGAACCGATCACCAGCGAATATCTGGATTACAACGAAGTGATGGAGAAATACGAACAGATGATGCGCTGGCTGGCTAAAGTCTATGTGAACGCTCTGAAGATCATCCATTACATGCACGATAAATATGCTTACGAAGCTTTTGAAATGGCTCTGCACGACGGTTCTGTGGAACGTATCCGCGCAACAGGTATTGCCGGTCTTTCTATCGTTGCCGACTCGTTGGCAGCTATCCGCGATACAAAAGTGAAAGTAATCCGCGACGAACGTGGCCTGGCTGTCGGTTTCGAACGCGAAGGCGAATATGTTCCTTTCGGTAACAACGACGACCGTACCGACAGTATCGCTGTCGACATCACTGAAAAGTTCATGGAATATTTGCGCCAGCACCAGACATACCGTAATGCGACTCCGACACAGTCTATCCTGACCATTACCTCCAACGTGGTATACGGTAAGAAGACGGGGGCTACTCCCGACGGACGCGAAGGCGGTACGCCGTTTGCTCCGGGTGCCAACCCAATGAACGGACGCGATACGAAAGGGGCTATCGCTGCACTGGCATCTGTTGCCAAACTGCCTTTCCAGCATGCACACGACGGTATCTCTTATACTTTTGCCGTATCTCCTGCAACGCTGGGTAAGGAACGTGATATTCAGATCGCCAATATGGTTGGCCTATTGGACGGTTACTTTACTCCTGACGGCGGACAGCACTTGAACGTAAACGTGTTCGACAAGGAACTGTTGCTCGACGCCATGGAGCATCCGGAAAACTATCCGCAGTTGACTATCCGCGTATCCGGTTATGCGGTAAACTTCGTGAAGTTGACACGCGAACAGCAGTTGGATGTAATTTCAAGAACAATCAATCACTCTTTATAAAGGTTAATGAAAGGAAGCTCCGGTTCCCGTGTCTGACACGGGAATCGGTCGGCTTTTAAGATATATGCTTACAGGGAAAATTCATTCTTTAGAAAGTTTTGGGACTGTGGATGGTCCCGGGATACGTTTTGTTGTCTTTATGCAAGGTTGTCCGCTCCGTTGCCTGTATTGTCATAACCCGGATACCTGGGACAGTAAGGGCGGTGCTAAATACCGGATGGCGCCGGACGAGTTGCTGGCGGAAGTATTGCGGTACAAGAATTTCATTGCTAAGGGCGGCGTAACCGTTACCGGGGGAGAACCCTTGTTGCAGGCCGAATTCCTTACTGAGTTTTTCCGTCTTTGCCGGGAGGAAGGTATTCATACGGCATTGGATACATCCGGCTATATCTGTACCCCGAAAGCGCTGGAGGTACTTGAACAGGTCGACCTGGTACTGCTGGATATAAAAACGATCGATCCCGAATTACATCCTCGTCTGACGGCTGTAAAGCTGGATAATACATTGCGTTTCCTGGATGAGTTGGAGAAGCGTGGTGTTCCTGTGTGGATTCGTCATGTCATTGTTCCCGGACTGACTGATAATGATGAAGCCTTAGACAAACTTGCCGGATATATCAGTCGATATAAGGTGGTTCAGAAAGCAGAACTTCTGCCTTATCATACGATGGGCGCGTATAAATATGAGGCGCAAGGAATAGATTATAAACTAAAGGACGTAGAGCCCCTGTCTGCCGAACGTCTGGCAAATGCAAAAGAGATATTTAAGAAACATGGCATCACCGTGTGACCTTATTCAATCGGTTCCCTGTGGATTTTTACCGGTTGCCTGCGTATCTTATTGACAATACGGACACTGTCGTTCTCGATGCTCGTTACGTCTCCCTGGCAGTTGGTGAAATAGATGTAATTCCCCATATCCATAAACCGGTATACCTTACAACCATCGTGCTCAAACAGATACTCGACTTTGTAACTGGGGTTGTTTTCCGGTGCCGATTTGGCGATGGGTGTTCCCGCCAGGCCACAGGCTGTGAAACCGACGATATAAGACAATAGTGCACCTACCGAAAGGATGAAAAAACAGATCCTTCTCATATTCTTTTTCTTTTAATTTACTTCGTCTCCAAAGGTAGCGAATTTCAAATAAGACATGGTATAACCGTATGACATTTTACCTACAATCAGGTATATTTTTATTGTCTGGAAAAACATAGTTTTGTCCCATATTGTTACTCAAATAAAACTAAGAACGAATATGGAACAACATCATCACGACCATCATCACCACGAAATAAGCTCTTTGAATAAAGCCTTTATTATCGGTATTGCCTTGAATCTGGCGTTTGTCGTTGCTGAGTTTGCGGCAGGCTTCTGGTATAATTCGCTCGGTTTATTATCGGATGCCGGGCATAACCTGGGGGATGTGGCGAGCCTCGTGCTTGCCATGCTGGCTTTCCGGCTGGCGAAGGTGCATCCTACCTGTAAATATACGTATGGATATAAGAAAAGTACCGTTCTGGTGTCCCTGTTGAATGCGGTTATCCTGCTGGTGGCCGTCGGTATCATTATTGCCGAGAGTATAGGGAAGCTGCTTTATCCGCAACCGGTCGAAGGGGATGCCATAGCCTGGGTGGCTGGTGTAGGAGTGGTTATAAATGCACTGACGGCCTGGCTTTTTATGAAGGATAAAGACAAGGACCTGAATGTAAAGGGGGCGTACCTGCACATGGCGGCCGATGCATTGGTTTCGATCGGTGTGGTTATCTCCGGTATCGTGATTGCTCATACGGGATGGTATATTATCGACCCGATCATCGGTTTGCTGATAGCTATTGTCATTATTGTTTCCACCTGGGGGTTACTACGCGATAGTATCCGACTTTCGTTGGATGGTGTGCCTGCGGGTACGGATATCGACAAGGTGGAATATGTGATTCATGGGGTGAAGGGTGTAGAGGGAGTGCATCACCTGCATATATGGGCGATCAGTACTACCGAAACGGCCCTTACCGCACATATCGCCATCTGTAATATTTCAGAAATGGAACGTATCAAACAGGAGATAAAACATGACCTTTTACATGTCGGTATCCAGCATGCCACACTCGAGTTTGAAATGTCCGGTATCCAGTGCGATGGGCGTTGTTGCTCAGGTAAATAGCACCGGATTATAAACGTGATTTACTGATACTCAAAGATTTTGTCTATGAGCACATAAAACCTTTCGATTGGATTTTTTGTTCTTACCTCAAATCGGCAACTTATCTTTGCATCAGAAACAAAAACAAATAGTAATAACAATTAAAATAGTAAATACAATGGAACCTATTATCAATTCACAAGCACCCGAGTTTAAAGTACAGGCATTTCAGAATGGAAGTTTCAAAACGGTAAGCAGCGAAGATATCAAAGGCAAATGGTCTATCTTCTTTTTCTACCCGGCTGACTTTACATTTGTTTGTCCGACTGAACTGGTAGATATGGCTGACAAATATGATCAGTTCCAGGCTATGGGCGTAGAGGTTTACTCTGTAAGTACAGACTCACACTTCGTACACAAAGCATGGCATGATGCTTCTGAAACGATCCGTAAGATCAAATACCCGATGTTGGCAGACCCCACAGGTGCTCTGAGCCGTGCATTCGGTGTGATGATCGAAGAAGACGGTATGGCTTACCGCGGTACATTCCTGGTTAATCCGGAAGGAAAGATCAAACTGGCTGAAATCAACGATAACGGTATCGGCCGTAATGCAGACGAACTGCTTCGTAAAGTAGAAGCTGCCCAGTTTATCGCAGCTAACCCGAGTGAAGTTTGCCCTGCCAAGTGGAAAAAAGGTGGTGAAACACTGAAGCCGAGCATTGATCTGGTCGGCAAGATCTAAGAATAATAAACGGAGGCCGGCAACTATATTGTCGGCCTTTTTTGTCTTTGAGAGTATTTTAGTTTCATAGTAGTGAAACAACTGTTTCTATTAGGTGAAACAAGTGTTTCACTACTATGAAACAACTCTCAAGTCAGGAGAAAAAAGAACAAGTATAATATAGAAGGATTTAATAATGTTAGACTCATCAATGAAAAATCAGTTATCCGGTATTTTTGCCGGACTGACGAACGAATATATGTTTGATGTTCAGGTATCCCCTGAACACGAAAGTCAGAAAGAACTTTTGGAACTTCTGAATGATTTAGCTTCCTGCTCTGATAAGATTTCCGTTCAGGTGACAGACGGCAAAGGACTGGAATTCTCTCTGTTGAAGAATGGGGAAAAGACCGGTATCAAATTCCGTGGTGTTCCTAACGGACACGAATTTACCTCCTTACTGTTGGCTATCCTGAATAGCGACGGCAAAGGAAAGAATATACCCGACGAAAGCATCTGTAACCGGGTGAAAGCCCTGAACGGCCCGATCAAACTGACAACGTATGTGTCGCTGACGTGTACGAACTGTCCCGATGTCGTACAGGCACTCAATGCAATGGCTACCCTGAACCCGGAGATCAGCCATGAGATGGTAGACGGCGCGATCAACCAGGAAGAGGTGGAAGCAATGAAAGTACAGGGCGTGCCTTCTGTGTTTGCCGACGGTAAACTGCTCCATGTAGGCCGTGGCGATTTCGGCGAATTGCTGGCTAAACTGGAAGCCCGGTATGGGGTGAAAGAAGAAGAGTTGCCGGTAGTGGAAAAGAATTACGATGTCATTATCGTGGGCGGTGGCCCTGCCGGAAGTGCGGCCGCTATCTATACCGCACGCAAAGGGTTGAAAGTTGCTGTAGTGGCCGACCGTGTAGGCGGTCAGGTGAAAGAAACGGTCGGAATAGAAAACCTTATTTCCGTTCCTCAGACAACCGGTCAGCAACTGGCTCTCGACCTTATGTCGCACATGAATGATTATCCTATCGATATCCTTGAACACCGTCGGGTGGATAAGGTTGAACTGGTAGGAAAGGATAAAATATTGACAACCTCTACCGGCGATAAACTTATAGCCCCTGCCGTGATCGTAGCTACGGGAGCAAGCTGGCGTAAGCTGAACGTTCCCGGTGAGAGTGAATATATCGGACGCGGCGTTGCCTTCTGTCCGCATTGCGACGGTCCTTTCTATAAAGGAAAGCATGTTGCCGTTGTAGGTGGTGGAAACTCAGGTATCGAGGCGGCTATCGACCTGGCTGGTATCTGTTCGAAAGTGACTGTCCTGGAATTTGCCGATACGCTGAAAGCCGACCAGGTATTGCAGGATAAACTGTATAGCCTGCCGAATGCAGAAGTGTTCAAAAGTTCACAGACGATGGAGGTGATCGGTAACGGAACAAAAGTGACCGGTATCCGTGTCAAAGACCGTGAGACTGAGCAGGAACGCACAATCGATTTGGATGGTATCTTTGTCCAGATCGGCTTGGCAGCCAACAGCGGTGCTTTCCGTGAGGTAGTGGATACGAACCGTCCGGGCGAGATTGTGATCGATAGCCATTGCCGTACCAGTGTGCCGGGTATTTATGCGGCCGGTGATGTTTCGACTGTCCCTTACAAGCAGATCATTATTTCGATGGGTGAAGGCGCAAAAGCGGCCCTGACTGCTTTCGAAGACCGGATGCGAGGAATAGTGTAACAGTATATATAAAAAAAGAAGAGGGTGTTTTGACACACCCTTTTCTTTTTATAAGGACTTGGCTGGATATAAGGCTTCCCACCACTGTGGTTGTTCTTTCAGCCATTTGGCGAACCAGGCGTAGATTGTGTTATTCCATTCTGCCCGTTTCTTATAATCGAAGATCTGATGATTTTGTCCGTTTACCTGGATAAAGGCGGTTTCCTTACCAAGCAATTTCAGGGCGGTAAACATTTGGATACTTTCTCCGACAGGCACATTCGTATCGACGGAACCGTGCAGGAAGAGGATCGGGGTGTTGATCTTATCGGCATGGAACAACGGACTTTGCTCTACGTAGATATCCCGGGCATTCCAGGGATAGCTGTTTGCCGTTGCCAGCGAACTGTATGAATATCCCCAGTAACCTTCTCCCCAATAACTTGTAATGTCGCTGATACCGGCATGTGAGATAGCTGCTGCGAATATATCCGTTTTTGTTTGCAGGTACTGTGTCATGAAACCTCCGTAAGAGGCTCCGATACAACCGATCTTCTTGGCATCTACAAAATTATGTTCTGCGCAGAACTTCTTTGTTCCTTCGATGATTTCGTCACCAGTGCGTTTCCCCCAGGCATTGACGTGGCGTGCAGAGAATTCCTGTCCGAAACCAGTCGCCCCGCTGGGCTGGATAATATAAACGATATAGCCCAATGCGGCATACGCATGCGAGGGATAACGGTTTTCCAACGAACGTTCCGTCGGGCTTGTTCCGCCGTAATAGTTTACGATCAACGGGTATTTTTTGTTCGGATCGAAATGGGGAGGCAGGTAGTAGCGTCCGTAAATTGTATCACCGGCAGCAGCCTGGAAGTTCCAGTCGTGTACCTCGCCCAGTGTGACATCTTTCAATATGGTTTCCGACAGGTTTTTCAGGCAAACGGTTGTATTCTTTTTCAGGTTGACTGAGTAAAGACGCTGCGAGTTGGAAGCACTTTCACCGAAATAAACCAGTTCGGGAGCCGCCTCTGCCAGGGTGAAATCAGAAAGGATCTCTTCTTTCAACGGAACCGGATTGATCTTTCCGTTAGACGGATTGAGAACATACAGGCGGACACAATCTTTATCTTCGCCCTGGAGATAGATCTGTTTATCGTTGCTGTTCCAGGTGAAAGACTGGATAGACGGATCAAAGTCTTTGCTTACAGGAGACACTTCTTTACTCTCCGGATCATAAATGAATAATTGCCCGTCGGCAGTATTGGAGGTTTGTCCCGGTGCAATCTTCAATCCGATACCGTTGAAGGCTTCTCCCGAGCCTTCGATCGCCAACAGTTTTCCGTCTGGAGAGAAACCGGCACGACCGATAAAGGCGTCTTTCAGTAATGCTTCGGTCTGCATGGTCTGCAAATCCATGCGGTAGAGTGTGTTGATGCTGAACGGACGCCGGGTCAGGGTTCGCTCGCTGCTGCTGAAGAGGATATAACGGCCGTCTTTCGATATATCGTTGAGGTGGGTAGAGTTGTATCCGTAGGTCAGGCGTTCGAACAGGCCCGTTGCCAAGTCGTACTTATGAAGGAAAGAACGGTTACGCCAGCCGGGTTGACGGTCGTCGGGGACAAGTATTTCTTCCATATCCTTGTCTTTCTTCGGCCCTTCTTCTGAAACGGTGAAGATCAGGTAGTTTTCGGTCGGGGCGAATACGAACCAGCCATCGGGCAGGTTACGGGAAAGGATGCTTTCTGCCTGGGTGGCGGGATCGATCGTTACCAGTTCTTTGCCTTCCATTCCTTCGCGGGTATAATACAGGCGGTTGCTTTTAGGCATCCAATTGTAGTTGTTATTGCTGTTTTCGATAACGACCTGCCCGGTGGCCCTGTCAGTAACTTGCTGGTATGACTCGGTCTTACCGCCGGGGTAGGTGGTCTGGTAAGCGGTCAGCAGATATTTACCGTTGGGCGAAAGGCTTACCGAACGGAAACGGGTTCCGTCAAATACCTCGCTGATGGTGTATCGCTTTTCCGGGTTGGTAGTGGCTGTCACCACTGCTTCGGCTTCCGTGTTGAATGTGACTTTTAGTGACTCTGCTTTGTTTGCTTCGGCCAGGTATTTGATAACGATCTCATAACGGTGGGGCTCCAGCGAGAGTGTGATCTTACCGTCGGCTGGTGTTTGCTTTTCATTATTTATATATACTTCGTATGTCTCCGGACCTTTTACCAATAGGTCACCTTTTACATATCGGTCGCTGTTGAGGTAGAAGGAGGCTAGTCCGATCTGATAGGGCTGGGAGGAAGTAGGGAGTTGTCCTTCTCCGTTGGCGTTGGCATCCAGCAGTTGTGTACTTTGGCGGACGTTGCTGAACGGGACGGCTGTTTTCAGTAGTTCTTTTTCGGTGAACTTCTTGCTGTTTACATCGAGGCTGTCGTTGAGGAACGGCTTCTTTACCTCGTAGGGGCCGGCGTATCTGAACTGTTTCACTGTCACCTCTTCGGCAAATAGGTTGTAGCAGGAACAGATGGCGGCCAGGAATAGCATGTTTCTTTTCATGGCGAATGATGTTTTGTTATAATGCCACAAAGGTATTTATTTTAATGGTAAACCAGAATAAAGTTCCTACCCCTTCTTCCGACTCCACCTTGATTTCTCCCCCAAGCTTTTCTACAATGGTTTTACAGATGGAAAGTCCTAATCCCGTACCTTGCTGAAAATTGTTCAGTTTGACGAAACGGCCGAATACCGATCCTACCTTGTCGGCCGGAATGCCGCAGCCGGTATCTTGTACGTAAAAACGCAGCATATGGCCTTCCTGTCGGTAACCGAAACGGATGCTTCCCCGGGTGGTGAACTTCATGGCGTTGTTCAATAGGTTGGTAATGACCTGGGTCAGGCGGTTACGTTCCGTATGGATGATACATTGCGGCAAACGTTCTTCGAAAGAGATCTGAACCTCCGGGTATTTGTTGCGGAGCTGGCAGCTTTGCTCTATTTCCGTTAACAAGCTGTTCAGGTCTACATCCGAATAGGTGAATTCGAGAGTTCCGGCCTCTATTTTGGAGAGGTCGAGTATGTCGTTGATAAGTTGAAGCAATAATTGGTTGTTGTTCTCGATGATCCTTGCGAACTCCTGCCGCTCTTCCAGGGCATCTTCATTGGCCAGGAGGGTGGAGAAGCCTACGATGGCATTCAGCGGGGTACGTATCTCGTGGCTCATATTGGCCAGGAAAGCCGATTTGAGGCGGTTGGCTTCTTCCGCTTTTTCACGTTCGCGTATTTCTTGTTTCATCCGCCAGTAAAAGCGGAGTCTCATGACGAGGATGGCGACCACGGCACAGATCAGTGCTATTATACTGATTATGGCCAGTTTGTTACGATCGTAGAAACTGGGTGGACGTTGGTAGTAGACGGCGTCGCCGGGATAGAGGTGGCTGTCGGTATTGTGCATTTTCAGGTGGCGGTAGTTCAGGTATGTACGTGGCGTTCCTCCTGTGTGTGGCTGGATGTCATGGGCGGGGGTGCCTTCGAGTATTTTTTCTAAGGTATGGATCGTTTCACGGCTGTAGTCCGATAGTGAGATGTAATGTCCTCCGGCAAAGTTGCCGTCTTCCACCAACTGGTCGGCAATGGTGAATACCGGGTAATGGGAGAAACCGTAGACGATCCGTTGTATATTGTCGTTCAGGTAGTTTCTTTGGTCCTGGAGTTGTTTGGAGAACCAGGAGTAATACAATATGCCGGTATCTTTGTTGTAGCGGGAGATTGTGTCGAGTAATTGTTCGGTGGAGATACGGGTTGTGGTGAGAAGGTGTAGTTTCAGTGAAGGATAATAATCGGCTATGGTTTGTTCCACTTCCTGTTGGGCGCACAGGCTGATATAACGGTTGTCGGATATGAATGCTATATTTTTGATTTCGGGCTGTATACGCTGCATCAGTTCGAGTGTTTCTTTGATATAGAAGGTCTGGTATAAGGCTGTTACATTATAGCCTTTCATGATCCGATCGGCGGGGACAAGCATCTCGGGGGATATATTCCGTGAAAGGAGGTCCTCTATGCTGGGCGGCATTAGTTCACGTGAATAGCAGATCAGGACGGGAACATCTTTCCACTCGTTGTCGAATAAGGGACGACATACCACCCATCCGGGATCGCCCATAAAGACAACGACTTTGGGGCGTTGGGGAAATTTCTTTAGTAAAGAGTTTCTCTTAATACCGGCTTCCTCCGTGTTTGCAATGGTCGGGACCATCAGTTCTTCCGTTTCGATTGCATATTGCGATCCCATGAAATGTTCGTAAATGGCTTGATAGGCACCGTTTGTCCAGGCTTCATCGAAGTTGACGGAGTTGAGAACAAGAATATATTCCTGCTTGCCTTGATCTTTCGCGCTTATTAGTGTGAAAAGACTGAGTAAAAGGCTTAGTATTATGACTGTTTTTCGCATAAAGCCTGTATAGATTAAAAAGCCGGTTAAAGTCCTACGTCCGGAAGAGGTAGGTCTTTAACCGACTCTTTCTTTTTGTATACCCTATTGAATAATAATTTCGTCTACAAACAGGTAAGCCGGATTACCCGCGCCACCATGCCATGCCGGCAACTTATCGCTTTTGATGATTACTTCCACATAGCGTGCTTTTACCGGGGCAAAAGTAATTTCCTGTGGATAAATACCATCTTTGTCGGATTGTTTTAATGAAGGGATCACCTTGGAGGTCACTTCCTTGAAGTTCTGGCCGTCCTCGGATACCTTTACCGTCACTCCGGCTGCTCCCATGATCCAGTCGCCTTTTACGACATTGGTGTTGAAGGCTACCTTGCTGATTTCAACCGGTTGTTTCAGGTCGATCGCAGCGTCGAGGTCTTTTCCCTGGAAGCCCAGCCAGCGGCCGGTCTTATAGTTTGTGTCGCCAGTCAAACCGTCTGTCAGTTCGATACCACCGTTAAAGTCGTATCCTTTACTCGGAGCAACACGCAAGGTAACGGGTTTCGCTGTCGATTTGCTGAAGTTGATCTTTTCAGAGAATACGCGGCTGTTGCCGGAAGGACGTACAACGACTGCTTTTATCGTTCCGTCTTCCTTTATTTTAACAGGGGCTTCATATTTGCTGCTAGCACTGGTCGGTTCGCTGCCATCCAATGTGTAGTATATATCACCGTCTCCCATTGTGGACAGGTTTACAACAATCTCGCCGTTCTCCGTATCGGTGGTGAATTCAGCGTGGATGTCGAAGATGTTCTTGGCATAGTTGTAACCCAGGTGGTCGTATAATTTAGTCATACGGACGAGACGAGGCAGGAAACTCTGGTATTCTTTCTTGCCCGGATCTGTCCACTGCACTTCGGCCAGGGCTGCCATACGTGGCATTACCATATATTCCACCTGTGAGAAGGTCGGGATATATTCAGTCCACAGGTTAGCCTGTACACCGATCACATATTTCTTGTATTCGTCGGGGATACCGGCAGTCGGTTCCAATGAATAAACCCGTTCCAGCGGCAGGTAACCACCGATTGCCAACGGTTCGTTTTCCGTGTCGGTCGACTGGTAGTAGTCGAAATACAGATAGGTATTCGGAGTCATGATCACATTGTGGTTTTGTTTGGCAGCTTCGATACCGCCGTCTACACCACGCCAACTCATCACAGTTGCGTTAGGAGCCAGTCCGCCTTCCAGGATTTCATCCCAACCGATGATGTGGCGGCCTTTGCTTTCCACGAATTTTTCCATACGGGAGATTACATAGCTTTGCAGATATTCTTCCGCACTGTGTTTGTTGTCTCCCTTGATACCTTCCGCTTTGATACGGGCCTGGCATTTCGGACAGGTTTTCCAGCGTACTTTCGGACATTCGTCACCGCCGATATGGATATATTCGGAAGGAAAGAGGTCGATCACTTCCGATAATACATCTTCCAGGAATCCCATTGCTTTGTCGTTACCGGCACAGATCACGTCGTCGGAGATACCCCATTGTGTCCATACTTCATACGGACCGCCTGTACAACCCAGGTCCGGATAAGCGGCCAGCGCAGCCTGCTGATGACCGGGCAGGTCGATTTCGGGAATGATCGTGATGAAACGTTTTTGGGCGTAAGCGATTACGTCGCGGATTTCGTCCTGTGTGTAGAAACCACTGTACGGTTTGCCGTCATATTCACCGGAGTTACGTCCGATCACGGTTTCTTTACGTTGAGAACCGATGGTAGTCAGTTCCGGATATTTCTTGATCTCGATACGCCATCCCTGATCGTCGGAAAGATGCCAGTGGAAAGTGTTCATATTGTGCAGTGCCAATATGTCGATGTATTTCTTGATAGAGTCGGTAGGGAAGAAATGACGGGATACATCCAGGTGCATGCCACGATAGGCAAAGCGGGGATAATCGTTGATCGTTACGGCCGGAAGCTCGATGTTCATTCCTTCTGCCACTGCCGGGATCGATTTGCGCAATGTCTGTATACCGTAGAATACACCGGCTTCGGTAGCACCTGCCAGTTCGATACCTTCGGGAGTTACCGTCAGGCGATACCCTTCAGGGTTGGAGATGCTTTTGTCGATAGAGAGGTTGATAGGTTTAGCACTTTTGTCGGTTACTACTTTCGGTGCGTAGCCGGTTGCTTCTTTAATATAGGAAGCCAGGAACTCGCCAGCCTGTTTCAGTAAGTCATTCCCTTCCGGGTAGCTGATAGAAGTAGAAGGCGTTAAGATGAAAGGAGTCCCGTTTGTCAGGGAAACATCCTGCGGCAGGGGAATGATTTCATAATCACCGGTAGCAACTTTACCGTCGGAACAGGCCACCATTCCTGCAAAAGCTGCGAAAAGCAGCGCGTACTTGCTTAGTTTATTCATGCGTTATTAAAAGTTATAAATGATAATGTCTTTTTTAGATTGTTTTATATTCTGTTAGAGATTGCGTTCAAAGATAATAATTTATTTCATATGTGTAATAATCAGGTAGTAAAGGACGCAAATTATTATAAATCTATCACTTTGTCTTTTTTGAAGAAGTTGCTTACTTTTTTCACGGTGCTGCATTTGGTGTAGGCATCATGGCAATAGATCAGTACCTGTCCTTCGCGGGCAGCTTCTTCGAGCATACGAATCTTTTCCTGATAGGAGGTGACCGGATAGGTGTCGTAGGCTGATATCCATTCGGGTGAGACGCTCGCGGCAAGGGGTATTACGTCTCCGGCAAAGACAAAAGTCTGTTCAGGAGTCGTGATGTAAGGGACCAGTTGTCCGGGCGTATGACCGTCGAAGATACGGAGTTCGATGCCGGTGCATAGCTCCGTATCGGTGTCGATAAGGCGTAACAGTCCTCTATCTGCAACAGCCTGCATGTTTTCCATGAAGTAAGAGTCTTTTTCCAGCGGGTTCGGATGCAGGAAATTTTCCCATTGTTTGCGGCTGACCCAGTGGACGGCATTAGGGAATGACGGATATAACTCGCCGGCTTCCTCATTCTTTCGGGTGGTATAACCACAATGGTCGAAGTGCAGGTGGGTGAGTACGACGTCCGTTACCTGCTCCGGAGAAACACCTCTTTTTCGCAATTCATCTTCCAGATCGGCCAGGTCGAAGAAGTTGTAATAGCTGAGTTGGCTGATGTGTTTGTCTCCTGCACCGTTGTCGACAAGGACTACTTTTTCAGGAGCCTTTGATATTAGTAGGCTTCTCATCGAGAGGATGCAACCGTTCGTTTCGTTACTCGGATAACGACGGCTCCAGGCTGTCTTCGGAATGGCACCGAACATAGCTCCGCCATCCGCGTAAAAACATCCTGTGTCTATTATCTGTATCTTCATTTCACTTTTTTTTTGTCAAAGATAAGCAAGTTTTTTCTATCAGCGATACGTTGAAGCTTGATGAAATTGTGTACATTTGCGCCAAAATCTAAGCGATGCGAAAAGTTCATTTAATCTCCGTAACCGAACCTCTTGTGCTTGACCTGGCTTTGGCTATTCATGAGAAGGGATATGAAGTAAGCGTTTCAGGCGACGGTATAACAGAAGAAGTTGTTGCAAAGCTTCGTGCTGCAGGTTGTACTTGTCATGGAAACGGATGGTTTCCGGAGAGATTAATAAAGGATAGTAATTTTGTCGTTCTGGGTGCAACTGTTAAACAAGACAATCCGGAGCTGATGAAGGCAAAAGAATTAGGATTACTGATTCTCTCAATCCCTGAATTCATATTTCAGCGTACCAAGGAGAAAACACGGGTAGTTGTTGCGGGAAGTCGTGGGAAGAAATCAATTATCTCGATGATTGTTTGTGCTCTTCAGCGACAGAAGCTGGTTTTTGATTACGCCCTGACAAGTGAAGTTCCTCTGCTGCCAAACCGGGTACGGATGAGCTATGAAGCACGCATTGCCCTGATTGAAGGTGACGAGCATGTCACTTCGGCATTGGAAAAACGTTTCCAGCTGGAGTTCTACCGTCCGCATATCGCTATACTGACCAATTTGTCGTGGACACCGGACACTGACCATCCTACGGCGGATGCCTACTACGATACCTTCCGTAACTTCACCACCCTGATCGAACGCGAAGGTAAATTGATCTATTTCGAAGGCGACCGTGTTGTAAAGCAGTTGGCTGAGGATGTACGTGAAGACATCACCGCCATTCCGTATGCAGAACATGCCGTGATCGAGAAAGACGGAGCAACCTTCTTACAGACCCGTTACGGTGACTTTCCGATACGGATCCCCGACAGTTATTTCCTGACAAATCTGAATGCTGCCCGTCTGGCTTGCCGCCAGTTAGGTGTTAAAGATGCCGATTTTTATCGGGCGTTATCCGAATATAGTGTATCTTTGTCGCTATGATTATAGCAAAACAGAAAAGAAAAGAAAATATAGCCGAGTATTTGTTATACATGTGGCAGGTGGAAGACCTGATACGTGCCAATCATTTTGATATCGACTCTATCCGCCGTACGGTCATTTCCCAATACGACCAGCCGGATGAAGTAAAGGAAGAGATCGCTGTCTGGTATGAAGAACTGATCGAAATGATGCGTAGTGAAGGCGTAATGGAAAAGGGACACATCCAGTTAAATAAGAATGTGATCATCACCCTGACCGACCTGCATCTGCGGCTGCTTAAATCTACAAAAGAAATGATTTACGGGGCGGCCTACTATAAAACGCTCCCACATATAGTTCAGCTCCGGACTAAATCCGGGGGAGAAGAGTTACCCGAACTGGAAACATGCTTTAATGCAATCTATGGTTTTCTGCTTCTCAGGATGCAGGGAAAGCCGGTAAGCCCGGAAACACAGGAAGCGATCAAGCAGATCAGTTCTTTTCTGGCCCTTCTTGCCGAGAAGTATCGTGAGGATATGAACGGAGAACTGAAATTAGAAGATTAAAAACATGAAAACAATTTTAGTAACAGGTGCCAACGGACAGCTGGGTAATTCTATTCGTGTGCTGGCCGGGCAATATCCGCAATACAATTTCCTGTTTACGGATGTCGATACGTTGGATATAACAGATCCGGCAGCTGTAAAAGCTGCAGTAAAAGACAATCAGGTAAACTATATTATAAACTGTGCCGCTTACACGGCGGTAGATAAGGCGGAAGATAATGAAGAGCTCTGCCGCCGATTGAACAGCTTTGCCGTATGTGTACTGGGTGAAGCGGCCCGTGAAGCCGGAGCAAAGATGATCCATGTCTCTACCGACTATGTATTCAGTGGTACGGGTTATTGTCCATACAAGGAAACCGACGGTACACGTCCGGTTTCTGTCTATGGCCGTACCAAACTGGCCGGTGAAGAAGGGTTGATGGAAGTTTGCCCTGATGCGGTAATCATCCGTACAGCGTGGCTGTATTCCGAGTTCGGAAGTAATTTTGTAAAGACAGTGCTCCGCCTGGGCAAAGAAAGGGATGAACTGGGTTTTGTGTTCGACCAGGTAGGGACACCTACCTATGCGGGAGATTTGGCTGCTGCGATCCTTTCCGTGGTTACTGCCGATGAAAAAGGAGCCTTTGTTCCGGGTATCTACCATTATTCGAACGAAGGTGTTTGCAGCTGGTACGACTTCACCGTGAAAATCTTGCAAATAGCCGGAATAGATTGCCGTATCCGTCCTATTGAAACAAAAGATTATCCGACAAAGGCTGTACGTCCCCCTTATAGTGTGTTGAATAAGAATAAGATAAAAGAAACATACGGTGTCGCTATCCCACATTGGGAAGCCAGTCTCCGTGTATGTATGGGGAAATTGTAGGTTGTTGATAACCCTGTTGATAAGTATGTTGAAAACCCCGTTGAAAACCCTGTTGAAATAAAATAAACTATATAAGATGAGTCAATATTCAGAAGAGATTAAAAGAAGAAGAACGTTTGCTATTGTCAGCCACCCGGATGCCGGTAAGACTACGCTTACAGAAAAGCTGTTGCTGTTCGGAGGGGCTATCCATGTGGCCGGTGCCGTAAAGTCTAATAAGATTAAGAAGACGGCGACATCCGACTGGATGGAGATAGAAAAACAACGTGGAATCTCCGTTGCAACCTCTGTAATGGCTTTCGATTATGAAGATCATAAAGTAAATATCCTCGATACTCCCGGTCACCAGGACTTCGCCGAAGATACTTTCCGCACATTGACGGCCGTAGACAGTGTGATTATCGTGATCGACATTGCCAAGGGGGTGGAAGCACAGACCCGTAAACTGATGGAAGTCTGCCGTATGCGTAAGACCCCGGTGATCGTGTTTGTCAACAAGATGGACCGCGACGGTAAAGATCCTTTCGATCTTCTGGATGAGATTGAAGAAGAATTGCATATCAACGTACGCCCGTTGAGCTGGCCGATCGATATGGGACAGCGTTTCAAAGGCGTATATAATATATATGAACAGAAACTCGACCTGTATACGCCGAGTAAACAATATGTAACGGAGAAGATCGAGTTCCGCGATATCAACAGTCCGGAACTGGAAAATCATATCGGTGATACTCTGGCCGATAAGCTCCGTGCAGATATCGAACTGATCGAAGGTGTTTATCCGGAGTTCGATGTGGATACTTACCTCAGAGGAGATATCGCTCCCGTGTTCTTTGGTTCTGCCCTGAATAATTTCGGTGTGAAGGAGTTACTCGACTGCTTTGTCAAGATCGCCCCGTCGCCCCGTCCTATACAGGCTGTCGAACGTGTGGTCGATCCGGAGGAAGATAACTTTACAGGTTTCATCTTTAAGATCCATGCGAATATGGACCCGAACCACCGCAGTTGTATTGCTTTCGTGAAGATCTGTTCAGGTCGCTTCGAACGTAATGCGCCTTACAAGCATGTCCGTTTCGGCAAGCAGATGCGTTTCAGTAGTCCGACAGCGTTTATGGCTCAGAAGAAGGAGACGGTGGATGAAGCTTTTGCCGGCGATATCATCGGTCTGCCTGATACCGGAAACTTCAAGATCGGCGATACGCTTACCGGCGGTGAAGAGTTGCACTTCAAAGGATTGCCAAGCTTCTCTCCGGAAATGTTTAAATACATCGAGAATGCCGATCCGATGAAGGCAAAACAGCTGAACAAGGGTATCGAACAGTTGATGGACGAAGGGGTTGCACAGTTGTTTACTAACCAGTTCAACGGCCGTAAGATCATCGGTACGGTAGGACAGTTGCAGTTTGAAGTTATCCAGTACCGCTTATTGCATGAATACGGTGCACAATGTAAATGGGAGCCTATCAGCCTCTATAAAGCCTGCTGGATCGAAAGTGAAAACCGGACGGCTTTGGAAAACTTCAAGAAACGTAAATCGCAGTATATGGCGGTCGACAAGGAAGGTCGTGATGTCTATCTGGCCGACTCCGGCTATGTATTGACGATGGCACAGCAGGACTTCCCGGATATCAAGTTCCACTTTACTTCCGAGTTCTGATAAAATTGAACGAACAAACTCATTCTATATAAGAAGAGCCGTGTCGATACTTTCAACACGGCTCTTTCTTCATCTTGTCTTAAAGATGAATCCTCTTATTGTATTTTCCAATACACAACAAAGGCCCATTGCAGAGGAGACCATAATTTCCCGGGCAGGAAACGCGAATTTCCTCCGCAGGGAATTGGAGTTTCCTGCCCGGGAAATTGCAGTTTTCTGCGGAGGGAACTATGGTTTCCTAAGAAGGGAATTGCCGGGGGAACTGGAGTTTCATATTTCTCATGGTCGGAGACTTTGGTTATTGTCAGATTCATGTCATTCACATTCAAGAATACTCATTCCTGAATGTGATATAAATACAAAAGAGAAACGTGCATTCTATGGAGATTATAGTATCTTTTTTATCTCTTCCAGGCTACTGACCGTATAAGTCGGAGTGAATTTCCGGGGAGATAATCCTTGTGGATTGAACCAGAGTTGGTCTATTCGGGATTGGTGGGCACCGAAAATATCGGCTTCGAAGCAGTCGCCTATCATCAGGGTTTCGTTGCGACGGGAGTTGGTGTTGATCAGGGCGAAGTCGAAAATTCCTTTATGCGGCTTTTGGATACCGGCATCTTCCGACAGGATCATTCGTTTGAAGTAAGGAGCCAGTCCGGAGTTGCGGAGCTTCTTGTCTTGTACTTCGCGGAAGCCGTTCGATAAGATATACATACGGTAAGAGGGGCGAAGGTATTCCAATAATTCGATAGCACCTTTGACAAGCCGCGTCTTGGTGGTGGTACGTTGCAGGAAATCGTTGTTGACTGCCAGCACTTCCCTGGTATCTTCAATACCCATCGGGCGTAGCACGTAACGGAAACGGTCGACGATAAGTGTTTGCCGGTCGATCTCTCCGGCACGGTATTGTTTCCACAGCAATTCGTTGTGCGGCCAATAGATATCAAAGAAAGCCTCGAAGGAGGCATAATACCGATCAAAGTGGTGATCGGTATAAATCTCTTCGAGGCATTCTTTATTATTATGGTACGTATCCCAAAGGGTATCGTCCAAATCTATAAAGAGGTTTTTGTATTTCATCATCCTACTTCAATAACCAGATATTTACCCAGGCTCCAGAATGTTTTCGGGTCTGTGATATTCAAAGTCAGATTACCGTCTTCGTCTTTCACGAATTCGTAAGAACCTTCCGGATGGTTGGATTTCAGTTTTGCTTTACCTGCAAATAAAGGAATTTCTTTTACTTCGCGGATATCTACAGAGATAAAGTAATCCTTGTTGAAGCCGCTCTGCAATACTTTTGATTTAGAGAAAAGGCCGCCTCCGGAAAGGATCTTCTGATCTTTCAGTTCTTTGGCAGTACCGAAACAGTAGTAAGCTGTGTTGATTGCCTTGTCCTGTTTGTTCAGTTTATCGGACTGCGCAGCTGCTGTTGTTGCCAGGCTTTCCACATCTTCATTCAGTGAAGAGACCATCTCGTCCAGTTCCTGGATACGTACGTTCTTCTTTGCCAGGTCTTCTTGAAGGGCGACGATCATAGTTGCTTTCTGATCCAGTTCGGATGAAAGGCGGTTGATCGTTTTCTTCAGTGCAGCTGACTGGATACCACTCTTTTTCAGTTTGTCTTCCAGCTGGCTGATCGTTTCCTTATTCTTTTTCAAGGTTTCGCTGATCAGCTGCATGTTTTCCTTGATCTGTTCGCGATTGCTTTTGCTGAATTCGCCACCTGATTGCTGTTGAAGGTTCAGGTAGTTTTCGGCATCACGGATAGATTGTATGTCTGCCTCTACATCATTTAATGTAGTAAGGATTTCATTCATTTCGCTGGATGCTTTCGTATTCTCTATTTTCAAAGAATCGTTTTCAGCTTTCAACTTCTTATATTCTGCCGAGTTCTGTCCGCAGGATACCAGTAATGTTGCGCAGGTACAAATTAATAATAACTTCTTCATTTTCTTCTTGTTTTTGTGTTAAACATCTTTTTCTGTCTCTTTTTCTTTTTTATCTTTCAAGCCTGCTAATACTATAACAATCTCACCTCTCGGATCGTTCACGGTAAAGTGTGCTATAACCTCTTCCAGGGTTCCGCGGACAGTCTCTTCGTGCAGTTTGGATATTTCGCGCGAGACGGAGACTTGCCGGTCGCTCCCGAAGAATTCGGCTAGTTGGGTTAGCGTCTTTACCAATCGGAAAGGTGACTCATAAAAAATGATCGTTCTGTTTTCGGTAGACAACTCCTTCAGGCGGGTCTGGCGTCCTTTCTTCTGAGGGAGGAATCCTTCGAAGCAGAATTTCTCGTTGGGTAACCCTGAGTTAACCAGGGCCGGAACGAAAGCAGTGGCTCCCGGAAGGCATTCGACATCTACACCTTGTCGTACACATTCCCTGACCAGCATAAAGCCGGGATCGGAAATGGCCGGCGTACCGGCATCGGAAACAAGTGCAATGTTTTCGCCGCCTTTGATGCGGGAGGCGATTTGCTCCACGGTCTTATGTTCGTTGAACTTGTGGTGCGACTGCATCTTATTTTGTATCTCAAAATGTTTCAGCAGAATACCGGTCGTGCGTGTATCTTCAGCCAGGATCAAGTCGGCTTCCTTCAATACACGGATAGCCCGGAAGGTCATGTCTTCCAGGTTTCCTACGGGAGTCGGTACAACTGTTAACTTTGCCATATCTTATAGGAATCGTTTTTCAAGTAGTTTGATGAAGTCGGCTACGGCTTCATCTTCTATATTCCACTTCAGTTCGTTATTTAAATAGGTGACCGATTCTTCGTACGAATGAATATCGTTGAGGTCGGTGATCGCCTTATTCATTTTTTCTTCACTACCTCCGAACAGTTCGCGGCGGAAACGGAAACGGTCGTTCAGACTGAATGCCTTACGGAAGTCGGAGAGATTTTTTTTCTCCAGTATATCACTCAGGAAAACACCTTGTTTCTCCGTTGTAACGGATTTGTGAAGCACTTCCGTTGTTGCCTTAGGTTCGACAACGGGGGCAGGTACTGGTTCGGGCTGTACGGTAACAGCCGGCTCCGGTATACTAACTTCCGGTTGTTGAATCACTGGCTCCGGTTGTTTAACAATCGGGGTCGGTTGGATCGTTTCCTCGGGAGCAACCGGCATCGGTGCGGCGACAGGGTTTGGTAACGACTGGATCAGAGCCTGGTGGGCTTCCATCTGTTCGCGCAGCATCTCGATCTGGGCTGTTTCCAGCGAATGAAGATCATTCAGTATCTTATGTGTCAGATTAAAAGTCTGGCTAAAGAAGGATACCGGATAAACTTCTGCATCACGCATCCCAGCTATCAACGTCTCTAGTTCCTTGAGGTCAAGTAACAGATAATCTATTTTTTCTTTATTTGCCATTCCTGAATTTAATATTTACAAGACCGTGTTTACAACGCTTTTGTCTTAATTGCAACAAAAATAACTATTTCTATTAATGTAACGTGATTAATAGGTAAAAAAGTGTGCTGTCACTCAACAAATTCATCCGGTAAATTAACTAGATATAACCGATGGGTGGCACGGGTGAAGGCGGTATAGAGCCAACGGTAGAAGTCTTCGCCCAGCATTTCTTCTGTCATGTAGCCAATGTCGAGGAAGACGTTCATCCATTGTCCGCCCTGGGCTTTGTGGCAAGTGATGGCGTAGGCATATTTTACCTGTACCACATTGTAGTGCGGGTCGGCCTTCATCTTTTTCATCTTACCTGCTTTGGTCGGAATATCGTCATAGTCTTCCAATATGGTGTAAAACAATTTATCATTAAGCTCTTTAGGCAGGGCTGGCGCGTCTGTCTGCAAGGTGTCCAGCAGGATCTTGATATCTATTTCAAGGTCGTAATCCTGGAAACGTACGGTGACATCGGCGAAGCGGAATCCGTATAGTTCACTGGTACGTCTGACACGGAGCACCTGCACGATCTCTCCGTTGGCGATGAAGTCCATCTCTTTGCATTCGCTGGTCCAGTAGTAGTTGTTCTTGGCAACCATCAGGCGGTCGCCCGACGATAACTCTTCCTCTCTATACAGGATACGGTTGCGGATACCGTTATTGTAGATCGTTGCCCGCTTGTTCGACCGGCAGATGATCATTGTATCTTCCACACCGTCGCGACTGTAAGCCGACGATATCTCTTCGATCAATTCGTCACCGTTCACTTTCCTGAAATCGGCGAACCCTTTCAGGTTGAGCTTCGGATAGATCTCTACGGTGTTCTCCCGTAAGGCATTGCGTAAGCGGGTGGCATTGAATAAGATACCGGAATCTTCACTCTGCCTGACCACCTGTGTCAACGTGATTTCGCTGACGGTGAGGTTATAGCCTTTTAATATCTCAGCATTCAGTGCCGGGCTTTCGGTCTGCATGACCGGAGGAAGCTGTGCCACGTCGCCCATCAGGATCAGCCGGCAGTTCTCTCCGGAGTAAACATACTGTATCAGATCGTCCAATAAACGCCCTGTGCCGAAAAATGAGGAATCCAACCCGTCGTTTGAGATCATGGAGGCTTCATCTACTATAAATAATGTATCTTTATGTAAATTGTCTGAGGGTAAAAATCCGGTCGGTTCGTTGGAGAAAGCCTTCTGCCGGTAAATCTTTTTATGTATGGTGAAGGCTTTATGACCGGAGTAATTGGAGAATACCTTGGCCGCTCTTCCGGTGGGTGCGAGCAAAACCGTTTTCTGTTTTAGTTCAGTCAACGTTTTGACAAGGGCACCGACCAGAGATGTCTTTCCTGTTCCCGCATATCCTTTCAGCAATAAAATGGAGTCGTTTTCGTCTGAAAGCAGAAAGTCGGTCAGTATTTTTAATGCCGAATTCTGGTCTTCAGTAGGATTATATGGGAAATTTTGCGTAATTTGGCGGCTTAAATAACTATTTATCATTTTGATTGCAATAATTTTGGTGATAAAGGTAGTGTATTAAATATTCTTTTTTAAATTTGCCGAACGAAATAAATTCAAAAAAAACAATACAAACCATGAAAGTTACATTAAAGATTTTAGTAGCCGCTGCAGTTCTCCTGCTAGTTTACATGTGCTATAGAAGCATTATGACGCCGATCGAGTTCAATGCTGAAAAAGATTCGCGTGAAAGTGCTATTAAGGCTCGTCTGATCGATATCCGTAAAGCTCAGATCGAGTACAAGAATGTGTATAAAACACATGCAGGTAGTTTTGCCGATTTGATCAAGTTCCTGAAGGACGACAAGCTTCCGTTCCTGATCAAGGAAGGTGTTTTGACTGACGAGCAGCTGGAAAAAGGTATGACAGAGAAAGAAGCTGTAAAGAAAGGTTTGATCAGACGTGATACGGTTTGGGTAATTGCCAAGGATACTTTGTTCGGTGCCAACTACAATGTTGACGACCTGAAAATGGTTCCGGGTACAAACATTCAGTTTGATATGGATACTGCAACGCTGACTTCAGGCTCCGGTTATACTATTAAAGTATTTGAAGCAGGCGTTAAGTATGACGATTATCTGGGTGACCTGGACAAACAGTTGGTTGTAAACTTGAAGGATAAAGCTGATAAGCTGAGCAAATATCCGGGCTTGCGCGTAGGTTCACTGACTGAAATTAATAACAACGCAGGTAACTGGGAATAATTTTATCGCTTATGACTATCAGTATTCCTGATACGTTGACTGCTGATAATTCTGGAAAATATATAATGTCCATTCGGCTTAGGTCGGATGGACTTTCTTTTTCAGGATACAGTCCTTCGGAGAATGAAAGTTTCTTTTACAGGAACGTGGAATTCGACCGGACGAAGCCTTATATCGCTTCATTGAAAGAGTTCTTCTTTGAACATGAATTCCTCACCTATTCCTATAAGCGGACAAATCTGGTTTGTGTCACACCACAGTACACCATTGTGCCGGAAGAGGTATTTTCCGATAAGCAGAAGAATGATTTGTTGTCATTCACATTTCTGGCTCCGGAAAGCAGGTGTCTGAATAATCCCTTGACACGGGAATCTGTGGAGGTTGTGTTCGGAATCGATGAAGAAGTCTATGAGTTCTGTTCACGTTCGCTGATCAATCCGGCTTTTATTCATCATATCACACCCCAACTGGCTTTATGGAAACAGCAGAGCCGGCTGTTGATCCCACGTCAGTTGTATGTGGTCCTGCATCGCCGGATGATGGATGTAGTTTGTTATGCCGGAGGGGCGTTGCTTTTTGCCAATTCGTTCGAGTATGACAAACCTGACGATATTCTCTACTATATATTATATGTATGGAAACAGGTGGGGATGGACCAGGAGAAGGATCAGCTTCATATGTATGGAGGTGCTTCCCTTCGTAACAGCATCACTGCTACATTGCGGAATTATATACAATATATCAGTCCGGCTGAAATACCGTCGGATGCTTACTTATTGGGAGCCGAGGTTGTACAGGCTCCGTTGGATTTAATAGCTTTATCTGTATGCGAATTATAAGTGGAATATATGGGCGCAGGCGCTTCGATGTACCGTCATCTTTCAGTGCACGGCCAACAACTGACTTTGCCAAAGAAAATCTTTTCAATGTGATTAACAACCTGACCGACCTGGAAGGGATTGATGCGCTCGATCTGTTTGCCGGGACGGGCAGTATCTCGTTCGAACTGTTGTCGCGGGAGTGTAAAAGCGTGACGGCTGTGGAGAAGAATAATGCGCATGCCTCTTTTATTGCGAAGGTGGCAAAAGAATTGAAGACCGATTCGCTGCACCTGATCCGTGGTGATGTATTTCGCTATCTTCATTCGGCCCCGAAACAGGGGTTCGACTTTATTTTTGCCGATCCTCCCTATGCTCTGAAAGAGTTGCCGGAAGTACCGGTACTGGTATTCGAAAAGGATCTGTTGCGTGACGGAGGTATCTTTGTCATGGAACATCCCAGAGACAATGATTTCTCGGAACTTCCTTATTTTAATCAGCGCCGGGTATACGGTTCTGTTAATTTCAGCATCTTCATCAGAGAGGAAAAGGCTTAGAGGAGCGGTGAGAACAATCGCATGAACGACTCTATCAGCCGTTGTTTGGCGGGACGTTTCAGCCAGCGTGAAGGAACCAGCCGTTCGCAACTGTGCAGGTCATGTTGAAATACCCGTTTCATTTGAAGGGCGAAAGAAGGTTGGTAGACGAAGGCGTTTATCTCGAAATTATGTTCGAAGCTTCGAAAGTCCATATTGGCTGAACCTATACAGGCCAGTGCATCATCTGTGATCATTAGTTTGGAGTGGAGGAATCCCGGTTTATAGAAATACACTTTTACACCGGCTTTTACCATCTCGTCTATGAAAGAATGTGTTGCCATGTTGGCTGTCCGCGTATCCGAACGTTTGGGAAGCATAAGACGTACGTCCACTCCTCCCAGTGCCGCGATCAGTAAAGCCTGGTTCAGTCCTTCGGTGGGAAGGAAATAGGGTGTCTGTATGTAAATATACTTTTTCGCATTGGCTATCGTGAAGATATAGGCCTGCAATAAGGTGCGCCATTGGCCGACCGGGCCGCTTGTCACAATCTGCATGATGTTGTCGTCGTGATATATTTTTGCCGGGGGATAAAATATCTTATCGTTCAACAGGTTCTTGCTGACAACATACCAGTCGATCAGGAACGCGGACTGAAGCCCGTGTACACCTTTACCGATAATCCGGAAGTGCGTATCGCGCCAGGTTCCCCATTCGGTCCCTTTTTCATACCGGTCAGCGATGTTCATACCTCCCATATAACCGATCTGTCCGTCTATCACAACGATTTTCCGGTGATTTCGATAGTTTACCTTACTGGTGAAGACCGGGAATGCTACTTTCAGGAAGGCATGAACTTCTATTCCGGCTTCCTTCATCTCATTGAAGAATTTGTCTTTTACATTCCAACAGCCCACATCATCGTATAGAACACGAACTTTGACTCCCTCCTTAGCCTTTGCTATCAAGGCATCTTTGAAACGTATCCCGACTTCGTCATCACAAAAGATATAATACTGGAAATGAATGTGGTGTGTAGCCTCCTGTATATCTTTAAGCAGGTCTTTAAATTTTTCTTCCCCGTTTGTATAGATTTGAATTTCGCTCCCGTAAAGGAGGGACGATTGGTTGTTGTTATTTAAAAGCGTAACCAGCGGTTGGTATGGATCGGGTACGGTACAGGCATCCTGGGGAAGTTTACCTTCCTGCGGGCGCTTCATAATGCGTTTGTAAGTCCTACGCGAGATAATACGCTGCTTTCTGTTATCCTGTCCGAAAAAGAAATAGAAGAACAAACCGACACCGGGAGCCAGTAATAATACAATTACCCAGGGGATGGTTTTTAACGGGTTCCTGTTTTCTGCAATGATAACCAATACCAGCCCCATGATCGTGATGGAGTATAATAGAATGAATATTACCCCAACGACCCATTGTATATGTATGACTGCCGGCATCTTTTTTATAATTTGTTACAGGTTGATAAAGGTAATAAGGTAATTCGGAAATAACAAATCTTTACTACATTTGCCGGATATATAAACTGAAAGAAGATGATTACATATATTATTATAGGTATAACGGTCGTTGTTTCGTATCTCTGTTTCAATAATCAGGAGTTATTTCGCAAATTAGCGCTGATACCTTACCGGACGGTAAAGAACAATGAATGGTATCGTTTGGTTACACATGGTTTTGTACATGCGGATATGACGCACCTGCTGGTGAATATGTTTACATTCTGGTCGTTCGGAACGTATATAGAAAGTATATTCGGTTATCTCGGGTTCGGAACCTGGGGATATCTTGGTCTTTATTTCGGAGGAATGGTCTTTGCTTCCGTATATGATGTATTGAAACATCATAATGATCCGTATTATGTTTCTATCGGAGCATCCGGTGCGGTATCGGCTATTTTATTTTCCTCTATCCTTTTCGATCCGTGGAGTAAGATATTGCTGTTTGCCATTATTCCGATTCCGGGAATTATCTTCGGTGTGCTCTATCTGGCTTATTGTCAATATATGGCTAAACGTAGTGGGGACAATATCAATCACAATGCCCATTTTTACGGTGCTGTCTATGGTTTTCTGTACCCGGCTTTACTTAATCCTTCGTTGATAAAAGCCTTCCTTTCTCACTTTTAATCGGAATGTTTTCTGTGTTTAGTACTGATCAAGTATTTGTTTTTTAAGGTATTATTTATAGATTTGTGGAAATATCTCAATTTGTAAGTAATACCATAAGACAGACACAATGAAAAGAAGAAACTTCATCCGAAGCGGAGCTCTGGCGATTGCGGGCTTCACCATTTTACCTCGTCACATTTTAGGAGGAACAAATTTTGTAGCTCCCAGCGACCAGATCAATCTGGGAATTATCGGCTGTGGGGCACAAGGCCGGTGGACACTTGCCCCGGAGTTTGCCCGGCGCGCCAATCTGATAGCTGCAGCCGATTGCGAGTCCCGCCAGCTGAAAGCCATGCAGGAAATTGTTGAGAAAGAAACAACGAAGGCAAAAGGACAGGCTTATAAAGGATTCAAACTCTATGCAGATTATCATGAACTATTGAACCGAAGCGATATCGATGGTGTAATCATAGCAACCCCCGATCATTGGCATGCTGTACAAACCATCGAAGCATGTCGTGCCGGGAAAGATGTGTATGTGGAGAAACCGATGTCGCATAGTATAGAAGAGGGCAGGGCGATGGCCGATGCAGTGGAAAAATACAACCGTGTATTGCAGGTGGGGAATATGCAACGTTCATGGCGAAACTTCCGTCATGCCTGTGAGTTAGTTCGTAACGGATATATCGGGGAGATCAAAGAAGTGAAAGTTTCCATCGGACCTCCTCCTGTAAAATACGATCTGCCTGCACAGCCTGTTCCTAAAACTCTGGACTGGGAAATGTGGATCGGTCCGGCTCCGATGAATGTCTACAATGAGGAACTGGCTCCGCCAATGGAACGGAATACATTTCCAAACTGGCGTAACTACCGGGAATACGGTGGTGGTATGATCTGTGACTGGGGTGCTCATATGTTTGATATTGCCCAATGGGCGCTAGGCATGGACGACTCCGGCCCGATCGAATTTACTCCTCCCGAGGAAGGCGAGTTGAAGCCACTCAGCATGCGTTATGCCAATGGTACCGTTATGACGCATGAGCCTTTCCGTAAGGCTGATGGTAATGCAGTCCGCTTTATCGGTTCGGACGGTGTGATCGATATCAGCCGTAGCTTCCTGGATACTATCCCTGCTAAATTACAGGATGAAGTGATAGGGGATGATAAGATCAAACTCTATAAAAGTGACGATCATTATAGTGATTTCCTTACAGCGATGAAGACACGTAAACAGCCGCTCAGTACTGTTGAAATCGGTCATCGTACGGCTTCCTTGTGCCATATCGTCAATCTGTGTTACGAATTTGATCGTAAATTGGTTTGGAATCCGGAAAAAGAGGAGTTCTTCTTTGATGACGAAGCGAACAAACGGCGTGGTAATCTGATACGCGAACCGTATAGCCTGAAAGTATAGTATATATAATAATGTATAGGAAAATGTAAGCGGTGGTAAAAACTCATAGGAGTTTTACCACCGCTTACTATTTTATACTCTGGAAAGTTTCGTATTCTTATATCAGAATCGTGGAGGTCCACCGGGACCACCGTGACCTCTGCCGCCCGGTCCACGAACATCGTTCATACTGGCACCTCCCTTGAAGATGCTGAACCGGTAGATGAAGTGAACCATAAAATAACTGCTCAACGTATTATACTCGGAATACTGCGTATATTCGGTATTTATAGTCTGGGAGATGTTACTGCGTTGTTGCAGGATATCATAGATCTTGAAACGTAATGTTGCTTGATTACCTTTCAGGAACGACTTGGAAGCGGAAGCATTCCATAAAACTTCTTTTTGTTTATATCCTGTTGCATAGCCGGAGTTGGCCGACCAGGTGATATCGCTTTCGATCTTGAAATCAAGTGGAAGATAAATCGCCGTTGTCCCTCCAACACCGTAGTTGAACGTATTCTGATCGTTTTGTCCCTGCAATGAGTTTTGAGCACCGTTGTAACGGATATTCCCGTTTATTCCCAAGTCTAAATAATCCGACCGGAAATCGAAACCGGCACGTTCCATTGCCGTGAAATTCTTATTCGTATTTTTTTCTTCATTGATGAAACCATTGGTGTTGGCATACGCGGCCATAGTCATGGAATTGACAGAGAACTTCTTGTTCTTCAGCGGTGTGTTGAACAGGACGCGAACGTTTCCGTTGTAGTTTCCGTTTATATTTTCATAAGTAGTCATCTTTTTACCGGATTCTCCCAGGTAAATCGATTTGGTAACGATGTCATTTACTATGTAATTGGCATTCAACATAATCATGAAAGCGGTCTGTTTCTCAGGAACGAATTTCTGAAAACGTGCGAACAGGTTATTCGAATAGGTCGGTTTCAGGTCAGGATTACCGGTGATAGTGTTCAACGGGTCGGAAATATCGTCTACCGGTTGCAACTGTGTCATGCTCGGCTGACTGGTGCGTCCCCGGTAATTGATCCTTAAATTCGTACGTTTGTCAAACCGATAATTGAAACGGATCATTGGTGATACGTTGAACACATTGCGGGTCAGCTTGGAGAGAACCGAGTCACCGACAAAGTTTTCACTTACGCTGTGGGAAGGAGCAAAGTTCATACCGACAGTATAATCGTATTTTTCGCGTATCGCCTTGAACGCCAGACTGGCTTCCTGGTTGATGAAGTTGTTGCGGTAACTTTTACTGTATGCTGTGTCCAGTACATTATAATCTTCACTATCTTCTCCTTTTACATACGAATTTTTCAGTGACTCCTGTTTATTCTGGCTGAAACTGTAAGTCGCCTGGATGAAATTATTATGTCCGATCGGTTCTACCCACGACAAATAAGCCCGGTAATTGAAACCTTTGTTATCGTATCTGAACTGTTGGTCGATCAATTCGTTCGGAGTATTTCCCAGAAAATATTCCGTGTTCGAGAAATTCAATCCTTTATTATATGAATCGCTTACTCCTCCGGATAAAGATCCGCTAAGTACACGACCTTCGTTATTTAGCTTCCGGCTGAATTCCAAACGGGCATTTACATTGTAACCTTCTCCGTCGGAAAGGTAATCGGATTTTCCCAGATTGACCGAATCTCCCCGATTGGTCAATGTGTTAAACGAACCAAACTCGCGGTTATGGCTGTTGCTGTAAGTGAAACTTGGCTGGAAAATGATTTGGGTAGCCGTATCCGGTTTCCATTCCATACGGAAATCAGCACCGATGTTATCGCTTTTTGTATTGCTGTTGTTTAGTTCGTTCTTGATTGTGGAACTATCGTTAGGTAAAAAGTTTGTCCGGTTGGTTCTGCTTTCAGCTTCATTATCCGAATGGGAGAAACGTACGTTACCCCCAAGTGTCATTTTTTTATTGAACTCTTTACTGAAGTTCAGGCCCGCATTACCGGAAGAGGTGATACCGTTCCCGGCTCCACCGCCTCCCCGTCCTCCGCGTCGTCCACCCATTCCGGAGAACATTGTAGAAGCGATGTCCGAAAATCCCATATTATTCGTATTATTCAAACCTCCCATGAAGGTGATCTGGTCGTTGTTGATAAACCGGTTGATCATAGCGTTTCCTTCATACCTGTCTTTGCTGCCATAGCCGGCGAAAGCATTTCCGAACCAACCTTGTTTCATTCCTGGCTTGACGGTCAGGTTGATAACGGTCTCTTCGTCTCCGTCATCAAATCCGGTCATCCGTGCCATATCGCTCAAACGGTCGAGCACCTGTACCTTTTCGATCATCTTGGTCGGCAGATTCTTGGAAGCAACCTTCGGATCGTCGGAGAAGAATTCTTTTCCGTCAATCAATACCTTTTTGATCTCTTTTCCATTAACTGTGATTTTACCTTCGCTGTCGACTTCCACACCTGGCATCTTTTTCAACAGGTCTTCCAAAACGGAGCCTTCTGTCGTCTTATAAGAGTCGGCGTTATATTCGACAGTGTCGTTGCGGACAACCACTTCCGGTGCCTTACCGATAACAATGGCTTCCCCCAGCATGATGGAACCGTCGCTGAGTGCCAGCTTACCGACATTGACAGGGTTGTTTTTTCCAGTGATCCGTAAAGGTTGGTATAAAGGATCGAAACCAACAAAAGAAACGTGCAATAGATAACTGCCAGCCTTAATCCCCTTCAGCGTGAAGTTCCCGTTACGCGAACTGGCCACGCCTCCAACCATCGTACTGTCTTTTACATTTAATAAGCGGACCGTAGCCTGTTCGATAGGCTCGTTGTTCCCCTCTTCCACCACTGTACCAGTGACATCAACTCCACCCCGCTGTGCAAATGCCGGCAAAGAAAAGAGAATAAGAAATAACCAAAAAAAGTATCTTCCCGATTTCATAACTAATGTATTATCTGTATCTAACAAATGTATTCCCAGACTGGTTTCCGGGTACGAGAAGATAGACAAAAGGAATTGGATTAAGTTTAAAAATATATGTGGCGATTTTGATTTATTAACAAAAAAAGGAAGCGGTTAATACTGTAGATTTATAAAAAAGATCCTCCCTTCAATTGATTTTGTTACCGGGGAAATCAATTAAAGAATTTCACAGGGATAAGAATGACAAAAGGGGCAGATAGTCTTTCAGTTTGACCCGTAGTATTTTTAGGGCCTGGCTTATTCTGTATTCGACGGTTTTGACGGAAACGTTGAGTTTGTCGGCTATCTGGACATTGGTTTGTTCTCCGAAACGGCTTAAGGTAAAGGTCTCACGGTAGGTATCGGGAAGTTCACTAATGGCTTTGTTTATATTTTCAGTCAGCTCGTTTACTAAATAGTAATCAGGATCTTCAAACTGATCCTTGAGCTTATCATAAATTACGTTATGTACCCGTTCATGGTATAAGTTCTTTTTGATGGCATTCAGGCAGCGATGTTTGGTTGATATGAAAAGATAAGACTTCAGCGATGTCTCAATGACGAGATTTTCCTTTGTCTCCCAGATGAATAACATCAGATCTTGCACAAGTTCCTCGGAATCTTCATCAGATATATATTGGGAGGCGTATTCGCATAAAGGTGAGTAATACTTAATAAACAGTTGTTTATAAGCGAGCTTATCACCTTTTTGTAATTGGTTGATTATGGAAACATCGTTTGTCATTGCTTGTAAATCTTGGTCTGCAGTTCACAAAGGTAGATTTTTTATTTTAAATAATTCATCAGTTAGGATTGCAATTGTATAGTACAGAAAAATTTGAAAAAAAGATTGAATTCCTTTTAGGGTATTGCTTATCCAGTTTTGTCGTATATATAGAATGGAAGAAAAAAATGTACATATTGAAGGATTTGAACCTGACGAGTCGCTCCTATTAAGATATATCTGGGAGAAAGTTTCGGTCGAGGAAAGAGTGTGGGTGGATAACTGGCTACAGGATGATGAAGAACACGAAAATGTGTTGTTGCAATTAGCCAATATATATTATGCGATTCATACACAGCAACGTATAGAAGCGCGTGATCCTTTGGATGCTTATGTTAAGGTCCAAAAGCGTATATCACTTCCACGACGAAAAATTTGGTTATATCATGTTTACCAGGCAATAGCTTGCTTTGTGGGTATATTGGTACTGTCTACAGCTATTGTTCTTTGGATAGAGAAGGATGTAAACATAGATACACAAATGGTAACGGTGCAAGCAAATGCGGGAATGCGTACGTCTTTTAATCTTCCAGACGGAACTATTGCCTATTTGAATTCTGGAAGTGTACTCTCATATCCCTTATCCTATAATAAAAAAGAAAGAAGGGTAGAACTCACGGGGGAGGCTTATTTTAAGGTAGTGCATAATTCGGAACAACCATTTGTCGTAAGTGTTGCTAATGACAAGATGAGAGTGAAAGTTCTAGGAACGGAGTTTAATTTACAGTCATATAAAGAAGAAACTGTTGTACGGACAACATTGGTATCTGGTTCTGTAAATATAGAAATGGTAAAAAAAGGAAGTATTGTTTCTAGGACGAAACTTAAGCCCTCTGAAAAAGCCGTTTATGATATAATTTCTGGTATTATGTCTGTATCTACGGTAAATACAGAGTTTGACACTGCATGGAAAGATGGACGTTTGATATTTAAGGATATGCTGTTGCCTGAAGTTTTAAATAAACTGGCTTATTTCTATAATGTTAAATTTGAAGTGAAAGATACAGCCATAAATAGTTATCGCTTTACTGGTACATTTGATAACAAGCAGTTATCGCAGGTTCTGGACTATTTGAAAATATCATCACGGATAAAATACACGATTAATCATATAAAATCAGATGATAGTTTAAGAGTTCAATATTCTACTGTCGTGTTAGAGATGGAATAGTATTATTACACTAGTATAAATGTTAAACTTTAAATGTGCATGCCTATGAATAGATGAAAAAACAATAGACTCTATTGAAAAACATACGGAAATATGTTATCAGCATATCCCCGTATGAAATAATCGATAGTTAGTCTTAAAACGGGACTAAATGAAATTATTTTTTAATCTTAAATCAATTACAAAAATATGGTAAAGAATTATTATATCCAACGGGATAGTAATATTTGTGTCTTTAGAATCATTCCTAAAATAAGAAGAATTACGAAGTTAACTTGTTTATTGTTCTTGTTGTCAGCAAATTTAGTTTTAGCTTCTCATGTGTATGCACAATCTGCCCTTCTCTCTGTTAAAGCAACTGAGAAGACGGTAATGGAAGTGTTGGATGAAATTGAAAAACAATCAGAATTCAAGTTTTTCTATAATAGTAAATTGGTGAATGTTCATCGTAAAGTATCTTTAGAAGCGAACGGAGAGAATGTTTTTGTTATTTTGGACCGTTTGTTCAAAAGTTCGGATGTCCGTTATAAAGTTATTGATAAAGATGTTATATTAACGACGGTTGCATCCGGAGAACTTTCTCAGGATTTAAAAAGGATAACAGGTAGAGTTGTAGATCACTTAGGGGAACCGGTTATCGGGGCTAATGTTGTAGAGAAAGGAACAACGAATGGAACAATTACTGATATTGATGGTAACTTTTCTTTGGATGTAAACTCTAATGCGACTTTGATATTTTCTTATATCGGATATGAAAGAAAAGAAGTTTTGGCTGATGGCAAGCATAATTTGTCGGTACAATTAGAAGAAGATTCCGAATCTCTGGATGAAGTGATTGTCATTGGTTACGGCACTACTAAAAGACAGGATTTCACTGGATCTGTATCTTCCGTCAGATTGGAAGACTCTCCAGTTGCTTTAGCCAGTAATCTGAATGCACTTGAATCTCTTAAAGGAAATGTGGCTGGACTTGATATTGGTGCAACTAACTCTGCTGGTGGGGAACCTTCTATGGAAATGCGTGGTCAGAAATCTATCTCAGGATCCAATGATCCGTTGATCGTTGTGGATGGTGTAATCTTTATGGGAAGTATCAATGATATCAATCCGAATGATATTGCTTCTTATGATATTCTGAAAGATGCGACTTCGGCTGCAGCTTACGGTTCTCGTTCTGCGAATGGTGTAATTATTATTACGACAAAAAAAGGGCGTACCGGGAAACCGGTCATTACACTTAATGCTACCGGTAGTATGCAGACTTGGCAGAATCGTCCAGAATTGATGAAAGGTGAACAATGGCTGGAATCGGTTATGGCTAGAAATAATAGTTCTGACTTGAGTTGGCTTACTCCGCAGGAAGCATTGAATAGAGATGCAGGAAGAGAAATTAACTGGCTTGATGAATCAACCCGTACAGGATGGGTACAGGATTATCAATTGGCTGTCTCTGGAGCTGGTGAAAAACTGAATTATTACTTGTCTACATCTTATGCCGATAATAAAGGTGTAATCATTGGGGATAATTATAAACGCATATCAGTACTAGGAAAGATTAATGCTGATATAACCAGCTGGTTTCAGATTGGGGTGGATGCTGCTTATACTTTTTCGGACTATTCAGGTGTGGGAGCCAATTTGAATATGGCAACTATGGTAACTCCTTATGGAATGATGTATCATGACGAAGAAAATGGATTATTGGAAAAATATCCACAAACACAGTCTATAGTTAATCCGTTATGGGGAGTAACTGATGGTTCACGCGATAACATAGACAAACGCAATAATTATCGTATTAATGCTTATGCTGTAGTTAAATTACCTTGGGTAGAGGGACTTAGTTATCGCATAAATTATGCAGGTAATATGAGTAAGAATAAGGAGGGAGATTTCTATTATGAATCCAATTATGTGAGAGAAGGGGCGTATGATGATGAAAGCAGGTATACTCCGGCTGCCTATCAGAATTTACTGGCAAAAGCCAATGGAACGATCAAGCATAAAATGACGGATAGTTGGGTGATTGATAACATCCTGAATTATAAAAATACTTTTGGTAAGCATACGATTGATTTAACAGCTGTAGCTACACGTGACCGTAAAGATTATGAAGAGAATATCCTAAAAGGAAGTGATTTTGCAGCGAATGGGAATACTACTTTAGGTATCAACGGACTTCACAAAGCGAGAACGCAGAAAGTAGAACTCGATAAGAATAGACGTTCAAATATAGGTTATCTTGGACGTGCTTCTTATTCGTTTAATGATCGTTATTTTTTAACAGCTTCTTTCCGTCGTGATGGTGCTTCAGTTTTCGGGGCAAATCAAAAATGGGGAAACTTTGCAGCTGCAGGTATTGCATGGAATATCACCCGCGAAAGCTTTATGGAAAATATTCACTTTTTAGATAATCTGAAAGTTAAATTGTCTTGGGGTAAAAACGGTAACCAGGGACTTGATCCTTATGGAACACTTTCCACTGTTAAAAATGGGTCATCGGGAGGAATCCGCTACGAGTTTGCGAATAGTAGTAATATTATTTACGGTTTACAGGCCGATGCTTTAGGTAATGCAAATCTGGGATGGGAATCTACTGAATCATGGAATACGGGTTTAGAATCGGCTTGGCTGGGTAATCGGTTGTTTTTCGATATGGATCTTTATTTTTCTAAAACAACCGACCAGATATTTACTCGTGATATCCCGGTTATGACAGGGTTCAAGAATATAAAATCTTCTATGGGGCAAGTGAATAATAGAGGTGTTGAGATGACTGTTCGTTCTGTTAATATAGACAATCGGGATTGGCGATGGACAACTGGTATAACTTTCTGGCTAAATCGTAATAAACTTGTACATCTTTATGGTGAAGACCTTGATGGCGATGGCAAAGAAGATGACGATATTTCCAACAGCCGGTTTATCGGTAAACCACTAGGGGCTATTTATGGTTATGTGCAGAATGGTATCGTGCAAGAAGATAATTTGGAATATATCAAAGCAAATGGTGTTACGGCCGGGATTCCAATGTATAAAGATTTAGATAACGATGGGGTTATCACATCTATGGATCGTGATATTTTGGGATATACTACTCCGAATTTTAAATTGAATATGAGTAATACTGTTACTTATAAAAATTGGGATCTTTATATTATGCTTACTGGCACATTCGGTGGCGGAGGTTATTATTTGAAATCAAATACTGCTGCTTATATGACAAATGGTTCTGGTTTGTTTAATTCCAATAGTATTTATATTCCCTGGTGGACACCGGAAAATAGAAGTAATGTATATCCTTCTGCTACATTTTCTGGGGATGGTGGTCGTTTTCAGGGTTTACAGAATCGCGGGTTTGTACGTATACAAGATGTTACATTATCTTATACATTCCGTGAAGCATGGGTGAAAAGGTTGAATATTCAGAATTTTAAGTTATTCTTAACAGCAAAAAATCTAGCTACTTTTACTAATTGGGAAGGTGGAGATCCAGAAGTGGGTACCGTTGTTCGGGATGATAAATACCCAGTCCTTACTTCTTATAGCCTTGGTGTAAATCTAAGTTTCTAACCTCTATATCAATATAAATTATGAAGAAGAAAACAATTAAATATTATGTTTGCATTCTATCTTTTTTGATGACAATGATGAGTTGTAATGATGCTGATTTTTTAGCGGAAAAACCAGACACGTTTTACACTATTGAGAATGCATTTACGACATCCGAACAGGTTGACCAGGTTCTTGTTGCCTGTTATTCGCATATCCGTGTTATGTATTGTATGTTGGAAGAAGGAAAAACAGCATTTGCCTTCAGGGGAGGAAATGGTACTGACATGTTTGATGTGCCAACTATTCGTCGTAGTAATCGTTTTAACGATTATAGTATATTGAATGCTACTGACGAGGTTTTTTATACTAATTATTCACATTGGTATCAATTGATCTCTAAAGCAAATTTGGCTTTATATGCGGCTGAATTACCACAAATCGCATGGGGATCGGGAGCTGATAAAGCATACGCTATCGCTCAAGCTCGTTTTTTTCGGGCTTTTTGTTATCGGAATTTGGGAGAGTTATTTGGAGGTGTCCCAATTGTTACTGAAATAACTACTACACCTCATTATGATTTTGCTCGTTCAAGCCGTATGGAAACCTATCAGTTTGCTATAGATGAAATGGAAGCTATCCTGAATGATTTGCCTGAAACACAAGCAATCGGTGGACGTTTGGTAAGAGGAGCTGCTTTGCATAATCTCTGTCAACTTTATATTGACAAAGGTGTGACTTTGGAAGAAGAAGGAAACTTGGCGGATGCAAAAAACGCTTATGGAAGAGCTATTACATATGGAAATGATGTGATCGACGGTTCAATATACAATTTGATGACAGAACGTTTTGGTAGTAGAATGAATGAAAATCCAGAATTCTATTATACATCAGATGCAACAGAACAAGATCCGGCACATTCTTATTCTTCGGCAGGAGTAAATATAGAAGGAAATGTCTACTGGGATCTTTTTCAGGAGGGAAATCAGAATTATCAAGATGGAAATAAGGAAGCAATTTGGGTTGCCCAGGTTGATTATACTGCATATAAAACAGAGGACGGTAATTCAAAACTTCAATATTCCCGTGTTTTTGGACCTGTTTATCGTGATCCTATGTCTGCTCATCTAGGAGGAATGTTGGAGGATGTCGGTGGACGTGGTATCGTACAGGTTACACCTACGATGTATACCCGTGATATTATTTATCAGGATAAATGGGGGGATGATATGAGAAATTCGGATGCTGTTTTCAGAAGAACTTTTGTTGGTAATACCCCTTCATCTCCCTATTATGGGAAACCGGTGCCTTGGAGTGTTATCTATCGCGACGGGGAAAGTTCTGATGCAATAGATGCAGCAAAAACACAATGTTTTCCTATTTCCTGTAAAATAGCAACAGATAAGTATACAGGTTTGAATGATGGAGAAAATCGTAGTAACTTATTTCGTGATGAATATTTGATTCGTTTACCGGAAACTATCCTTCTTCGTGCGGAAGCGAAAATGCGTGCTGGTGACAATGCTGGGGCTGCTAATGATCTCAATCTTTTGCGTAAGCGTGCAAAGTGTGCTTATCTGGTCCAGGCTTCAGACGTCAATGTCGATTTGATTTTAGATGAACGTGCCCGTGAACTGGTATATGAGGAGTGTCGTTGGAATACATTACTTCGTATGGGGGGGACAGTAGCTACAGATCGGATCAAAAAATATGCCTATTGGGACGATCCACGTACGACATTGACAAAACAATTTAATCTCTGGCCTATTCCTCAGGTTGTAATAGATACAAATAAGGATATTGTTATGGAACAAAATCCAGGCTGGAATTGATGAGATAAAGATAAAGGTTGTGCCTCATGCTGGTTTCTTTACGAGAAAGGCAAGGTACAACCTTTGGTTTTACTAATACCATGATAATAATGAGAAAGAAAATAACCGGACTGCTCTTCATTGTACTTACTTTATGCTGTAGTTGCCAAAATACAAGACAAGGAGAGGTCCAGACAGGTAAAGACATTGACTATAATTATTTGAAATCCCATTTTCAAAAACCGGAAAGAATTTATGGGGTAAATTGCTGGTGGTGGTGGCTTAATGGAAATGTGACAAAGGAAGCTATAACCAGAGACCTGGAAGCCATGAAATCGAAAAACTTTCAAGGGGCTATGATTTTTGATGCAGGAGGCCATAATCAACGTGGAAATAAAGATATTCCGGAAGGACCTGAATTTGGAAGTAAAGAATGGAATGAGTTGTTTGTATATGCTTTGGACGAAGCTAAAAGAGTTGGATTGGAAGTTGGATTTAATATACAAAGTGGTTGGAATTTGGGTGGCCCGTGTGTCACCCCTCAATATGCAGCTAAACAACTTACATATACGGAACTTAAAGTATCCGGAGGAAAAGTAATCACGCAACAAATGCCTGATCCCCTTATTCGTAAAGGTTTTTATAAAGATATCGTAGTGTTGGCTTTCCCAATAGATGAAACATTACAGACCGATGAGGGTATAGAGTCACTTGATTTGAAGTTAGGTTTTCACGAATTAGGAGGTTCTGCTCCGGACTGTCGTTTCTTATTAACGAATACTTCTTATCAGGCTACGCAGGAAACAGGTCGAACATTTTATCGAATAGAGCGGAGTAATATCATTGATTTGACGGCACAAATGGATAAAAAAGGTTTACTAACATGTGATATACCGCCAGGAGAATGGTGTATCATGCGTATAGGTTATACATGTACAAATTCAGAGGTTTCTACATCAAGTAATAGTTGGCAGGGGAATGTACTAGACTATATGAGTAAAGAGGCTTTTGATTTTTATTGGAACAATGTTGTAGAACCGATATTTAATCTAGCGGGTGATCATGTTGGCACCACTTTGAAATTTCTGGAAACCGATAGTTGGGAATGTGGGGGAATGAATTGGACTGACAATTTTGTGGATGAATTTTGTTCTTATCGGGGATATGATCTGTTAACCTATTTACCTGTTATAGCCGGGTATGTTGTTGATGACATTGATACTTCAAATGCGTTTCTGGCTGATTTCAGGAAAACATTAGGTGAATTAGTCGCTCATAATCATTATGCGCAGTTCGCAGAACATGCTCATCATTATAATATGGGAATACAGCCGGAATCGGCTGGTCCGCATGCCGGCCCTATGGATGGAATAAAAAATTATGGTTTCAGCGATATTGTCATGAGTGAATTTTGGTCACCATCACCTCACCGCCCCAGAGCTAGGGACCGTTTCTTTTTGAAACAGGCCTCTTCTGCAGCACATATTTACGGGAAGAAAATTGTGGGCGCAGAATCGTTTACAACGATCGGTCCGCAGTGGAATGATGAATTGTGGAGTGAACAAAAGCCATCGTTTGATCATGAAATTTGTTCGGGACTTAACCGTCTGTATTTTCATACTTTTACCTGTTCTCCAGCGGAAATGGGATTGCCTGGACAAGAGTATTTTGCAGGTACGCATATTAATCCGCAAGTTACTTGGTGGGAAAAGTCTGATGCACTGATCGATTATATACAACGCATACAAATGTTGGTTCAAAATGGTAGATTTGTAGCAGATGTATTGTATTATTATGGAGATCATGTGCCTAATGTTTTCCCTTTCAAAGATTGGGATCCTGCAGGAGTTATGCCTGGCTTTGACTATGATGTAACAGATGAAACTATCTTTACACAGCTTAAAGTTGTAAATGGGGAAATAGTTGTACCCGGAGGAATCTCTTATCGAGTCTTGGTTCTTCCGAATCATCGGGTGTTATCTTTAACTGTCTTGGAAAAAGTTAAAGATTTATTAGAGCAGGGTGCTCACATTATAGGTTATAAACCGGATAAAATGATTTCATTAACAGGAGGTACCTCTGCTCAAGAGCATTTTAAAGAATTAAGTGATGATATTTGGGGAACAAGCGAAGAAGAGAGTGGTGAGAGAAAATATGGAAAAGGTAAAATAATATGGGGAGTGAGTGCAAAAAACTATCTCTTTTCTCTGAATATTCCTGCTGATTTCTCTATATGGGAAAATAAAAATGAAACAGATTATGATTATATCCATTATACAGTTGGAACTACTCATATGTACTTCATAAGCAATCAAACCGGGGAATGTAGGAATATAATGGCCCAATTTCGTCTTTCCGGATTTCAACCTGAACTATGGGATGCCTTGACCGGAGAGACACGTGAAGCTAAAGCTTTCAACCAGAAAGAAGGAAGTACAACTGTGCCTCTTTCTCTTGAACCTTATGGTTCAATATTCGTCATTTTTAACAGGGCGATTGACAAGAATACACAGGGAAAGGGTATATCTAATTATCCGGAATATGAGACTCTGCAGGAAATTTCAGGTCCTTGGATAGTGAATTTTAATTCGCAAAGAGGAGCTCCTGCTTCTATTTCTTTCCCTGAATTAACGGATTGGACAACAAATACAAATGAAAATATTAAATATTATTCAGGTTCAGCTGTTTATAATAAAACATTTAATGTATCTTTCTCGAAAGAAAAGGATATATCTTATTTCCTTCAATTGGAAAATGTAAAAGATGTAGGGATTGCATCCGTCCAATTAAATGGAAAAGATAAAGGTATTCTTTGGACGAAGCCTTTTCGGGTAAATATTACAAACGAATTGCAGGAAGGTGAAAACTCTTTAGAGATAGAAGTCATAAACTCTTGGTATAACCGTGTTGCTGGAGATGAAATGGGACAGGGTAGAAAGAAATATACAAATACAAATATTGTTTTAGGGCATGACTTTGCAGGTAGGACTATTCAGCAAATACCGTTAGAACCTTCCGGATTATTAGGTCCTGTAACAATAAGAAAAGGAATTTTAGAATAAATATATAAAAGTATGATACATAAAATATTAAACAGAACTCTTCTTTTGTTTTTGGCTGTTTGCCTAAATGTGTTATCCCAGGCGGAAGAACTTAAACCGTCAGGACTTTTAACCGATTTGATAGAACATACCGACCGGACCTGGATAAATGGTATCTTGTCTAATATTCCTGTCTGGCAAACGGAGGAAGTGATTGAACCTTTTGAGTCTGTCAAGATATGTTCAACGCACCCGACATTTAGTTGGATTGTTCCGGGTGAAAAACAAAATACTAGGCAGATAGCTTATCGTATTATCGTATCTGATAATTATGCAGAAGCTGCTTCAGGAAATGGAACGATTTGGGATAGCGGACAGATTTGCGATGGACGATCGACTGCTGTTTTGTATAAGGGAAACGCTTTGCGGGAAGATAAGCTTTATTTTTGGCGGGTAAAAACCGTTACAAATACGGATGGTGAGAGTGAATGGTCTGATGTGAAGGCATTCCTTACAGCTGACTCTTTGTCTGAATATGCAGCCAGTCATTATCCACAGGTGAAAACAACAGATCATCCTGTTAATATTCATTTGGTGGAAAAGAAGGTGTGGCTAGCCGATTTTGGTAAAGATGCTTTTGGGCAATTATTGATAACTTTAACGGCCAACTCCGATAAGGATAAAGTGATTGTGCATTTGGGAGAATGTATCACTAACGGGCGTCTGGATCGCAATCCAGGGGGAACTATTCGTTATCATAGTTATTCGTTATCTTTGTTGAAAGGAACACATACTTATCGGATTAAAATCGCAAAAGACAAACGGAATACAAGTCAGGCAGCCGTGTTGATGCCTACTTATGTTGGAGAGGTTGTTCCTTTTCGTTTTTGTGAAATTGAGGGATATGAACCTGTTTTGAAACAGGAAAATATAGCCCGTGAATATACTCATTATCCTTTTGACGAGACAGCTTCTTCTTTTTATTGTAGCAATGATACGTTGAATCAGATATGGGACTTATGTAAGTATTCCATAAAAGCGACCTCTTTTGCGGGTATATATGTTGATGGAGATCGGGAACGTATTCCTTATGAAGCGGATGCTCTGATCAACCAATTAAGTCATTATAGCGTAGATAGGGAATATTCTTTGGCTCGACGGTCTTATGAGTATTTGTTAAAATCACCAACTTGGCCTACAGAATGGATTTTGCAGGCTATTATGATAGCCTGGTATGATTATCTGTATACTGGCGATAACCGTTCTCTGAAAGCAACTTATCAACAGTTGAAACCTCGAACATTGATGCAATTGAGAGAGAAAAATGGTTTGATTAGTACGACTACAGGATTACAAACCCCTGAGTTTCAGAAATCCATTCACTTCAATGGAGAGATCAGGGATATTGTGGATTGGCCTCATACAGGGATATTAGGATTAAATAATGAAGAAGGTGGTGAAACAGATGGTTTTGTTTTCACAGATTATAATGTTGTAACGAATGCTTTTCATTATGAGGTTCTGAAGCAAATGGCAGACATCGGTAAAGTAATCGGAGAGTTAGAAGAGGCTGATTTTTATAAACAACAAGCAGAAATGTTTAAGAAACGATATAACCGACTTTTCTTTGATAAGAGAAGAGGTGTTTATCGGGATGGTATTTCAACGGAGCATGCTTCTTTACATGGGAATATGTTTCCACTGACTTTTAATATGGTATCAGACGGAAATAAGAAAAGGGTATTGGACTTTTTGAAAACTCGCGATATGGCCTGTAGCGTATACGGCTCTCAGTTTTTAATGGATGCCCTTTATAATGCAGGGGGGGCGGACTATGCTTTACAGATGTTGACAAAGACTGATGACCGAAGTTGGTATAATATGATTCGCGTTGGCTCTACGATTTCTTTGGAGGCTTGGGATAATAAATATAAACCGAATCAAGACTGGAATCATGCATGGGGAAGTGCTCCTGCTAATATTATTCCCCGTAAATTGATGGGGATTGAACCTCTTGGTCCGGCATTTGAAACTTTTAAGATCAAGCCTCAGCCTTCAACCTTGGAAAGGGCCTCTATAAAAATGCCAACTATTCGTGGAGAGATTGAAGTTTCATTTATAAATAAACCTGCTAGTTTTGAGTTGTTGGCTCGTATCCCCTCTAATACTTTGGCTGATATTTACTTACCTGTGAAGAAAAGAGTAAAAAGTATAGTGATGAATGGAGAAAGAATTCAAAAACTAAAACAGGTAGATGGATATATTCTCCTTGAAGATGTTGGTTCTGGTGTATATCAGTTTGAAATAGAATTTGGAGGAAATTGAAGATAAAGTTTTATTTGTTGATTAGATATTATTTTTATGTTTTAAATTTGTGAAGATATTGTTCCTTTTTTGAAATAGTATATAACATTTAAATCTATCATGTATGAAATCTAGTTTTCTTGTAACCTTGTATTTTCTTTTCCTTTGTGCCTGCCAGGCTCCTCCCGTTGAAGAATATTCGGTCATTCCGCAACCTCAGGAGATCAGTTATACTCCGGGATTTTTTAAAATGGGTAATCATCCGGCTATTTCTTATTCCGGTGATCTGGCTAATGAGGCTCAGTACCTGCAGGATGCACTTACAGCCGATTTTTCAATTGAGCCGACCATAGAGGAAGGGAAAGGTTCTATTAATTTGATTCTCGATCCTGCTGTTTTGCCGGATAAACCGGAAGGTTATCAGATGGAAGTGGCTTCCGGTAAGATTACAATAAAGTCAAGTACTTCTGCCGGTGTCTTAAACGGAATACAAACTTTACGTCAGATCATAGAGGAAAAAGACGGGAAATATTTGGTGCAAAGAGCTACTATTTCTGATTATCCGGCTTTTTCCTGGCGGGCTTTCATGTTGGATGAAGGACGTTATTTTAAAGGTAAAGATGTTGTGCTGAAATTGCTGGATGAAATGGCAGGGTTGAAAATGAATGTTTTTCATTGGCATCTCACAAATGATCAAGGTTGGAGAATAGAGATAAAGAAGTATCCAAAACTAACAGAGGTTGGTGCTTTTCGTGATTCTTCTGAAATTAATCATTTTAATAGTAATGTGTATGATGGAAAACCGCATGGAGGGTTTTATACACAAGAAGATATAAAGGAAATTGTCGACTATGCTTCAAAACGACACATTACGGTTGTTCCGGAGGTCAGCATGCCTGGACATGCTAGTGCAGCTATTGCTTCATATCCTTGGTTGGGTACGAGTGGAAAACAGATCAGAGTGCCGGGTAAATTCGGTGTTCATTACGAAGTTTTTAATGTTTCCGATCCTCGGGTAATGGAATTTTTTGATGATGTAACAAATGAAGTAATCGCTTTATTCCCCAGTCCGGTATTTCATATCGGAGGTGATGAAGTGAAATATGACCAGTGGAAGACTTCTCCGGCTATACGTAGCTATATGGCTAAGAATGGTTTGAAAACACCCGCCGAACTTCAGGTCTATTTTACCAATGAGATTTCCAATATGTTGGCTTCAAAAGGAAAACGTATGATGGGATGGAATGAGATCACTGGAGATAAACTGCATGAATATCAGTCTGCTGAAGATACAAAAGAAGTCGATCAGCAACTGGCTAAAGGGACGATCGTTCATTTCTGGAAAGGCGATCCGGCTCTTATCAAGAAAACGATTGATAAAGGATACGATGTGGTAAACTCTTATCATGAATACACTTATGTGGATTATAGCTATGAGTCTATTCCGCTATCTAAAGCTTATGCATTTAATCCGGTGCCGGAAGGATTATCTCCTGAAGAACAAAGTCGTGTATTGGGGCTCGGTTGTCAGATGTGGGGAGAATTTATACCTACGGTTGAAAGCATGAATCAGAAAATCTATCCGCGTATTGCTGCCTACGCAGAGACCGGGTGGACTGGTATGGATAAAAAAGATTACAACCGTTTCCTGAATTCGCTTAACTATTTTAAAAATAAGTGGTCATCGGAAGGTATTGTGACAGGTCCGACCGAATAAAGATATTTTTTTACGAGGTTGATTAAACTATTTTCGGATAGTCGAGTCTATTATATCGAAGCGCTTCACAAACAAAGATATATTAATTTAGTAATAAGTAATAGTTTATGAAGAAGGTAATAGGATTGTTTTTGGTTATCCTGATTAGTTCAACAACCGCTTTTGCTCAGAGTGGCAATCGACAAGGAAGGAAAGGAGATCCTTCAAAACGTAGTGAGAAAATAATCGAAGAATTGAAACTCGATGATAAGCAAGCTGCGGATTTTCGTAAAGTGGAAGCTGATTTTAGAGAGCAGATGAAAAAGGAACGTGAAGCTGTAAAAGAAGATCGTGAAAAGATGCGTGAAAAAATGGCAGCTATGCGTACTGAAAAAGATGCTCAGATAAAGAAGATTCTAACTGATGAACAGTACAATCAATATCTGGAAAGACAGAAAAAAGCGGATAGCCCTCGTAAAAAAGGACATGAACGTAAGTGATAAAAATAAAAATGAGGGTGTGTCAAAACACCCAAAACAGAAAAATCACCCCTGTCACAAGTATCTGTAGCAGGGGTGATTTTGTTAAAAAGAGGGTTTTGACACACCCTCTTTTTGTGTGTTATAACGTTTTCAGTTTCAGATTACGCCATAGAACTTTGATTCCGCCGCCATCATGAATTTGCAAAGCGATGCGGCCTTGTCCGGCTCCAATTTTTTCATCGTTAATGTTAACCATTTCTTCTCCGTTCAGCCAGGTTTGTACGTTATCTCCCTGAACTTTGATACGCATGGTATTCCAGTCACCTTCTTTTAGGATTGTTTCTTTTTCATCCGGAATCTGCACCAACCATCCGCGTCCGTATGATTCGTAAATCCCTCCGGTGTCGTGTCCTTTAGGAGCAACTTCAACCTGCCATCCGTTTACTTTTACATCTTCTTCAATAAAAGAACGGATGAATACGCCTGAATTACCGTCTGCTTCTTGTTTGAACTCAACAGTTAAATCAAAATCATCGTAGTAATCACGAGTTGCCAGATAGCCATATTTCTTGTCAGGACCGCTTTCACAAATCAGTAAGCCGTCTTTCACATACCATAATTCAGTTCCGTATGCTTCCCAGCCTTTCAGGTCGACACCGTTGAATAAGTTCACTTCCTGGCTTTTGCGGGGGAGTTCTTTGATCTTTAAATTACGGAAGGAGGCAGGATAACCATGATCCTGTAAACAAAGGACACCCTTCTTTGCCAAACCATATTCGGGGGCATTGGACCATTTTCCACTATTTTTCTTTTCATACCAGTCGTCTGTCCAGGCTTCAAATTCTAAAATCTTTTGTCCGTTCAACCAATGTTCTACATGGCCATTGTCGAATACAATTTTTGAGTTATTCCATTCGCCTTGCGGATTTACTTTCATTTTAGACTTGTCTGGCAAATGCATTGCGTAATCAACACCCAGCTTTTGCCATTCTTCCAGAGGCTCCGGGAAGTTCGGTTCGTCGATTAATTGATATTCCGGTCCTGTTACATAAGGAACGGCAAACTGAGGACGTTCTACTACATGGTAAAGCATACCACTGTTGCCACCTTTAGAAAGTTTCCAGTCCCATGATAATTCGAAGTTTTCATACTGTTTGTCGGTTACGATATAACCACTAGCATCACTGCCATCGCCTTTGGCCTGAATACATCCGTCTACTACGTGCCACGGCTGAGTGAGGGTAGTCTCATTGTAATCTTTCCAACCGTTGAGTGTTTTTCCGTCGAAAAGGAGCTGCCAACCGTCGGCGACCTCTTCGGGAGTAAGAGTGTTTTGTTCTGTACTTGCACATGAAGTAAACAGAGCTAATGATACTGCACAAGAGGCTAGTAGGCTAGTGGCCGTTACTCTTTTCATTACTGATTCCATTTTAGATTAAGTTTAAATTGATAATGATATTGTGGCAAAGATAGAAAAAGATCTTTAGCAAAATTCTTAAAAAACGTATTGAAATTCCATAAAGCACCCGTATAAAAATACGTTTGACATATATCGAACGTAAAGAGTACATATATGCTTTATTCGTTTGATAGATGTATTCTCTTCGTTCGATATATGTCAAACGAATAAAAGAAAGAATATTTTTAGTTTTATCACAGGAAAGGTTTTTAGTTTGGTATACGAACTATCCCTGTATTCTTCGAGGTATAATGTCTTTCGGTTATAATTTTCCTGTTGTCTTTATTACGCCCGTACATTATATTACAAAGCCTTTGTGGAAAAAATAATTAAAAAATAATAGCTAAAAGATTTGGATTGTAATAATAAAAGGTCTACTTTTGCACCCGCATTCGAGAGAGAACGGCGCATGAAAAATGATGAAAGAGGTAAGCTGTAGGAGAGGGGATGAGGTTAGAGATTCTAAGCAAAAATCCAACCGCCACAGAGGCTCAAAAAAAACTTTTCAAATTTTCTTCTAAAAAATTTGGCGGTTTAAAAAAAGTCCTTACCTTTGCAGCCGCAATCGAAAAGAAAGCGAAAGTTCTTTGAAAGATTTACATATCAACAAGTAGTACAAGTATTAAAAAATTAATACCGTCAAAAACTTGAGAATAAATAACGGATTCTGAGCAAGACAAAACAATTTATACAACGAAGAGTTTGATCCTGGCTCAGGATGAACGCTAGCGACAGGCTTAACACATGCAAGTCGAGGGGCAGCATTATATGTAGCAATACAAATAGATGGCGACCGGCGCACGGGTGAGTAACGCGTATGCAACCTACCTATCAGAGGGGGATAACCCGGCGAAAGTCGGACTAATACCGCATAAAACAGGGGTCCCGCATGGGAATATTTGTTAAAGATTAATTGCTGATAGATGGGCATGCGTTCCATTAGATAGTTGGTGAGGTAACGGCTCACCAAGTCTGCGATGGATAGGGGTTCTGAGAGGAAGGTCCCCCACACTGGTACTGAGACACGGACCAGACTCCTACGGGAGGCAGCAGTGAGGAATATTGGTCAATGGGCGAGAGCCTGAACCAGCCAAGTCGCGTGAAGGATGAAGGATCTATGGTTCGTAAACTTCTTTTATAGGGGAATAAAGTGC